>JANMBJ010000200.1:0-3237 GCA_031360335.1 Candidatus Nanopelagicales bacterium
TGCCGCCCAGGCACGCGACATCGTCGAGCGCGTGGCGGCGTCCTGCACGCGCTTTGATCCGCAGAGCGCGCTCATGCAGGCCAACGCCGCCGGCCGCCGGTGGCACGAGGTTCCTCGCGAGTGCTACGACGCGATCGTGGCCGCGCGCGATGCCCACGTGGCCACCGGCGGGCTCTTCGACCCGCGGGTGCTCGCCGTGCTCTCGTCCTACGGCTACGACACGTCGTTGCCGTTCGAGAGCCGCCGGCTCGCTCTTCCTGCCATGACCGCGACTGGCGGGCGTCGGGCCCGCCGGGCCTGGAAGCCCTCGTTCGACGAGTCCCGCCTCGCCGTGCGCGTCGGACGTGAAGCCATCGATCTCGGTGGTATCGGCAAGGGCTTGGCCATGCGTTGGGCGGCCGCCCGCATGCGAGGAGCCGGAGAGTCGGCGCTCGTCGAGGCTGGCGGTGACCTCATGGCTCTGGGCGGTGGCCCCGAAGGCACCGGCTGGATGGTCGCCGTCGAGTCCCCCCGATCGGGTGCGCCCGAGGCAGGGCCGGGCACCTCGTCCTCCGATCCCGCCGCGGTGCTCCGGCTGCGCGACCGAGCCTGCGCGACGTCGTCGATCCGGGTCCGCTCGTGGACTGTCGGGGACACCGAGGTGCACCACATCATCGACCCGCGGACCGGCCGGTCCGCTGCATCCGACCTGCTTTCCGTCACCGTCGTCGGGCTCGACCCGGCAATGGCGGAGGTGTGGAGCAAATCCCTGTTCGTCGTCGGCCGCGCGGGCATCCGCGAGGCCGCCGACACCCGCAACCTCGCGGCCCTCTGGGTCGACTCCGAGGGTCGTGTCGGCGTCAGCCGGGCGATGCGTCCCTTCGTCGCCTGGCAGGTCAACCGTGTCTCGTGAGTCCGCCACGACCTCCATCCGCTCCCTCGGGATCGGTGTCGGTCTCGTCATCCTCATCACCAGCAGCGCCGTGCTCACCAGCTGGCTGGTCGGCACCGCGCTGCTGTCGGTCATCGGTGACCGCATGGCGCCATGGATCCTCGGCCGCGCCGCCGGCATCACGTCCTACCTGTTGCTCGTGGCCCTCGTGCTCATGGGACTCGTCCTCTCGCACCCCTACAGCAGCAAGTGGCGTCGGCCCAGCGCTGCCGTGCGCATCCGCACCCACGTGAGCCTGTCGGTCTTCACGCTCGTGTTCACGGTGCTGCACATCGTGGTGCTCGCGACCGACAAGTACGCCGGGGTCGGCTGGTGGGGCGCCTTCGTCCCGATGGGCGCCACCTACCGACCGATGCCCGTGACGCTCGGTGTCATCGCGTTGTACGCCGGCCTCCTGGCCGGGCTCACCGCGGCGTTCGCCGGACGCATCTCCGCACGCATCTGGTGGCCGATCCACAAGGTCGCCATCGTCGCGATGGTGCTGGTCTGGCTGCACGGCGTGCTGGCCGGCATCGACACCCCGGTCATCCTCGCGATGTACGTCGCCACCGGTTTCCTCGTCGTCTCGCTCGCCCTGAGCCGCTATCTCACCGAGTCGCACCGCGACGAGGTGGAGGCACTGGCCGAGGTTCGCGCGAGCGAGCTCGTGACCGCCGACGGCTCGAGCCGCCCCCTCGTGGTGCGCGGCCGACGCCGCTCCCTCGACTCGGACGGTGATCCCCGATGATTTCTGCGATGCGCCTCGTCTCACCGGGAGACCCGGTGCTCGCGCCGCGGCTGCTCAACGCGCATGCCGTGCTTCCGCTGCATGGCACCGAGTCGTTCAGCGGGCTCGAGCGCCATGATCTCGAGACCCACCGGGCCGAGTTCGGAGTGCGTGAACCGCTCGGCGGCAACGCCGAGCCGCTGCTCGAGGCCCTCCGTGAGATCGGACTCACGGGTCGCGGCGGCGGGCACTTCCCCGTCGTGGCCAAGTGGCGCTCTGTGCTGGCGGCCGGTCGTGGCGGAGTCGTCGTGGCCAACGCGGCCGAGGGTGAGCCGGGCTGCGCCAAGGACGCCGTGCTGCTGCAGACCCGCCCGCACCTCGTCCTCGACGGCCTCGTCACCGCGATCGAGGCGATCGGTGCGACCGAGGGTGTCATCTGGATCCACGACGGCGCCGACGCCACGGCCCGGAGCGTGCGCAAGGCGCTCGGCGAGCGCTCGGCCGCCGGCGTCGACGACCCGCCGATCCGCGTCTTCCTCGCCCCTGACCGCTATCTCTCGGGTGAGGCCACCAGCATCATCCGCACCCTCGAGGGCGGCCCAACCCTGCCGCGCTGGGTCGAGAACCCGGCACGACCCTGGTCTCTCGGACATCGTCCCGTGCTCGTGCAGAACGCCGAGACCCTCGCTCGCGTCGGCGCTCTCGCGATCGGTGGGGTGACTGCCTATCCCGTCACGACTCTGCTCACCGTCATCAGCGACACGCACCGCGTCGTGGTCGAGGCCGGCCCGGAGTCGACCTACGGCGATGTCATCGCCGCCAGCTGGCGCTCGCCTGACGGACGTGGTCCGCAGGCTGTCCTCGTCGGTGGCTATGGCGGCTCGTGGTCGCCGTGGGAGGTCGTACGCCATCTTCCCGTCGACAACCAGGCGCTTCGGTCGGCGGGCCTCTCGACCGGTGCCGGCCTCGTGGGGCCGTTGCCGCACCGGGCCTGCGGCCTGGAGGAGTCGGCACGGCTCGTGCGCTATCTGGCAGGTCAGTCGGCCCGGCAGTGCGGTCCGTGTGTGTTCGGTCTTGCCGCGGTCGCCGAGATCGCCGATGCGCTCTCGGGCGGTCGGCTGACCGGCCCCGGCCGTCGACGCCTCGACCGGTTCATGTCCGAGATCTCAGGGCGTGGCGCCTGCCGTCACCCCGACGGTGCGATCCGCATGCTGTCGTCGGCGCTCGACGTCTTCGGCGACGATGTCGCACGGCACAAGCGCGGTCGCACGTGCGACGCCTCGCTCTACTCCGTCATGCCGCTGCCCGAGGAGGTCTGAGATGGCTCGCACCGCACCTTCTCGCGAAGCACGTCAGCCCGTGGCTCCCTCGGCCTTCCCGACCTTGGTCCTTGACCCGGCGGTCTGCGACGGCGTGGGGATCTGCGCGCACCTCGCACCGGATCTCGTCCGGGTCGACTCGTGGGGATACCCCATCGTGAGCTCGGACCCGCTCGAGCGGGGCTCCGAGCGCCGCCAGGCGGAAGCTGCCGTACGAGCCTGCCCCCGCAAAGCCCTCCACCTCCGCCCCTGACCCTGCGCCACCCGTGACCCGGTCTGCC
>JANMBJ010000204.1:0-11766 GCA_031360335.1 Candidatus Nanopelagicales bacterium
GTGCTCAACGGAAATGCGATCGTCGTCGACCTGGGCTCGCGCTAGTCGGTCTGGTGAGGATCCCAGTGTGGCCATTGACCTGGCGCAACTCTTCCGTTCACTGCTCTGCGCTTCTCGCCGAGGGCGGGTTTCCGGGGTATCCATCCACCGCCTCGCTTGACGACTCATCGTCACACCGTACTGATCCCCAGCAGGCGATCAGGTTCCGGGCGCGACGTGTTCTCGTTCGGACAGCTGTGTCGCTGCCGATCACTGGTTGTGGTTCTGAGCAGCCGGTCGGCCGGGCCGGAGCGTCGCTCTCCACCGCCCCATAGCCGCTGCAGGTTGTCGCGCATGCGCGCCCGACGATGGAGGCCAGAACGTGCTCGGCCGTAGCCATCGAGGTCGTGCCGGGCGGCAAGGGACCACTCGTTCTCGGGCGGCCATCGACACGCTCCTGCGATCCGGTGGCGCGTTCGTGTCGCTCCGCCGGACCGGATGGGTAGGCGCGTCGGCTGGCTGCTACACGAGCGGCACCGCAGTCATCGAGATCAAGCGCCTACCTGACCGCGGCTATGTCGTCATGAGTACCAGTGTCTGTTGACTAGGAGCGGATCTGGCGTGATCACCTGCGCCCGGCGGTCTGCAGAAATTGCCGCTGACGGCGGACACCGTCGGCGAAGGTCGGGGTGGCCGACCATCCCGGTCTACACGCGTTCCCCGTCCACGCCACATGTCCCACGAATCCGGTCGCCGACGTGACTCTTTCCCTGGGAGGGGTCGAGGAGGAATCATGCGGCATGGGTTACTTGGCCCTCGGTAGCCGCGTCGAGACGCGGATGCGGTCTTCACCAGAGAGGCAGTGTGGAGAGGCGCTCTCGCTGCGGTCGGCTACGTTGTCAGCGCATGATCGTGCTGCGTTGCATCCCTGGAGGTAGGTGACGTCAATGAACCGGGCCTCGGATGGCGTCAGCGCCGACGGCTTGAGCGTGGTTGAGCGCCTCGGGTTGGTGGCACGTGCCTTTCGCTCCGCGCCGGCAGACGAGGACACGCCCACCCTTCTGCTCTCTCAGTGCGTCGCGGCGGCTGGTGCTGATGGGGGTGTGATCTGCTATCGGCGCGGCGATGAGTTGGTTGTCGTGGCGAGCCAGGGTTACACCGCGGCTCAGCGCGCTTCCTGCGGGGAGCTCCACATCGGGGACATGACGTTGCCGCTGACTTGCGCAGCAACGACGGCGGTCCCGGTGTGGCTGCAGTCGCAGGCGGAGGTGGTTGAGCGCTTTCCTCGGATCGTCGTCCTGGTCGCGCGCGGGGAGCGGGCGTATGCGGCGGTCCCGATCCTGCTCGGTGGTTATGTTGTCGGCGTCCTTGGGTTGAGCTACCTGGCATCCCACCGATTCACCGAGGCCGAACGCTCGTTCATTCTCGCGTTGGCCGGGATGTGTGGTGAACACCTGCGCTTGTCAACCGAGCAGGTGGTCCGCGATGTCACGGAGTCCCAGGCTGCGATTCTGGGACGACTAGTGCAAGCAATGTCGCAGACGGAATCGGTGAACGAGGTGGCGACCGTGATCTCTGAGGAGGGTGCGCTGGCGGCGGGAGCAGAGTTCGCCAACGTCGCTATCCCCGTGGAGGGGTCCGAGGGTCGGACGGCGCAAATAGTGCATTCGGGTTCCCTGGCCACCGACATCGCCGAGCGGTACTCCCTGATCCCGATCGATGGCACTTCTCCTCTGGGCGTGGCTCTTCAGTCTGGTCAGGAGGTGTGGCTCCCGACACTTGACGATGTCGCCGTGCGGTATCCGGGGCTTGTCGCCGATACGACCGCTGCTGGGTTGACGGCATCGGCATCGCTCCCGCTCTTTGACCGGTTCCAGCACCCGTTGGGTGCGCTGGGGTTGGCCTGGGCCGCGCCGCAGGAGTTCACCACACAACGGCAGGACACCATCCGTGTCATCGCCCGGTTGGCCGCTGACGCCCTCGACCGCGCGGGGCAACTCGAACGGGAGCGCCGGCGCCGCGAGGACGCGGAGCGGTTGCGGGAGATTCTCACCGCTCTGGTAGGAGCCGAGACCCTCGCTCAGGTCTCACGAGCGGTCTTCGACTACGGCATCGCGCCGCTGGGTGCGGCCGCGGCGAGACTCGCCCTGACGGAGGGGTCCAACAGCCAACGGCTCAGCACCTTTGACTCCGTGGGTATCGACCCATCGTTGCTCGCCGCGTGGGAAGCTCTTCCCCCGGGTTGCTCACCCAGCAGCGACGCCCTCGCGACCTCGCGCACGGTGTACGTGGCGTCCGCGGAGGAGCTGGCCGCGAGATACCCCCGCTCCTACCCCGTCCTCACAGCATCCGGGCATCAGGCGTGGCTCTCGCTACCCCTCGTGATGAGGAACAAGGTCATCGGCGTCCTGACACTCGCTTACTCCGAGGCCCAGCCGATTGTCGTCACCCAGGACCAGATCGCGGTCAGCGCTCTGGCAACGGCAGTCGGCGAGGCGATCAGTCGAGCTTCGGCGCATGACCAGGACCGCGCGCTCGTCCTCGATGTGCAGAACAGCATTCTCTCCGCCCCATTGCCGCGCCAACCCGGGGTGCGCCTCGGGGCCACCTACCTAGCCGCGGAAACCCGTTTCGACATCGGGGGCGATTGGTATGACGCTGTCGGCCTCAACGACGGTCGAGTCCTCCTCATGATCGGTGACCTTGCCGGCCATGGCGTCAGGGCAGCCATCACGATGAGCCATCTGCGCAGCGCAGCGCGCGCTCTAGCACCCGCACATCCTCCCGGACAGCTCCTCGACGAACTTGACCAGTTCGCCAGCAGCCTGACCGAGCACAGCATCTCCACCGCCGCGTGCGTCATCATCGACCCCGCCCACCGCACCCTGCACTACAGCGTCGCGGGACACCCCCCACCCCTGCTGCGAACTCCCGGGCGGCACGTCCTGGACCTCGATCGCGGCTCCGGCATCCTCCTCGGGGTCGGCGCCCAAGGCCGAACGCAACACAGTCAGAGCTACGAGCCCGGCAGTGCACTGCTGCTCTACACCGACGGACTCATCGAACGCCGCGGGGAAGACCTCGACGTCGGTCTCCAACGAGCAAGAACAGCCTTGGCCGCCATCAGCCCACAGGATCTAGATGAGACCATCGCCTCCCTCATCACCGCCATCGGCAACCCGCAGCCTGAGGACGACGTAGCAGTCCTGCTCGCCATGCTCGACTAGGGCGAAGGCGGACGGATCGTGGAGCGGTCGAACGCCGCGACGAAACCGAGTGAGACGGATGTGGCGAGAGCCGTGGTCCCGTCTCGTCGGCGAGGCAGGAATGCACTTCGCAAGCGCTGCTTTCATGTTCCGCAACACCCGGATCGTGAACTTTGATCGCGTGAGGTTGGGAAGCGTCCTTGGCTTGGGAAGCGTCGTGTGCAGCCTCGCTGGATGCGCGACCTCGGCCCCGACCGACGTGGCGACCGTGCCCGGTTCTTCAGTCCAGCTCGTGCTCACATGTCCCTGAAGCACGATCTGTTCGGGGCACCCGGAGGCTGTGTGGTCGGTCGGCCACCAGGTACCGATGCGGGTGGTCCAGATAGCGAAGGCGTGTTCGACCGGACAGGTCAGGTCCAACCGCATCGCCAACGGGTTGGTCGTGGAGGTGCCCGGTGGGATGCTCATCGGTCCGTCTCGGGGTCAGCACGGCTCGCGCTGGGGTCGGCGGTGTTTTCGGCCATCAGCCGGAACCGCCCCCCGCCTGTCCCAGACGTCCTCGAGATAGGCCCGCACCGCGTCCAGTCCTTGTTCCTGCTGGCGGTAGATCCGGCGAGTGCCGTTGGCGTGCTCGGCGACCATGCCAGCGTCCTTGAGTAGCCGCAGATGGCGGGAGACGGCGGGGCGGCCAATGGTCATCGCCGCCGCGATTTCGGCGACAGGCTTGCCGCCGATGCTGAGCAGGTGCAGGATCTCGCGCCGGTTGGCGTCACCCAGCGCTTCGAACGGGTTCCCGTCGGGAGGCGAACTGTTCATCGGCTCATGCTCCCCACTCGAAGTGATGTCTGAGGCCCTCGGCGAACTGAACGAAGGACGGTCCGAGATCTGGCATCGAACGCAACATGAGCCGTAGGAGCGGGCCGGTGTACTCCTCGCATATCCGGAACGCGCTGCCGCCGTTCTGCCCGGGGTAGACGTCGTAGGTATGCACACCCCGAAACAGGCGCAGCGGCATCCCCTCGGTGATTCGCAGGCGGTTCGGCGGCTCGAACGCCGTGACCTGCACCGGGAATGTCCGACCGGGGGAGGCCTGGGACCCGCTCGTGATGGTCGCGCCCAGCTTTATGCGCCCCTCCACCGCGTCCACGCCGCAGTCCCAGTCGCAACAGTGTTGTCCGTCGCAGAGCACAGTCCACACCCTTCCGGGACTCGCCGACATCGTTGCCGTGGCCTCGTAGAATCGTGGGCCGTGTTCCTCCAACGACGGTTTGGTAACTCGTGGGTTTCCGTAGCGCACCGGTTACTGAAGGTCGAGGCCTCCGGTGTTGCGTGTCGGTGTTCCCGCCAGGCGGCGCACTCGAAGGAAGGCCACGAACGAGGGCAGTTGGATGGCACTGGCAGCGACCAACGCGATGGGGATCGATGTTCGGGTCGCCAGCGCGCCGAGTGGTGGTCCGCCGCCGACCTGGCCGATGGCGTTGGCCTGCTCATTCATCGACAGGACCGTGGCACGGGTTGAGCTATCGAGGTTGCGGTTGATCCACGTCGACTCGATCGGGGCGCTGAAGGCCGCGCACGCGCCGCGCACCCAGAGCGCAGCCAGCACCAGCCACAGGTTCGCGAAGAGCGCCACGCCGAGCACTCCTGCCACCTGCACGAACGCGGCTATCGCGACGGGAAGGCCGGGTTGCTCGTCGACTACGCGCTTGGGCAGCCAGCGCCCGCTCGCGAGCGATGCGCCCAACGAGATGGCTGTGCCGATCACTGCGAACACGGTGAAGGCGATCGCCTCGTCGTGGCCGAACACCGATGGCATGACGAAGTCGTTGAGGATGTGCACCTGCCATAGCCGATCGACTACCTCACTAGCGAGCCCGACGAGCAGACTCACCAGCAGGAATGCTTTCACGACCCGGCCGTTTCGGGCCACGGCGAGTCCTTCCATGAACTGATGTCGCAGGTGATCGAAGCTCTCCCGGTCGCCTCGCGGGGTGGGTTCGAAGTGACGCTCCGGCATGATCGCGAGGAGCAGCACAGCAAGTCCCATGAACATGACTCCGGCCACGATGACCGGTAGGCGAAGCGAGATGACCCCGAGGAGACCGGCAGTCAGCGTCCCGGCCAGACCGAACGTCAGGCCGAGTTGGGTCTCACGGGCGAACACCGGGGCCACGTGCTCCTGCCCCACTTCGTCGGTGATCCACGCCTGCAACGCACCCGAGGTGAAGGTTGAGCCGATGCCCCAGATCACATTGCCGATGATCGCCGCCGCGAAGGTGGTCACCACCCCCTCGCAGACGAAGCCGGCGCCTATCAGAAAGAAGCCGACGATCACCGACGCGCGGCGGCTATAGAGATCGGCCACGAGTCCGGTCGGCACCTCGAAGAGAAAGCACGTCAGCTCAAGCACGGTGCCGACCATCACCATCTGAAACGGGTCCAGCCCGATCACCCTGAACTGGAACACCAGGTTGAGCGTGAAGCAGAGGGCGTAGCTGAATGCGGCGACTGCAGAAAGCAGGTAGAAACTCGTCGTGGCTCCCGCTTCACGCCTGGGGCGAACCGGAAGCATCATGGTCAAACGGTAGGGACGGCCGACGTGGGCGTCACCTGGATTGATGCGGCGGCTACCTCTGCTCCCGCAGCCGCGGCAGAGGATCCGCGTCATGCCGAGACCGTGCCCGGCGCATCCGCCGACGGTTCGCAGGCTACCCCGGTTGGGCGCTTGACGACTTCGTGGTCGAGCCGCTGGATGGTGCGGTCGATGAGGTCGTCAATCGGTGGCCAGTGGAAGCTGGCAGGCCGATGCGCAGTTGGATGGCGCCGTGGAGGGTGGCGAGCAGATCGGTGGCCACAAACGCCTGCTGGTTGGCGACGTTGATGTCCAGGTGGGTCGCGACGGAAGCGTGGAAACCACGGAACACACGCGCCCCGGGTGGTCGTCAGCGGGGGCGTCGTGGTGCACCGGTGCTTCTCGGTTGAGGAGGAGCCGATAGCGGGCGGGGTAGGTCAGCCCATTGCGCAGTAGGCGACGGCTCGAGTCGATGCTCGACGAGCACGGTCTCGACTCGGACGTCGCGGGCCGGTCCCGCGAGCGGGTCGCGGCTCGACTCCCCTCGATCCCCGTGCCGCTGCGACCCGCCGCGGGTCTGGCATGCCGGACGGCGTTCTCGGTCTGCCCAATCAACCCTCCATCAGGACCCGACCGGAGAACCGAGGAGACAAGCCGGCCACCCGGCCACTCCGTCATGCGCGGAACCACCACCGACCCCAGCTTCACCGATCAGAACACCTACGGCGAGGCACCGGTGGATCCGGGTTCAGGCAAGCCGCCCCGCGGCTGGGAAGAGCGGCACCCTCGGGCGGGTCTGCTTCGTCACTCCGCAGGTGCTGGGGCGTCCTTGGGGGTCGTCGAGGAGCACAGTGGAGTCATGAGCGAGTCCGCCACGATCCTTAGCACGGCACCGTGGCCACCGGGGTGGGCACGGTGGGTGCGCGCCTGCACGCTCGCTGAGGTGCTCGGCATGGCGGCAGCCTCGAGCGCGGCGGTGATCTCGCAGGCCGTCGTCGGCTCCGCCACGGGGGCGGGGCCAGCTGTGGTGGGTCTCGTGCTCGCCGTTCTCGGTGGACTGGCTGAGGGCCTGTTCGTCGGACTCCTGCAGTTCCGGGTGCTGCGCGGATGGCTGCCCCTGCTCTCCCGACGCCGCTACGTCGGGGGCACCGTAATCCTGGCCGGAGGGTTCTGGCTGCTGGGGATGCTGCCCTCGACCCTGATGACGTTCACCGGCCCCGCCTCACCTGGCGCGGAACCGATCGACCCGCCTCTGCTTGCGGTGCTTGTCGTCGCGGGCGCCGGGGGAGCGTTCGGCGGTGTCGCGTTCGGGGTCGTGCAGGGCTGGGCCCTGCGGGGTCACGTCCCGCACCCCTGGCGGTGGATCCGCCCCAATGCCGTCGGATGGGCGATCGCCGTCGCAGTCATCACCATCGGTGCTGTCGCTGTCCCCGGCAGCTGGCCCGTCGGCGTCATCATCGTCTACGGCGTCGGCGTGGGGCTGCTCGCCGGAGCGTCGGTCGGGCTCGTCACCGCCCAGGCCCTGCCCAGCCTCGAGCTGGACCTGCCGTGGTGGAACCGGGTCGTCGTCGACCTGCTCCTGAGCCCGGCGCACGTCCTGCTCTCCCGCGGCGTGGTGCTGCTGCGCTACCGCGGCCCCCGCACTGGACGCACGATCACCCTTCCCGTGCAGTACGCCGAGGCCGGTGACGACCTCATCGTCTACGTCGCGAGGGCCGAGACGAAGACCTGGTGGCGCTCGTTCAGCTGGCCTCAGCCCGCCCGCATGGCGCTGCGCGGGCAGCGCCTGATCGCACGCGCACGCGTGCTCGACCCAGCCAATACGGCGCACGCAGCGGCGCTCGCGGCCTATCGCGAGCACCAACCGCGTGTGCACGTGCCTGATGACGCCGTGCTCGTAGAGGTGAGCCCAGCGGTGAGAAGCTGAGCTCTCGACGGCCGTCCGATTCGGAGCAGGTAGCGGCAACACGGCTAGCAACAGTGTCTGTTGACGCTGGTGGGCAAGCGACTGTGACTCCGTTGCCGTGGTCTGGGGCTGGCACGTGCGCCGCCGGGATCTGTGCTGTGTCCTCAGTGGACGCGTCGTCGTGATGCCGACGGCGGTTGAGGGCGTCACGACTCGTGCCGAGAGCGACGCCGATGCCGGCACCGAGGCCGGAACCGTAGGCGATAGCGTCCGCTCCCCAGCCTGCGAGGCCGATCGCCATGCCGATCCCGGCGCCGACGCCGGCTCCGATAGCGGTCCAGTAGCACTCGGGCTTGCTGTTGCCGGTTTCGTTGACAGCTATCACGTCATCGCCTCGAGGTGCGTTTCGTTCTTGCGGCTGGGCTAGTGCGATCGGAGTAGGCGGTGCAGCTGGTCAGAGTTGCTGTCGCTCGCCCTCCAGGTCGCCGATGAGTGGGGGGTGCGTGGCGTGTATCGGGCGGAAGCCGTGGGCGATCATCCAGATCGCGAGGACCATCTCCTGCAGGGCCAGTGGCATGAACATCAGGACCTGCGGGGTGTCGGCGGCCCCGAGCACTCCGTACATCGAGAGCAGGTCGGCGAGCAGGTATATGGGAATCGCGAGCAGACCCCAGATCGAGATCCAGGGCGGGACGATCCTCGATCGGTAGAGCAGGAGGTAGAACATGGCGGCGCCGAGGCAGAACACCAGGGCCAGCACGGCGTTGGTGGCGTCCGCGTGGAGGAGCAGGTTGCTGACCTGGACGCCTGCAGGTGAGGTGGTGTCACCTCCGGCGGTGATGGCTGCGCTGATCGGCGCGAGCAACAGCACACCGATCGCAAGCAGGACGTAGCAAACGGTCTCCACCGCTCCGCGAACGATCACGTAGCCCAGAGCCAACACCTCGTCCACCCGGCGGAGCACCGGGAACAGCACGATCGGGACGAACGCGAGAGAGAGTCCCATGACGAGTATCAGGAGCGCGCCAGTCACCACCGATCCCGAGTGCCCCGCGGCCGAGGCCAACGGGTCGAGGGCATCGCGGACGGGGGCGAGGACCAGCATGCTCAGGACTCCGGCTACGGTGCCGGTGATGTAGAGGATCCCAGCGGTGATGGCGGCTGCTCGGTGCTGACGGCGACTGTCCTGATGTATCTCATCGAGGTCGAGGCGATCACGCGTCGCCGACAGTGGTCGCCCGGAATCGGCTGCGGGAGGCGGCGATTCTGACCACGAGCCCGGTGAGGAGGCTGGCACGACGTCGTGGTCGGTCATGACGGGTCATCACCTTTCGGATCACTTTCACACTACGCCGCCGAGTCCTGGCAGAGCGCTTTTCGTGCTCGGGGCTGATCAACCACATGATGCGACCGAGGTGCGACGAACGGGTGTAGAGGTTGTTGAGAACCAACGAGTTCGGGATGAGTTCAGCCGTTTGCCGTTGAGCCCGTTGAGCCCGTTGAGCATGTGCTCGCGCCGAACGCCTCCGTGATAGCCCTGCTGCAGGGACAACGCATGACCGTTCCGCTGTCACACGCCACACCTGAGTCGACGTCGCCGCCGCAGGTTGGTGGTGCGCAGCAGTGGGGCGCACGCAACCGCAATCGCGTGGCGTGCGCCACATGCGAAACGACGGGACCTCACTCGAGAGTCTCGCGCGTAGCATGAACGACGTGCGCCGATTCGTGGTCGCAAGTTGTGTCGTCGTCTCCGTGGCAGCGCTGGGTGCGAAGTATCGGTCCTGGCACTTGAGGTGGGGTTCCACCGACGAGGAGGTGCACGGGCGGATGCCTGGGGATGACCTCCTTGACGGCGCCGCGTTTACCGTGACCCGCGCAGTGTGCATCGCGGCCCCACCGACTCAGGTGTGGCCTTGGCTGGCCCAGGTTGGCTTCGGGCGAGGAGGTTTCTACTCCTACGATCTGCTGGACAACCTGGGGCGCCCGAGCGCCGAGGAGATCCTGCCCAGTTTCCAGACGATCGCTGTGGGAGACCTGGCCGCACCGATGGCCTCGCCTGCCAATGAGCAGAACTCGTTCGTCGTCGCCGAGGCCCATGAGCCGTCTGTGCTGGTCTGGAGCAAGCCCGACTCAACCTGGGCTTGGCGGCTGACCGCCGATGACGCTGGAGGGACGAGACTCGTGACCCGGCTCAAGGCTCGCTATAGCTTCGGCCCCTTCTTGCCACTCACCATGGTGCTGATGGAGGTCGGCGACTTCCCGATGATGAGGCGCATGCTCATCGGGCTCCGCAGCCGAGCCGAGAACCGAAGAGGCGGCCGTCGAGTAGGTGTGGACAGGTGCCCGTGTCCAAGCCGCCCGATGGCGAGATCGCGTCTAGCTGAATCGGACTACCGGCGTAGATCACGACCCACCGTGACCCCGGAGCAGGAGGTCAAGTTGTGACGGTTCCGACGTCGGCCAGAACCGACCATCTGCGTGCACGGGCCGATCCGGACGGGCGGATCGTGCGCCTGTCCGGTGGCGACCTCATGCAGTGGCGGGCCGACGTAGGTCCGGTACCACAGCACATCGCCGGGCTGCTGCACCTCGGGCCCACGACCCTCACCGCGGCCGAACTGGTCGACCACCTCAGTCACCGGCTCGCCAGCGCGGGATCCCTGGCGCGATACCCGGTGGACCCGCCGTTCGGTGGCGGCAACCCGATCTGGCTAGGCGACGACGGCCCCGTCGGCGACCACGTCCGCATCGAGAACCAGGTCGGGCATTCCGACGAGCTCATCCTCGCCCGCGCGACCGCCCTCATGAGCGAGCCGTTCCCGCACGGTCGGGCGCCCTGGGCCGCCCACGTCCTCACCGACGAGGACGGCATCCCGATCGCGGTCCTTGTTGTGCTGCACCACGTTCTGGCCGACGGCCTCTCCGGCGTCCAGCTGGTCACTGCCTTGACCGGCCCCGAATCAGCGGTGGTGACGGGCATGAGCCCTGGAGCGCCCGGGCTGGTGCTGCCCGCCACGATGCCGTCCTGGCCGGCGCTTGCCCGCGATGCGTGGGCCACGCGACTCCGTGAGGTGCGGGGAGCACCGTCGGCGACCCGGTCCCTGGCCGCCGCCCTGCGCGAGCTCGGGGTCGGCCGTGGCACCCTCGCACCACGCAGCATCCTGAACCGCCGCACCGGCCCCTGGCGCCGCCATGCCACCGTCGCCGTGCCCGAAGCGCCTCTGCGCACCGCCGCCCGGGCCGCCGGCGGGTCGCTCAACGACGCCGTACTCACCGTCCTCGCCGACATCCTCGCCGAGCACGCAGCAGAGCGCGGGGAGGACCTCGACCCGGTCGTCGTGTCCGTCCCCGTCGCCGCCCGACACCGCGGCACCGGGGGAAAGGCCGGCCGGGCTGACCGGGCCGCGACAAATGCGGTCGGAGTCATGCCCACCCCCGTGCCCACCGGAGGACCCATCACCGACCGGATCGCCGCGGTCGCCGCTTGGCGGCACGCCCGACTCGACCGTGATGGCGCCGGGGCGTCGCTGCCGCTCGTGCTCGCCGCGTTCCGGGTCGTGCACGCACTTCACCTCGTGCGCTGGTTCACCGACAGGCAGCGACTCGTCACCACATTCGCCACCGCCCTCCCTGGACCCGCCTACCCCGTGGCCCTTCTCGGCACACCCGTCACCCGGATCACCCCCCTGGTGCTCAACCAGGGCAACACGACGATCGCCTTCGCGAGCATCACCTACGCCGGGCAGCTCACCATCGGCATCGTTGCCGACCCCACCTGCGGCCCTGACCCGGTGGAAGTCGGGCACCGCCTTCGTGAGCGCCTCCTCCAGCTCATCCCGGCCGGCGACCAGCGTCCGAGCCCAGCGGCAGATACGTCGGGGACCCGGCCCTCGCCGTCGGGGCATGGCTGATCGAGACGCAAGCCATGATTGCCGGCGGCGCCAGCCCATCGGCCGCACAGTCAGTCGTCGCGCGAGCCATCGCAGCTCGTCAAGACACCGGCGTGTCCGGTCCGACTCGAATCGCCTGGGGTGGCTGATGTCTGAAGCATCCTCGGTCGATGAGCTCGCCCGCGATCTGATCTCAACCGTCAGGGATCGCGC
>JANMBJ010000461.1:0-1885 GCA_031360335.1 Candidatus Nanopelagicales bacterium
GCTCGCGAGCAACGTCGGGTCGGCCGAGGAGCAGCTCGCTGCGGGCCAGCTCGGTCTCGGCACTCGACAGGGACACCGCTCCTGCGTACTGCTCCAGGGCAGGCAGGGCGTCGGTGACCAGGTCGCGCGCCTGACCGGCCTGGGGCGGGTCCTGAGCGAGGTGCACGCGGGCCCGGGTGATCTGGAGCCGAGCTCGGGCACCGAGGTCGTCGCCGAGCGAGATGAGCGACGACGCCTGCTCGCAGAGTCGCATCGCCTCCAGCGCGTGCCCACGTTGCGCCGCGACGATGGCGGCGTTCCAGTACGCAGCGGCCTGATCGGCAGGAGAGCCCGACGCCGGGGTCTCCGCGAGCAGTCCCTCGAGCAACAGCTCGGCGCGCAGCAGGTCGCCGCGCTCGGAGTAGGCACCGGCCAGGGCCGAGACGAGCTGTGCATGGCCGTCGAGCGCAGCGGTCATGGTGCCGTCACAACGACGGACGGCGTCCTCACCGACGTCGATCGCACGGCCGATGTCGCCCGAGTCGCGGTAGCAGCGCACCAGCGCCACCGCGATGTGCAGCCACGGGTGTCGGGCGCGCGACGAGTCGGCAGCCGTGCGCAGCACCTCGAGCAGCGCCGTCGCCTCGTCGAGTCGACCGACATTCTCCAGCGCGCTCGCGAGCACGAACCCCGCGCGGAAGATCAGCGAATCACGGGCGCAGCGCCGCACGGTCATCTCGACGCGGAAGGGCTCGAGGAGGGTGATCGCCTCGGCGGAGCGCCCGAGACCGAGAGCCGCATCCGCCAGGGCGAGGGGCTCCTCGATCTCCAGCGAGATCTCACCGCTGAGGGCGTCAGCCGATACTCCGAGCCGACCGGAGAGCACCGCCACGACATCGGCTGTGGGGGCCCGGCGTCCTGACTCGAGGAGGCTGATGTAGCTCGGGTGCAGGTCGTCGCCCGCGAGTGCCGTCTGTGACAACCCGGCTGACTCCCGCAGTCGCCGCAGCCGCGTCCCGAACGTGGGGGTCGCGACAACGACCTCGTCGGGGGTACGAGTCACGTGCGGCCTCCGGCATCACTCAGGGTCACGGACAAGTGAACCACGCAACCGCTGTGAGTGCGTGCATCGCGTCGCCGTCTGGAGCGTCGCACTAGTCGACGTACCGCGCCTGCTGCAGTCCACGGAGCCGTCACATGGAGGACGCGGTCTCGCACCGGATGTCGCGAGAGTAGGGGCACGCGATCGGGTGGGGATACAGCCAAACCTCATGATTTCCAGGGGAGTACGTCATGCTCGAGGTCCACCTGCTCACCAAGCGCTATGGCGAGGTCACCGCCGTCGACCACCTCAGCTTCACCGTCAGACCAGGGGTCGTCACCGGCTTCCTCGGACCCGACGGAGCCGAAAGTCGACAACCATGCGGGTGGTCCTCGACCTCGACCGACCGACGTCGGGTGTAGCGCTGGTGAAGGGTCACGATTACACAGAGTCACAGGCGCCTCTCGCTGGGTTGGGGGCGCTGCTCGACGCGACGGCGGTCGACAAGTTTCGTCCGGCCCGCAACCACCTCCTCGCCCTCGGCCCGACCGTCGGCGGCGGCGCCCGGCGGGTCGAAGAAGTCCTCGGTCCGGTCGGACTCACCGAGGTGGCGCGGAAGCCGGCGGGGTCGTTCTCGCTGGCATGGGCCAGCGGCTCGGGATCGCCTCTGCGCTGCCGGCCGATGCGGCGGTGGTGATGCTCGACGAGCCGGTGAGCTCGTGCAGCCGTACGCCGTGCGCCGCGGCGTTCTCGCCGATCTCCGACGCGTCGAGGCCGTCGACGACGAAGCGGCCAGCCTCGTCCGACGTGATGGTCACGCCGTCGCGCACGACTCGGCCGCGCAGCTCGAACGCGTCGGGGGAC
>JANMBJ010000271.1:0-2435 GCA_031360335.1 Candidatus Nanopelagicales bacterium
CACCGCGAGGTGCGTCGGGTGGGTCAGCTCGTAGCCCGACACCGTGGTGCCGCGTGACGTCGACAGCGAAGCCGTCGAGCGCGCGACTGCGGCACTGATCGCCAACGGCGCGCGCCCGGCGATGACGTAGCAGGTGGTTACTCCGACGGGACAGATCACCGTGCCGTCGATGGGATAGCGGTGCAGGTGCGTGAACGTCGCAAACTCCATGTGCGGCACGGTGAGGCGCGACGCGGTGCTCGCTCCGGGAACGGCGGGCTTGTCGGTCTTCGACAGGAGCAGCGGTGCCCCTCCGGCGACGCGGTAGCACGCGGTCGTCGCGGCGTCGCAGAGGAAGGTGCCGTCGGCGGGGACGGCGCGCAGGTGTGTGAAACCGACGAACTCGGCGGCACTCACGACCGTCACCCTGGCGGCGGACCAGCCGGGGGTCTTGGGCTTGTCGGCGGCGGGCACGAGGAGAGGCGCACCACCGGCGACGAGGTAGCAGGCGCCGTTGTCGCCGCGACAGAGCTGGGTGCCGTCGACCGGCACGGCCCGCAGGTGGCTGAGGCGGCTCACGGCGTAGTTGTCGACGTCGATCTTCGGCGCGGTGGTCCAGCCGGGGAGCTTCGCGGCATCGGCGGCACCCACCTTGAGCGGGGCGCCGCCAGCGACGCGATACGTCGTGGATGTCGTCACGTCACGCAGGTAGGTCCCGTCGCGAGGCGTGGCGCGAAGGAGGTCGAACTGTGCCTTATCAATGGTGGAGTAAGGCTTGGCGCCCCCCAGCGCAGCCCAGGAACCGATGGCGAGCGGGGCTCCGCCGACGATCCGCCAGATCGTGGCCGAGCCGGTCACCCGCACGAACGCGCCCTCACCCATCGGATTGCCGCGGCCAGCCGGGTCGTGGAGCCAGGCATAGGGCGTCAGCGAGCCGAAGCCCGCCAGCCGCCAGCCGCTGACGGCGAGGGTCCGCCAGCCGTCGAGGGTGTCGTTCTGGGAGAGCATGGTGACGCTGCCGTTGCCCGATGCGTCCACCGTGGAGGATGCGATGACTCCGACGTGGCCGTAGATGTTCGCCGAGGTCGAGAACGACACGACATCGCCCGGGACCGGCGCCTTGCCGGGAGTCCCGTTCGCCACCGTGACGAGTGCCCCGCCGTAGGACGGCTTGTAGTTCGACACGACCCCGCTGCCGTTGGCGCCATAGGCAGCAGTCCCATAGACCTGGGCCATGAAGCGCTGGGCGAGCTCGACGCACTGCCACTCCGACTCGCCCCATCCCGCCCGCGCCCAGAGGACGTTCGGTGAGCCGTCGACCCAGGGTCGAGGGCCGCAGACCGGCACACCGAGCCAGGACGCTCCGAGGCGGTGCGACGGTCCACCCTTCCAGCCCTGAGCTGCGGCCAGCGGACCCCATCGGGTGGCGTCGCAGTCGCCTCGCCACCAGCTCGGCGCGCCGACCGTCAGCGACGGTCCCGTCGGCACGACCGCGGCCTCCGCAACACCTGCCGAGTCGGCGACGCCGACCGTGACGCTCGCGAGCAGGCTCGCGACCAGCGCCAGCACGGCGCTGAGGGCGACCCGACGGCGCGGGGCAGCGCAAGGGCGGGGGGTCACATGTCTCCTCGGCATGCCTGGTGCAGGTGGGGCGTACGGGCTCTCCTGGTGTTATCGGCGTGTCGTGAGCGGTCCTGAGCCGCGGACGGGTGTAAAAGCCGTGACGGGCACGGCCGCCCGACTCTGCAGAGGCAGCCCGACGGTCCGCTGACCCTGCGCGTTCGCCTTCCGGACGCCAGGGCTCTCGAGCTACTGCCTGAATCCGCAGTCGTGGGGGCCGAAACCAAGGATTCGGGCAGTAGCTCGCGGACCTGATGGGTGCGCCTAGATTGGGGGCCACTCGCTGGCCACCCCGGGCCCGCGGAACCGGCGGTGGAGGTCCCGTGGACTTCGAGGACGACGCCCAGCTCGACTCCTCCCAGGTGACTGATCGCCGCGGATCCGGCGGAGGTGGAGGTCGCAGCTCCTCGGGAGGTGGCCTCAACGCCGGGTCGGTCGTGGCCGCCGGGGGCATCTTCAAGCTGGCCGGCGGTGGCGTCGTCGGCCTCATCGCCGTCGTCGCGTTCCTCGTGATCTCCGGTGGCCTCGGTGGTGGCACGTCGACCCCGCAGGTCGCGCCGAGCACTGCAACCGGGTCGCAGAACCTCGCCGCGAGCTGTCGCACCGGTGCCGATGCCGACACCAAGCCGGAGTGCCGCATCGTCGCTGCGGTCAACAGCACCCAGAAGTACTGGACGTCGGCGCTCGCCACCAGTCGCACGCCGTATCGCAACGCACAGACGGTGTTCTTCAATGGCAGCACGAGCACCGGATGCGGGCCGGCGACGGCCGCGACCGGCCCGTTCTACTGCCCGTCCGACGAGACGGTCTACCTCGACCTCGGCTTCTTCGACCAG
>JANMBJ010000325.1:0-17588 GCA_031360335.1 Candidatus Nanopelagicales bacterium
GGGCGTCGCATTCATGTACGTCGTCTCCACGTTCGCCTGAGGAACGGCTCACGACGATGGCACCCGACCCGACACCGCCCGCTGCCCGGCGCAGCACCCGCCAGCGTGCCGCTGTGCTCACCGTCCTCGACTCGGAGGAGGCGTTCCGCAGCGCGCAGGAGATCCACCTCGAGCTCGTCCGACGCGGCGACGCGGTCGGTCTCAGCACGGTCTACCGTTCGCTCGCCTCGATGTCGGCCTCGGCAGAGGTCGACACCCTGCTGCGTGACGACGGCGAGACGCTCTATCGCCGCTGCCGTGGAGCGACGCACCACCATCACCTGGTGTGCCGCGGCTGCGGCGCGACGGTCGAGGTCGACGGCCCGACCGTCGAGCGCTGGGCCGAGCGGGTGGCCGCCGATCACGGCTACGACGACGTGACCCACACCCTCGAGATCTTCGGCCGCTGCTCAGCCTGCAGGGTCTGACGGCACGGGCTGCATGTGGGCTCGGCTGACAGGGCTGCCCGACGTACCGCGAACAGTCGAGGGGTCGTCGGTCAGGTCGTGTCGTCGGGCAGCGACTCCGGCGCCCACTCGCCCTCGACGTCGTGGACGAAGTTCGGAACGGCACCGCCATAGCGCCGGTCTCGCGAGGCGTACTGCTCGCACGCCCACCACAGGTGTCGGCGATCGAAATCGGGCCAGAGCGTCGGCACGAACACGAGCTCGGCATAGGCGGACTGCCACAGCAGGAAGTTGCTCGTGCGCTGCTCCCCCGACGACCGCACGAACAGGTCGACGTCGGGCATGTCGGGCTCGTCGAGATACTTCGCGATGGTGCGCTCGTCGACCTTGCGCGGGTCGAGCCGACCGGCCGCCGCCTCACGCGCGATAGCCGCCGCGGCGTCTGCGATCTCGGCGCGACCGCCGTAGTTGACGCACATCGTCAGGGTCAGGGCGGTGTTGCCCTCGGTCAGGCGTTCTGCGTCCTCGAGCTCGTCGATGACCGACTTCCAGAGCTTGGGCCGACGACCGGCCCAGCGCACTCGAACCCCGAGCTCGTTCATCTCGTCGCGACGGCGCCGGATCACGTCGCGGTTGAAGCCCATGAGGAAGCGCACCTCGTCGGGCGAGCGCTTCCAGTTCTCCGTGGAGAAGGCGTACGCCGAGATCGCGCCGACACCCAGCTCGATGGCACCGTGCACGCAGTCGAGCAGGCTCGCCTCGCCCGCCTCGTGACCTGCGGTGCGCGGCAGACCGCGCTGCCTGGCCCAACGCCCGTTGCCGTCCATGACGAGCGCGACATGCTTCGGGACGAGATCGGGTGCGATCGCCGGGACGACCGCGCCGCTCGGGTGCGGAGTCGGGGCGCGCAGGGGTTGCGTGCGGATCGGCGTACGACGTCCACCTGATGCACGCGAGAGTCGGCCGGCCACGGACCCATCGTGGCACCCGCGAGCCGTGCGGCCGTGGCGCGACGCACGACCGGACGGTCAGCGCCCCGCCTGTCGGGTGCCCCGGCGTCGGCGGTCGCTGTGAGCAGAAGGGGGAACCAGAAGGGCCTCGTGGGTCCCCCAGGCACCTGCTTCCGCACTGTGCGCGGACGCGGTGCTAGGTGCGTTCGACGAGGGGGAGGCTGCGGAGGCCTCGTTCGAGCTGCCAGGAGAGGTAGGCGGCGACGAGACCCGATGCCTCACGGCGGGCTCGGAGGTCGCTCGAGTCCGCGGTGGCCCAGTCGCCGGACAGCAGGGCGCCGAGCAGGACGAACGTCTCTGCTGCCGGGGCAGCAGAGCCGGGGATACGGTGCTCGCCGCACAGCGCTCCTCCGGAGCTGACGTTGAAGGCGCCGTGCGGGCCGGGGAGGCCGCACCGCGCGCAGGCATCGAAGCTCGGTGCCCAGCCGGCCACCGACAGCGAGCGCACGAGGTAGGAGTCGAGCACGAGTCCGGAGTCGTGCTCGGCGGCGACGAGCGCCCGCAGCCCCCCGACGAGCAGGAGGTACTGCTGCACCGAGGGTTCACGCTCCTCAGGGGTCATGCGCTCGGCTGTCTCGAGCATCGCCTGACCGGCGGTGTAGCGGGCATAGTCGTGCACGAGGTTGGCGCCGTAGGACGAGATGGTCTCCACCTGGGTCACACCGTCGAGCGTGCGTCCGGAGTAGAACTGGACGTCGACGTGGCCGAACGGCTCGAGCCTGGCCCCGATCCTCGAGGTCGTGCGCCGGACACCCTTCGCCACGGCTCGGACCCGACCGTGGTCTCGCGTGAGCAGGGTGACGATCCGGTCGGCCTCGCCCAGCTTCTGGGCGCGCAGCACGACTCCTTCGTCCCGATAGAGGCTCACACCCCATTGTCACTGGTCACGCCAACATCGGCTGACGTGGCTCGCGGACCGCACCGCGGTAGTCACGTAATCTCGAGTCATGAGCGTCACTCGTGAGCCAGAGACCGGCTTGATCATGCCCACGGCCGAGCAGGAGCGGGCGCTGCGCGCGCTGCCGGACGTCACCACGGTGCGCCTCGACTCGCGGTCCTTCCGCAGATCCCTGCTCCTGGTGATGGTGTTCCTCGTCGGGCTCAAGTTCGCGCTGTACGTCTACGAGGCTCTCGGGTCGTTCCTGTTCCTGCTGCTGCTGGCCTGGCTGCTCTCGATCGCGATGGAGCCTGCGGTCGCCTGGTTTGCCAACCGGGGCATGCGGCGCGGACTCGCCACCGGCATCGTGGGGCTCATCCTCATCATCGCCACGGCGGCCTTCATCGCCGTGTTCGGTAGCCTGTTCGTCACTCAGGTGAGCGAGCTGATCAAGGGCCTGCCGGGCTACGTCGAGCAGACCGTCACCTGGGTCAACAGCACGTTCCACACCACGCTGAACTCCGGCAGCATCATGGACAACCTCCAGATCACACCCGCCAAGGTGGCCGAGTGGGCAAGCAGCGTCGCGGGTGGCGTCTTCGGCTTCGTCGGCACCATCTTCGGTGCACTGTTCGACGGCCTGACCGTGTTCGTCTTCGCCTTCTACTTCTCGGCTGACGGTCCTCGGCTCCGCCGCGCTATCGGGTCCTGGCTTCCCGAGCAGTCGCAGAAGGTGTTCGTCACCGTGTGGGACATCGCCGTCACGAAGACGGGTGGCTTCGTGGTCTCGAAGGTCGTGCTCGCCGCGTTGTCGGCGTTCTTCCACTGCACGTTCTTCTACGTCATCAATGTCCCCTACTGGCTCCCGATGGGCATCTTCGCCGGCGTCGTCAGCCAGTTCATCCCGACGATCGGCACCTACATCGGTGTGGCGATCCCGGCGCTGTTCGCTGCGTTCGACAAGCCCATCAACGTCGTCTGGATCATCATCTTCGCGACCGTCTACCAGCAGATCGAGAGCTATGTCTTCACTCCCCGGGTGAGCCGGGCGACGATGGACATCCACCCCGCGATAGCCCTCGGCTCGGTGTTCGTCGGCTTCGCGTTCTTCGGACCCATCGGCGCGATCATCGGAATCCCGCTGGCGGCCGCGGTGATCGCCGTGATCGAGACCTACGGCAACCGGCACGAGCTCGTGCCCGAGCTGCAGGTGCGCACCAAGGGTGAGAAGCCGCCCAGGCCAGGTGACGCGCTCGCCGGTGACGCCACGGTCGTGGTCCCCGCGGGCAAGCCGCTGGAACGCGTGGCAGAGCAGGCTCTCGAGCAGGCCGAGCGGGCCGAGGACATCGCGGAGTCCACACACTGATGAGCGACGAGGTGCAGATGAGCGCCGACATCGCGCTGCTGCGTCGGGTCGACCGCTATCTCGATGCGGCTCCACGGATCTCGGCCGAGGCGGTAGACGTCGGACCCCTGCGCGCGTTCGTCACCAGCGCCCCGTGGCCCTACTACATCCGACCTCGTCCCGATCTCGACCTCACCGCCTCCTCCGCCGTGACTGCGGAAGAGGTACGCCGTGCCGCGGGGCTGCTCGAGCGGGTGAGCCAACCGGTGGCCTTCGAGTGGGTGACCGAGCTCGTTCCCTCCCTCGCCGACGTCCTGGCCGCCGAGGGCTACGTCGTACACATCCATCCGCTGCTCGTGCGCGAGCTCCACGGCAGCACCGACGACGAGCCGGGTGATGCCGCCGACGACGGCCCACGCGGGCGCCGGCACCACGACCACGATCTGCGCGGACGCCTGCTCCGAGCCGACGACGACGTGGCCGTGGCGATGTCCCTACGCGTGTCGGACCTCGGGTTCAGCGTGCGCGGCACGTCCGTCGGCGAGGCGGGCACTGCTGAGCGCGATGCGACGCAGGTCGACAGCTCGCTGGTCGAGTTCGTGCGGCAGCGGATCCGCACCCGACGATCCGTCGTCGCGGTGGCCGACGTCACCGCAGCGGGTGTGGTCGCCACCGGATGGCACCAGCCGATCGACGAGGAGACCGAGGTAGTCGGTGTCGCGACGGTGCCGGCCTTCCGACGCCAGGGAGCCGGTGCCGCCGTGGTGCGCACCCTGCTCGACGACGCCGCGCGCCGGGGCGTGACGCTCGCGCTGCTCTCAGCCGACGACGACGCCGTCGCGAGGGTCTACGAACGCGTCGGCTTCACCCGCATCGGCCACACCGGCGCCGCCCAACCACCCGCCTGACCAGAACCAGGTCCTTGAGTTACTGCCCGAATCGTCGGTTTGCCACGCCGAATTGACGGTTTCGGGCGGTGACTCCGGGCCGGGGGTCGGGTCAGAAGCCGAGCTTGCGGAGCTGGCGTGGGTCTTGCTGCCAGTCCTTGGCGACCTTGACGCGCAGGTCGAGGTGCACCCGGGTGCCGAGCAGCGCCTCGATCTGCTTGCGGGATGCGATGCCGACGTCGCGCAGCCGAGATCCCTTGTGCCCGATGATGATCGACTTCTGACTGTCGCGCTCGACGTAGAGCGAGGCGTGGACATCGAGGAGCGGGTTGTCGGGCGAGCGGTTCTCCCGCGGGATCATGTCGTCGATGACGACGGCGATGGAGTGCGGCAGCTCGTCGCGCACACCCTCGAGCGCCGCCTCGCGGATGAGCTCGGCGCACATGATCATCTCGGGCTCGTCGGTGAGCTCGCCGTCGGGATAGAGCGCCGGGCCCGGGGGCATGAGACCGACGAGAAGGTCCGCGAGCAGCTGGACCTGGTCACCCGCGACGGCGGAGACCGGGACGACCTCGGCCCACTCGATGCCCACGGCCTCGCCGAGCCGCATCACGTCGAGGAGACGGTCACCGACCGTCTTGTGGTCGACGAGATCCGTCTTGGTGACGATGGCCACCTTGGGGGTGTTCCGCTCGGTCGCGAGCTCCTTCGCGATGAAGGTGTCACCCGTACCGATCGCGACGTCGGCGGGGAGGCAGAAGCCGATCACGTCGACCTCGGACCACGTGTCGCGGACGAGAGCGTTGAGCCGCTCGCCGAGCAGCGTGCGCGGCTTGTGGAGACCAGGTGTGTCGACGAGCACCAGCTGTCCGTCGGCGCGGTGCACGATGCCACGGACGGTGTGCCGCGTGGTCTGCGGCTTGCTCGAGGTGATCGCCACCTTCTCCCCGACCAGGGCGTTGGTGAGCGTGGACTTGCCGGCGTTGGGGCGACCGACGAAGCAGGAGAAGCCGGAGCGGAACGAGGTGTCGGTCACGGGGACGATTGTCCCCCAGCAACGCCGACCCCGACGCCACCCCAGTTTCCGGGTTATGGTGGTCGTGTGGTGGTTTCCCGGGCCGGTAAGCTGCCACACGACCACGATCACGCGCAGAGGGGCGGCTGGAGCGAGTCGAGGAGACTCCTTGGAGGGCCAGACCGGCCAGGACAAGGGCGGCGCCGACCCAGCCGAGGTGTACGAGGTGCTCCCCCAGCACGACCACCCCGAGCACCGTCGCGACGACCGGCTCGGCGAGCACGAGCGTGGTCACGGGACCGGTCGGGAGGTGGCGCAGGCCGCGCCCGAACAGCACGTAGGCCACCGTGGTGGTCGCGAGGCCGAGCCACAGCGCCATCGCGACGCCCGGGCCGGTGGCCAGCCAGGCGAGGGGCTGGGTGAGCAGGACGGGCAGCAGGAGGATCCCGCCGAGCCCGAACGCCGCTGCCATCACCTCATCGCTGCGGTGACCGGCGTTCATGAGGCGCTTGGCCGCGACGGTGTAGAGCGCATAGCCCGCGCTCGACGCGACCGCGAGCACCAGCCCCCAGGGGTCGACGCTGGGCTGCGACGCACCACTGCCGATCAGCAGCGCCAGACCCACCACGCACACGCTCGTCGCGATGACCCACGACAGCCGCGGTCGGTCCTTGAGCAGCACCCACGACAGCAGTCCCGCGATCACCGGGCCGCTCCCGATCGTCACCAGCGTGCCGAGAGCGACACCTGCTCGCTGCACGGCCGCGAAGAAGCACACCTGATAGACCGCGGTCGTCACACCGGCGATGAGCCCCCAGCGGCTGCGCCACAGCGCGACCGCGTCGATCCGGCGACCGCCGACGAGAGGGAGCACAGCGAAGAGCCCGGCGCCACCGATCACGATGCGCGCTGCACCGACACCGAGCGGTGTGGTGCCGGACGGGCCGAGGGCCTGAGCGGTGCCCGTGGTGCCGAACAGCACGGCAGCACCGAGGACTGCGGCCACCGATCGGCGCGTCGGCGCGATCGCGTGCACCTCGTCGCTCATGTCAGGTGGCGAGGGTCGCGAGCACGCTGCCGTCGAGCCCGACGACGTGCACGGTCACCCCTGCTCCGCCGAGGTCGCGCACCGCGTCGAGGTCGGCGCCAGAGATGTCGGCACCACGTCGTACAACCACGGCCGCCTCGAGCCCGCGCGCACCTGCTGCCGCTGCCTGCGCGACCGCGAGCTGCAGAGCCGAGATCCCGAGTGACGCGAGGGATACCGTGGCACCGGAGTAGGTGCGCCCGGTCTCGTCGCGCACTGCGCCACCCTCGGCCGCGCCAACGCGGCCGAGGGCACCGCGGGCCAGGGTCACGAGCTTGGCGTCCTCTGCGGACAGGGGCCCAGCGACATGCGACCCCGCGGCCGGTGACTCGGCCGTCGCAGGCTGGGCCGCCGAGGCGACGGTCTCGTCAGGCATCCGGCTTGTCCTTCGTCACGGTGTCGTCGTCGACCGGCGTCACCGGCTCGGCGAGCACCGTGCCGATCCTGTTGCGCCGACCCGCTGCGGATTCGGCCGTGAGGTCCCAGCCCTGCACCGTGGCGCGCGCGCCAGGGATCGGCACGCGACCCAGGCGCCTCGCGATGAGTCCGCCGACGGTGTCGACGCCCTCCTCGTCGGCGTCGATGTGGATGCCGATGAGGTCGGCGAAGTCCTCGACGTGCATGCGTGCGTGGACGCGATAGGACCCGTGGGCCAGGGCGTCGACCTCGGGAGCTTCGGTGTCGTACTCGTCGGTGATCTCGCCGACGATCTCCTCGACGACGTCCTCGATCGTGACGATGCCCGCGGTGCCACCGTATTCGTCCACGACGATCGCGAGGTGCGTGCGCGCGGCCTGCATGTCACGCAGGAGGTCGTCGGCCCGCTTGCTGTCGGGCACCATGACAACGGGGCGCATGAGGCTCGCGACGCGCTCGCTCGGCTCGGCCTGGTGTTGCTCGAACGTACGCCGAGCCATGTCCTTGAGGTAGACGACACCGATGACGTCGTCGAGGTTCTCGCCGATCACCGGGATCCTCGAGAACCCGCTGCGCAGAGCGAGCGACAGCGCCTGACGCAACGTCTTGGTCGACTCGACGAAGACCATGTCGGTGCGCGGCACCATGAGCTCGCGCGCGACGGTGTCACCGAGCTCGAAGACCGAGTGGATCATCTGTCGTTCGTCGTCCTCGATGACGTCGCTCGCCTCGGCGAGGTCGACGAGCTCACGCAGCTCGGCCTGTGAGGCGAACGGGCCTTCGCGATAGCCCTTGCCGGGGGTGAGCGCGTTTCCGACGATGATGAGCAGCTGCGCGAGCGGCCCGAGCAGCACGGCGAGGAAACGCGCCGGGCCGGCCGCCCGGATCGCGATGCGGTCGGAGTGCTGCACGCCCAGGGTGCGCGGGGCGACGCCGAGCGCGACATAGCCGATGACCACCATCACGAGCGCGGCCGCGATCAGCTGCCACCAGACCGGTCCGGCGACGATGTCGAGGAACGCGCGAGTCACCAGGACGATGGCGGAGACGAACAGCAGCATGTGCAGGAACAGCAGCACATTGACATAGCGCGCACGGTCGTCGAGCAGGCGACGGAGCCGCTCGGCGCCGCGTACGCCCTCGCGCTGGAGCTCGTCGACGCGAGCCCGGGAGACCCGGCCGATCGCCGTCTCTCCCGCCACGAGGAAGGCAGCGAGCACCACGAAGACCGCTGCGACCACGAGCGAGACGATGTCGGGGTTCATCAGACGGGTCCCCCGGAGTGACCGACCCACTCGGCAAGGAGTCGCGCCTGGAGCCCGAACATCTCGGCATGCTCATCGGGCTCGGCGTGGTCATAGCCCAGCAGGTGCAGGATGCCGTGCGTGAGCAGCAGTGCCATCTCGTCGTCGCGCCCGTGACCGGCGGCGCTCGCCTGGCGCTCCGCGACCTGGGGGCAGAGCACCACGTCGCCGAGCATGCCCGGCTCGGGCTCGTCGTCGTCCTGAGGCTGGCGCAGCTCGTCCATGGGGAAGGACAGCACGTCGGTCGGGCCGGGCTCGTTCATCCAGCGGACGTGGAGCTCGGTCATCGCGACCTCGTCGACAAGAAGCACCGAGAGCTCGGCCTGCGGGTGGATCCTGAGCCGGTCCAGGACGAACCGCGCCTGCGACGCCATCGACACGACGTCGACCTCGATCTCGCTCTCGTTGACCACCTCGATCGTCATGCCGCGCCTACCGTCGGGTGCGGCGCGGGCCGCGATCGGGAAGCTGTGCGGCAGCAGCGGTCTCGGCATCGAACCTGGCGTAGGCGTCGACGATGCGACCGACGAGCTTGTGGCGTACGACGTCGGCACTCTCGAGCCGGCAGAAGGCAACATCGTCGATGCCCTCGAGGATTCCCTCGACCACCTTGAGACCGCTCGCGGTGCCGGCCGGCCGGTCGATCTGCGTGGTGTCACCGGTGACGACCATCGTCGAGCCGAATCCGAGGCGGGTGAGGAACATCTTCATCTGCTCGGGCGAGGTGTTCTGCGCCTCGTCGAGGATGATGAACGCGTCGTTGAGGGTGCGGCCGCGCATGTAGGCCAGCGGTGCGACCTCGATGACGCCGCTGGTCATGAGTCGCGGGATGGAGTCGGGATCGACCATGTCGTGCAAAGCGTCGTACAGCGGTCGGAGGTAGGGGTCGATCTTCTCCGACAGCGTGCCCGGAAGGAAGCCGAGGCGCTCGCCGGCCTCGACCGCGGGACGCGTGAGGATGATGCGCGTGACCGTCTTGCTCTGCAGTGCCTGGACCGCCTTGGCCACCGCGAGATAGGTCTTGCCGGTGCCTGCAGGGCCGATGCCGAAGACGATGGTGTGCTCGTCGATGGAGTCGACGTACTTCTTCTGGTTGACCGTCTTGGGGCGGATCGTGCGGCCGCGGTTGGTGAGGATGTTGGCCGTGAGCACGTCGGCCGGCTTCACACCGGAGTCGTCGCGCAGGATCGTGATCGAGCGCTCGACGACCTCGGCGGTCAGCGCCTGACCGGTGCGCACGATGGCGAGCATCTCACCCAGCACGCGGTCCGCGAGCGCGACCTCAGCCGGCGGACCGGACAAGGTGATCCTGCTTCCGCGCACGTGGACGTCGACCGTCGGGAAGCCCCGCTCGACCACCCGGATGTTCTCATCGCCGGAGCCGAGGACGGTCACCATGTCCAGGGATGCGGGGACGACGATCAGGGCCTGCGTGTCAGTGTCGCTCTCGGTCGTCATGGGTCGGCCTCTCGCGGGCCGCGTCTGCCCTTCGTCGTCCTAGCACCAGATCCCGGCCAGTGCCGAGGCCCCCATCGTACGTGGACACCCCCCAGAGCACCCCCGAGATCCCCTCCCCCACCCCCCCGGTCCCGACCGCAGGTTTCCTCCCTTAGGGATGATCTAGGCAGTTCAGCTGCACTTATTGACCCGAGAGGGCGACCGCGTACGCCGTAGCCGCTCAGCCTTCCGTCACCCAGGGGGCCAGGCGAGGCCTCGGCCGCCGAGCACGTGCGCGTGGACGTGGAAGACGCTCTGCCCACCGTCGGCACCGGTGTTGAAGACGGTGCGGAACCCCCGATCGAGGCCTTCCGACCTCGCGACGTCGGCGACTGCGGCGAGCACCTCGCCGGCCAGCGCCGGGTCGGCCGCGGCGAGGGCGCTGACGTCGACATGGTGGTCCTTCGGGATCACCACGACGTGCACGGGTGCCTGGGGCGTGATGTCGCGGAACGCGAGCACACGGTCGGTCTCGTGCACGACGGTCGCCGGGATCTCGCGGGCAACGATGCGGCAGAACAAGCAGTCGCTCATGGAACCGACGCTAGCCGACGCGTGTCCGACCCGGCAGTGCGGCAGCGCCTCAACGTGGCCGCCACCGCTTCCACACGGCGGTCGCGACCGCACGCGTCGTGCCGCCGTGGACGAGCTCGATCTGCACCGTCATCTCGTTGTCGTCTGCGGACGTGACGACGGCCGTCAGGTCGCTCGCCTCGTGCAGCGGGCTGGGGCGCAGATAGCGCACGTCGAGGCTCGCGGTGACGTACGACAAGGCAGCCCCGGGCAGCGGCGTCACTCCGAGTTCCTCGGCCTCGAGCATCACCGCGGCCGCGCTGTGGCAGTCGAGCACCGTGGAGATGATCCCGCCGTTGAGGAACCCGAGCCCGTTGTCGTGCTCGGGCCAGGGCAGGAACCTCGCGACGACCGCTCCCTCGTCCGGATAGCTGCGCAGCATGAGGCCCTTCGGGTTGCCGCAGCCGAAGCACGGCAGGCCGGGGTAGAGCCGCTCCTGGATGCTCGTTCCTCGCGGGTCAGCCTCGGTCACGCACCGAGTGTGCCACCGTGGTTGCGTGGGAGTCAGCGACAACGTCGGCGGTGCGTGGCGCGAGGTGGTGCACGCGAGCTGCGGTGCGCTCGCCGCCCTCGGCGCGACCGGCGGCGAGCCGCGCGCGGTCGCCCGCTTCGGATCGCTGACGTGCGCCGACCTCGGCGTCGGTCACTCCTGGGGCGTCCAGGCGGCGTACGGCATGACCCCCAAGCCCGCCGACCTCGATGCTGCCGTCGCATGGCTGCGGCTACGTGCGGCGGGTGGCGGTTGGGAGGTTTCGGTGCCGAGATCGCAGGTGGCACAGAGCATCTGGGGATCTCTGACGGATGTCGGACGCAAGCCTGTCTATGCGATCAGCCCCGACGCGGCGCTGTTCATGGCGCGTGACACGCCGCGCGGGCTCACTCTCACGACATCACCGACGCGCGACGAGGTGGTCGCGGGTTACGGCGGGTGGATGGACGATCTCCCGCTCGCACAGCGCCTCGTGACACCCACCGACCTCGTGCAAGCGCAGCGTCGCTTCGTGTGCGGCCGGGTCGAGGGTCGCGTCATCGGGTGCGCGTTCGTCTGGTGGTCGGGGAGCACCGCGTACCTCTCGGGCATCGGGGTGCTCGCCGGCGAACGCGGTCGCGGGTGCGGCTGGGCGCTCACGGCGGCGGCGGCGCGGGTCGCGGTGGCCGAAGCGCCGGGTGGGCGACCGGATGTGGTGTGGATGTACGCCACCGACGAGGGCGCGGCGCTCTACTCGCGCATGGGTTTCGAGCGCATCGACGTCCACGTCTCGCTTAGCGAGGCCTGAGCGCTGACCACGATCGCGATCTGCGGTCAAGAAGTGCCCCTCACAGGCCCCGCTGGACTGCACTTTCCTTCCCTAAGGGAAGGAAAGTGCAGCTGAACTGCCTTGATCATCCCTAAGGGTGGAAAAGTCGAGCGGGTCAGGTCCAGCGGGGGGTTCGCGCGAGGATTACTGCGGCGGCGACGGTGCCGGCGGTGGAGGTACGGAGGACTCCGGGGCCGAGGCGGGCGCAGAGGGCTCCGGCCGACTCGAACGCAGCGCGCTCGTCGTCGGTGATGCCGCCCTCGGGGCCGACCACGAGGACGACGTCACCCTCGTGCGGCACGCGCAGTGTTGCGAGGCGCAGGGTCGCCGACTCGTGCAGCACGATGGCGGTGCCGCGGCCCGCAACCGCCTCTCGCACCAGGGAAACGACCGCTGTGGTCGACGTCAGGTCGCGTACGTCGGGCACCCACGGACGCCTCGACTGCTTCGCCGCCTCACGCGCGGTCGACCGCCACTTCTCGAGACCTTTGTCGACCTTGTCGCCGCGCCACTGAGAGATCGAGCGCGATGCCGACCACGGCACCACCACGTCGACACCCACCTCGGTGAGCAGCTCGACCGACAGCTCGCCGCGCTCACCCTTCGCTAGCGCCTGCACCACGACCACGCGCGGCGAGGGCGGCGGATGCTCGTCGTACGTCGTCACCCGCACCTCGACGCGGTCCTTGCCGACGACCGCTGCGACCGTGCCCTCGACCACGTGGCCGACCCCGTCACCGACGAGCACGGACTCACCGATCTCGAGTCGCTTGACGGTCGCGGCATGCCGACCTTCGCTGCCCTCGATCGTCACCAGCCCACCGATCATCGGCGCGAGCGCGCTGGGGGCGACGAGGAAGAACGGTGCCGTCATCAGGAGTTGAACGCGTCCTTGAGGCGCGAGAACAGGCCGCCGTTGTTGTTGCTCGCCGTCTGCACCGCACCGGCCGGACGTTCCTCGTCGCGCAAGGTGGCGAGCTCACGGAGCAGCGCGGTCTGCCGCTCGTCGAGCTTGGTCGGCGTGACGACGTCGATGTGCACGTGCAGGTCGCCGCGACCGCTGCCACGCAGGTGCGCGACGCCCTTCTGACGCAACGTGTGCACGTAGCCCGACTGGGTGCCGGCGCGCAGGTCGATGTTCTCGGTGCCGTCGAGCGACTCGAGCACGACCGTGGTGCCCAGCGCAGCGGCAGTCATCGGAAGCGAGACGGTGCAGTGCAGGTCGTCGCCCTGACGGGTGAAGACCTCGTGCGCCGCCTCGACGATCTCGAGGTAGAGGTCACCCGATGGCCCGCCGCCCTGCCCGACCTCACCCTCGCCGGTGAGCTGGATCCGGGTGCCGGTGTCGACGCCCGGCGGGATCTTGACCGTGATGGTGCGACGGGTACGGACCCGACCCTCACCCGCGCACTCGGGGCACGGGTGCGGGATCAGCGTGCCGAAGCCCTGGCACTGCGGGCACGGGCGCGCGGTCATCACCTGGCCGAGGAACGAGCGCTGCACCGACTGCACCTCGCCGCGCCCCTGGCACATCGTGCACGTGACGACCGAGGTGCCTTCCGCCGTGCCCGCACCGGAGCAGACCGTGCACGCGATCGCGGTGTCGACGGTGAGCTCGCGCGTCGAGCCGAACGTCGCCTCCGCGAGCGTCACCTGCATCCGGATGAGAGCGTCCTTGCCGCGATTTGCGCGCGGACGCGGACCACGGGACTGGGTGCCGAAGAAGGCGTCCATGATGTCGCCGAATCCGAAGCCCTGACCGAAGCCGGCGCCCGGTCCTCCGCCACCACCGCGAGGGTCGCCGCCGAGGTCGTACATCTGCCGCTTGTCGGGATCCGACAGCACCTCGTAGGCCGCCGTCACGTCCTTGAACCGGTCCTGGGTCGCCGGATCGGGGTTGACGTCGGGGTGCAGCTCGCGAGCCAGCTTGCGGTAGGCGCGCTTGATCTCCTCGGGCGTCGCATCGTTCGCGACGCCGAGAGTGCCGTAGTAGTCGTTGGCCACCGTGCTCCCTTACTGCTGCTCGGTGAGGATGCGGCCGACGTAGCGCGCCACGGCACGCACCGACCCCATCGTCCCGGGATAGTCCATGCGCGTCGGTCCGACGACTCCGAGCTGCGCGACGACCTCGTCGCCGCGCGAGTATCCGACGGTCACGACCGACGTCGCCGAGAGTCCCTCGACCTCGTTCTCGTGGCCGATGCGGACGCTGAGCACGTCGCTCGACCGACTCTCGCCGAGCAGCCGCAGGAGCACCATCTGCTCCTCGAGTGCTTCGAGCACCGGCCGCACCGCACCGTTGAAGTCCTCGCCGAACGCCGCAAGATTCGCTGTGCCCGCAAGCATCACGCGCTCCTCGTGCCGCTCCACCACGGTCTCGAGAAGCGTCGCGACGATGGCGGTGACGGCGGGGCGATCGAGCGCCTCGAACTGCTCCACGACGTCGGCGACCGTGCCTGCGACATCGACGAGGCGCACGCCGACGACGCGCTCGAGGAGTCGAGCCCTGAGTCGGCCGATGAGGTCGTCAGTGATCGGCGCCGATGCGTCGACGATGCGCTGCTCGACGCGGCCCGTGTCGGCGATGAGCACCAGCAGCACGCGCGTCGGTGCGAGACCGACGAGCTCGAGGTGACGCACGGTCGAACGGGTCAGCGAGGGATATTGGATGAGCGCGACCTGCTTGGTCAGCTGCGAGAGCAGCTTGACCGACCGGAGCATGACGTCGTCGAGATCGACCGCGCCGTCGAGGAAGGACCCGATCGCGCGCTTCTCCGCGCCCGAGAGCGGCTTGACCTGCGAGAGGCGGTCGACGAACACGCGATAGCCCTGGTCGGTCGGCACGCGACCGGCGCTGGTGTGGGGCTGCGCGATGAGGCCCTCGTCCTCGAGCGCCGCCATGTCGTTGCGGATCGTCGCGGGGCTCACCCCGAGCGAGTGCCGCTCGACCAGGCTCCGGGAGCCGACCGGCTCGTGGGTGGCGACGTAGTCCTCGACGATCGCGCGCAGCACGGAGAGGCGGCGGTCCTCGACCACACCACACCTCCCGCTCGCGCGCTTCCGGCGGTCGCCTGGCACTCCCGACGACCGAGTGCCAAGTCTACGACGCGCCCGCGGTTCCCTCCCCTCGGCGCACACGGACCGCCGCCGCATCCGTCCGTGTCACTGACGAGCGCGTCGACCGGTACGGGCGCGGCGTCGGCCGGTTGCTCGGGCCTCCCGCCTAGGCTCGGCGCTCACCGAAGGTACGACGAGGGGGTCCTGCGATGAGCGACCGCTATGGCCGCGACGTGCTGGCCGCGGACCCGCATGCTCCTCGCCGCCGGATCGTCGCCGAGGTGCCGGCCGAGACAGGGCTCGTCGTCGAGTGCGTGGAGTCAGGGTTCTGCGGTGCCGTGGTCGGCATCGAGAAGGGCGCCGACGGGTGGGCGGTGGTGCTCGAGGACCGGCATGGCGTACGCCGTCCGTTCGCTCTGCGCGCAGCGGCTTTCCTGCTCGACGGCGCTCCCGTCACCCTCGTCCGCGCATCGCCGGCCGCAGCGACGCAGGGTCCGGTGCGTACCGCGTCGGGGTCCATCGCCGTCGCCGACCTGCGCGCCCGCACGGCCCGAGGGTCGCGCATCTGGGTCGAAGGTCTGCACGATGCCGAGCTCGTCGAGAAGGTGTGGGGCCACGACCTGCGGGTCGAGGGTGTCGTGGTCGAGCCGCTGCACGGCGCTGATGACCTGCTCGACCTCGTACGCGACTTCGCCCCCGGGCCTGGTCGACGCCTCGGCGTGCTCCTCGACCACCTCGTGCCGGGCTCGAAGGAGACGCGCATCGCCGACGACGTGCGCCGTGCCTACGGCGCCCACGTCACCGTGCTCGGGCACCCGTACGTCGATGTGTGGCAGGCGGTCCGACCGCAGGTCCTCGGGATCGAGGCGTGGCCCGTCGTGCCTCGCGGTCAGCCGTGGAAGAACGGGGTGCTCGCCGGGCTCGGCCGCCCGTCGACGACGCCCGCCGACGTCGCGGCCGGGTGGCGCTGGCTGCTCGGGCACGTCCGGACCTACGCCGACCTCGAGCCGAGCCTGCTCGCGCGTGTCGAGGAGCTGATCGACGTGGTCACGTCCTAGACCCGGGTGTGACACGGAGTCACGGATGCTGTGGACTCACACCGGTACATGCCGACCAGGCACGGCTTCCCCCCACAGGGCGCCCATGATCGCTACCGTGGCGCTCGGTCGCGTCCACGTTCCGGGATGGGCGCGCCAAGTCCGAGGAGGGACACCCCCATGTCCGAAGAGTTTCCGCCCGCGGGCGAGCCCACGCCGCCGACCGGCGACGCGACTCCCCCGCCGCCTCCGCCCCCGCCGCCCCCCGCGGCCCCTACACCTCCGCCGCCCCCGCCCGGCTACGCACCTCCGGCAGGCATTCCTACGCCAGCTGCGGCCAGTGGGCCGGACATCGGGGTTGCGGTCAGCTGGGCGATCAAGAAGTTCCAGCAGCACGCGGGCATCCTCATCGCCCTCGCCGCCGTGGTCTTCGTGCTGAACCTGCTCAACACGATCATCTCCAAGGTCTTGTCGAACAATGCCGCCAACGCATGCGTCAACACCACGTTCACCCAGGATGCCAACGGCAACCTGAACATCAGCAACGGTGGTTGCGCCACGGGGCTGTTCGCCAACCTCGGTGCCAACATCCTGCTCGCTATCGTGTTCGGCGCCCTGGCCGCCATTGCGAGCATCGGTGTGTTCCGTGCGGCCCTCAAGCTCACACGTGGTGAGGCGCCGTCGTTCGACAGCATGCTCTCGACCGAGAACCTGGTGCCGTACATCCTGGTGTCGATCGTCGTGGGCATCCTGACGGCAGTGGGTCTTGTGCTCTGCATCATCCCGGGCCTCGTCGTGCTCTTCCTCTTCCTGTTCGCAGCGTGGTACGCGCTCGACAAGGGCCAGGGAATCGGAGAAGCCATGGGCAACAGCTACCGGGCGGCGTTGGCCAACGTCCTCCCCGTGTTCCTCACGGCTCTCGTCGTCGGCGTCGCGCAGTTCCTCGCCAGCCTGCCGTTCCTCTACGGCGTGCTCACCCTGGTGACGCTGCCGTTCGCCGCTCTGGTCATGGCGAACATGTTCCGCCAGCTCAATGACGAAGCCATCGTGGCCTGATTCTCGTCACGACGAAGGCGGGTGCCCCTGCGGGGGTGCCCGCCTTCGTCGTGTCGCAGTGCACCGCGGAGGCGGGCATCCGCCACTACGTTGAGGTCAGGAGGTGGTCACCGTGACCGACATGCCGAACCAGCCCGACATCCCTGACCTGACCGGGGCACAGGTGCCCCCGGCGGACCCGCCGCCGATGCCGACCTACCCGACCACGCCGGGACCGCCGCCCACCAGCTACGGCTACGCGCCGGCGACGCTCGAGCCGATGGCCCCGAACGAAGAGCGCATGTGGGCGATGCTCGCGCACCTCTCGGAGATCGTGTTCGCGATCATCGCGCCGATCCTCATCCTGGCCATCTTCGGCAAGCGGTCCTCCTTCGTCGCCGACCAGGCGAAGGAGGCGCTCAATTTCCACATCACCTTGCTGATCGCGGCTGTGGTGAGCGGCATCCTCATCGTCGTCATCGTCGGTTTCTTCATGCTGTTCGCCGTCGCGATCTACGGCCTGGTGTTCGCGATCATCGGCGGCCTCGCGGCCAACGAGGGCAAGACCTATCGCTATCCGATCACGCTGCACGAGGCGAGCGACCTGACGGCCGTCGTCACGTCCGCAGACGACAACGAGATGACGGTGCAGATCGAGCTCGTCCACGGCGGCACGACGCGTGCGGTCGCGACCGCCGTGTGG
>JANMBJ010000349.1:0-9574 GCA_031360335.1 Candidatus Nanopelagicales bacterium
GTCCGGCAAGCCCCTGGTGATCATCGCCGAGGACGTCGACGGCGAGGCGCTGTCGACCCTGGTCGTCAACAAGATCCGCGGCACCTTCAAGTCGGTCGCCGTCAAGGCCCCCGGCTTCGGTGACCGCCGCAAGGCCATGCTGCAGGACATCGCGATCCTGACCGGTGGCCAGGTCATCTCCGAGGAGGTCGGCCTCAAGCTCGACACCGTGGGTCTCGAGCTCCTCGGCCAGGCCCGCAAGGTCGTCGTCACCAAGGACGAGACCACGATCGTCGAGGGTGCAGGTGACTCCGAGCAGATCGCCGGCCGCGTCAACCAGATCCGCGCCGAGATCGAGAAGTCGGACTCCGACTACGACCGCGAGAAGCTCCAGGAGCGCCTCGCCAAGCTCGCCGGCGGCGTGGCCGTCATCAAGGCGGGCGCGGCCACCGAGGTCGAGCTCAAGGAGCGCAAGCACCGTATCGAGGACGCCGTTCGCAACGCGAAGGCAGCCGTCGAGGAGGGCATCGTCGCCGGCGGCGGCGTCGCCCTCATCCAGGCGAGCCAGGCCGTCTTCGCCAAGCTCGAGCTCGAGGGTGATGAGGCCACGGGCGCCAACATCGTGCGCGTCGCACTCGAGGCACCGCTCAAGCAGATCGCGATCAACGCCGGCCTCGAGGGCGGCGTCGTGGCAGAGAAGGTGCGCAACCTCGAGACCGGATGGGGCCTCAACGCCGCAACCGGTGAGTACGTCGACCTCATCAAGGCCGGGATCATCGACCCCGCCAAGGTGACCCGCTCGGCGCTGCAGAACGCGGCCTCGATCGCCGCACTGTTCCTGACCACCGAGGCAGTCATCGCCGACAAGCCGGAGAAGGCCGCAGCGGCTGCCGGTGGCGACGGCGGCATGGGCGGAATGGACTTCTAGTAGTCCACACCACCCGCACGACAGCACGACGGGCCCGGAACCAACAGGTTCCGGGCCCGTCGTCCTACCCCCCATCGGCGTGATCTTGGCCGTGTGGTCGCTTCCCGAGTGCTGGAGCAGCCACACGACCAAGATCACGCGAGGAAGGCCCGGGACTGTGTGGTCCCGGGCCTTCCTCGACGCATCGGTCAGACGCGGGGGATGACGATGCGGATGTGCTTCGGGTTGTGACCCGTGGCCGCGAAGAAGGCGTCGCGGGCGGCCTTGACGGCTGCCTGGTACGCCGTACGCGCGGTGCTGACGGCGGTGTGCTTGGCGGTCTGGGCGGCGAGCACGGCCGAGTCGGCCTGGTACGCCGCGCGGGCGGCGTGGACGGCAGCCTTGAACGTCGCCTCGTCGGCGTCGCTCTTGGGGCTGGCGAGGAACACGGCCATCGCGGAGTTGACGGCCGCACGCTGGGTGGCGCGGGCGAGCGCGGTGGAGGACTTGTAGGCCGCGTGCGCGCTCTTCACGGCGGTGCGGAAGTCGGTCTTGGCCATGCGCATCGCGCTGCGGAACGCGGAACGGGCCGCAGCCTCGTCGGCGGACGTGGTCGCGGTGTCGTAGGCCGTGAAGGCGGCGTCGACCGAGGTGACGTACGCCGTCTGCGCTGACTCGATCGCAGCATCCCGGGCGGCCATCGGGCCGGCGACTGCGGCGAGGTAGGCGTCGTTGGCGGCGATGATGAGAGCCGGGTCGGTCGCGGTCTTCACGATCGCGAGGCGGGCCTCGGCCGCGGCGATGACCACCGGGTCGTTGCGGAACGCCACGCGGGCGGCGCGGCTCGCAGCGTGCAGCTGAGCGTTGGCGGCCTTGAGAGCGGCGCGGAGCGTCTTCTTCGCGGCGTGCTCGGCCGGGTTGGTGGAGGAGTGCCAACCGTGGTGACCGGTCTCGGGGCCGCTGGTGTGATGACCCTTGGCGTTGGCCGCGGGAGCGAACGGCGAGGCGAGCACGAGGGAGAAGCCGACAGCGGTGCCGACGATCGTGCGACGGGTGGTGGTCTTCATGGAGTGTCCTCCGTAGATAGGCGGCGCGACCACGAGGTGCGGTCACGATGTCTGCCTCCACCATCGGCAGACCTCTCGATCCGATCAAGCCGAGATCGCCCGATCGGCACATGTCACGACACCTTTCCGCCGTCTCTTGGACGTCCCTGGGGAGAAGGTGTCGGCCTCGTCACTCGGACGGTCTAGCCCGATGTGAGAAACGCTGGCAAGAACCCTGTGGTCCTAGGGCTATCCCCGCTGACACGATCACGGCATGCAGCTGGTGACGCCGAGCGAGGAGCACCTCGACGGGTATCTGTCCGCCCTGCGGACACCGTGGTCGCCGGACAACCAGCGACCGGCCGCTGCCGATGACGAGATCGCCCGGGTGCTCGCCGACCCCGAGCTCTTTCTCGCGCAGTGCGACGACCCCGACCCGAGCGGTCGCACGGTGACGCTGCCCGATGGCACGGTCGTGCCGCGGCTGCCGGGCATCTCGCGCTGGATGTGGGACGGCGAGTTCTGCGGCAGCATCGGCCTGCGCTGGCAACCGGGCACGCCTGCGCTGCCGCCCTACTGTCTCGGTCACATCGGCTACGGCGTGGTGCCCTGGAAGCAGCGGCGGGGCTATGCGACCGAAGCACTCCGGCAGATGCTGCCGCTCGCGGCAGCGGTCGGTCTGCCCTACGCAGAGATCACGACCGAGCCCGACAACATCGGATCGCAGCGCGTGATAGAGAACTGCGGCGGTGTGCTCGTCGAGCGTTTCGCTCTCCCGCCGACGTCGGGTGAGGGCGTCGGCCTGCGCTACCGCGTGGCGCTCCGCGCGACCGTAACGGAGCACTGACAGCATCAGACCACCTCGACCGGGCGTCGGATCCGGGAGAGCCACGGCGTAGCAAGGGGGACTGATGCCGGTCATCGAGGTCGACCAGCTGGCACGCAGCTATCGGAGCGGCTCGCGCTTCTCGCGTGCCGCGCGCACCGAGGTCAAGGCGGTGCGCGGCATCTCGTTCGAGGTCGAGCGCGGCGAGCTCTTCGGGCTGCTCGGACCCAACGGCGCCGGCAAGACCACGACGATCAAGATGCTCATCACTCTGCTCTTGCCCACCGGCGGCAGCGCGCGCGTGCTCGGCTATGACGTCGTGGCGGACCCGCGCGAGGTGCGCCGCCGGATCGGCTATGTGTTCGGCGGTGACAAGGGGCTCTACGAGCGGCTGTCGGGCTATGACAACCTGCGCTACTTCGCTGAGCTGTACGGAGTGCCCCCGCGTGACCAGCGGCCGCGTATCGCCGAGCTGCTAGATCTCGTCGGCCTCACCGGCAAGGAAGGTCAGCGCGTCGAGGGCTATTCACGCGGGATGCGCCAGCGGCTGCACATCGCGCGCGGTCTGCTGCACAAGCCTGACGTGCTCTTCCTCGACGAGCCCAGCATCGGCATCGACCCGGTGGGTGCGCGTGAGCTGCGCGAGACGGTGGCAGCTCTCGTCTCGACCGGCACCACGGTGCTGCTCACGACGCACTACATGTTCGAGGCCGACGAGCTCTGCGACCGCATCGCGGTGATCGCCGGCGGCGCGATCATCGCGGAGGGCACACCCGAGCAGCTCAAGTCGCGAGTCGCCGACGGTCACGTCGTAGAGATCGAGGTCTTCGACGGCGTCGACGACCGCATCGATGCGGTCCGCGCGATCGAGGGAGTCACCTCGGTCGGCGTCGAGAGCTCCGACCGGTCGCAGCTGCTCGTCGTACGCACGGCAGCCGCGGCGCAGGTGACGCCAGCGGTGCTCGCTGCACTCGAGGGACGGTCGCTCGGTCGGGTTGCGACGCGCGAGCCGACGCTCGAGGACGCCTACGTCGAGCTGGTGCGTGACGCATGAGGTGCGACTCGTGAAGGTCCTGCGCCTCGTCGCGGTCGGCTGGTGGCTGCAGCTGAAGAACCGCAGCCGCTCCTCGTTCGACGGGCTGCTCTCAATCCTCTACCCGCTCTTCTTCGCCACCACGATCTTCTTCCTCTACCGCCAGAACGGCGACGAGGCCGCGCTCGTGAGCGCCGCTGTCGGAGCGAGCCTCATGGGTGTCTGGTCGGCCGTGAGCACCTCGGCATCGACGACCCTGCAGGGGGAGCGGCGTCAGGGCACTCTGGAGCTGCTCGTGGCGGCGCCCACTCCGTTCAGCCTCGTGATCCTTCCGGCCACGGTCAGCATGGCGACGATCGGGCTGTGGAGCTTCGTCGTCACCCTGCTGTGGGGGCGCTTCGCGTTCGGGATCCCGATCTCGTTCGACCAGCCGCTGGTGTTCGTGATCGCCGCGGTCGTGATGACGTTCTCCCTCGGTCTGGTCGGCTTCCTGCAGGCGATGGCGTCGGTGCGCTATCGCGCCGCATGGGCGCTCGGCACGCTGTTCGAGTTCCCCGTGTGGCTCGTCTGCGGGTTCCTCGTACCCCTGTCGTCGCTGCCCGACTGGGTGACGCCGATCGCCTACCTGCTGCCGCCGACCTGGGGTGTCTCCGCTGTGCGTGCTGCCGCGTTCGGCGGCTCGCCGTGGCGCGACATCGCCCTGTGCCTGGGCACCGGTGCGATCTACGCCGCGATCGGTGTCGCGCTGTCGCGGCGTCTCGTCGACTCTGCGCGCGGCAACGCGACGCTGGCACTGACGTGAGGAGGCTGACGTGACCGCCGCGCTGCGCATCTTCTTCTTCGGTGGCATCACCAGCTATCGCGCACTGTTCCACTGGCTCACGCCGTGGATCCTGATCCCGACCTTCATCGTCGAGCCGATCTTCCAGGTGCTGTTCTTCGCCTTCGTCGGCCGTGACGCCGGCGTCGGTGACGACTCGTTCTACCTCATCGGCAACGCCGTGCAGTTCGCGGCGATCCCGTGCCTGTTCGCGATGGGGAACACCATCGGCAACGAGCGCTATACCCAGACGCTGGGGCTCCTGCTGGCGAGCCCGGCCCGGCGGCTGCCGCTCTTCCTCGGACGCGCACTTCCCGTGATCATCAACGGTTTCTGCGTGTCCTTGGTGGTGCTGGTGCTGGGCGCGCTGGTGCTGCACGTGCACATCCCGGGCGAGGCGTGGGTGCCGATCGTCGGCGTGCTCGTGGTCACGTCGTTCTCGTGCACGGGCCTCGGTCTGGCCACCGCCGCGCTTGCTCTTCGGGTGCGCGAGACGGCCGTGCTCTCCAACATCATCATCGGCATCCTGATCGTCTTCTGCGGCGTCAACGTGCCGTTGTCGGCTCTGCCCACTCAGATGTCGACGATCTCGAACCTGCTGCCCCTCACCCACGGCATCGAGGCCGCGCGCGACCTCGCCGGCGGCGGGTCGTGGGCCTCGGTGAGTGGCCTCGTCGCGACAGAGGCCCTCATCGGCCTCGTCTACGCGACACTCGGCATGGCGATGCTCTTCGCGCTCGAGGTCGAGAGCCGCCGCCACGCCACCCTCGAGCTCGCCTGACGGACGACGTCAGACGGCAGCGCCATCCGTACTGGGGGTCCTTTGCCCTGCAAGCGAAGCCGAGACGCCGCCGGCTCGTCGACTCAGCGGCGGCCCTGCAGCCGCACCGTGAGGTAGACCGCAGCGATGACTCCGCTGAACCAGATGGCGATGGCGACAGGAGCTGCGAAGAAGAACATGAGACCTCCCGATCAGGATCGAGCAGCGATGAGCACGAGAACAGCACCCAGCGGGAACACGGCGCCGAGCGATGCGATCGCTGTCGCGACCCACTTCTCGCTGCGCGTCCACTGGTCCGACATCCAGGCACAGAGCAGGCCGGCGATCGGGGCGACAATCGGTACGACGAAACCGCCGACGCCCAGGAGGAGGACGGCGGCGATCTCGAGACCGCCCCAACGAGAACGCGTGGTGGGGTAGACCGGGATCGGTGGCTCGTCGTCGGCTCGGCGCCGAGCACGATGCAGGAGTACGCCGGCGACCACGAGGGGCAGCACGATCCACGCGATGACCAGGATCGCGCCGTAGGGCGCAGGCAGCTGGAGCCCGGATGACGTGCAGGTCTCGACGGACTCGGTGGAGCTGCCGCCCGCCCCGTCCACCGACGTCGAGCTGCAGGACGACTGGCCCACGGCGACAACGCTGAGGAAAGCGACGAAACCCGGCCCACCGGGAAACACCAGGGTTGCGACCAGCTTCTCGAGCAGCGTCCATCGTCTCGACGACCACACCATGACGACCCCGGCGAGCCAGCCCACGACGAACAGCAGCGACCCGATCGTGAGGAACAGGACGGCCGCGAGCTCGAGGCCGATACCCGGGCGGCGGTAGAACACCTGCGGCGCGGGCGGCGGAGCCCATGGCACCGGATCGCCCGGCTCTGCCGCCGAGGCGACGATCTCCTCGGGCTCGCCCAGGCGGTCGAGCAGCGCGCGCAGCGATGCCTCGTCGGTCACCTCACCCGAGGCGATCGCGGCCTCGATGTGCTCGCGAATACCGCCGAGAAGATCCTCCCGACGGTCCGGGGCAAGGCCCGCGGCCGCGGCGTCGAGCCTGCGGAGATAGTCCTCGACCAGCGGATCAGACACCGTGTGCTCCATGGCCTTCTCCTCTTGTGAGCAGCCCGTCGACGGAGTCGCGGAACCGCGTCCACTCGGACGTGAACCCGGCGAGCGCGTGCTGTCCGGCACGCGTGATCGCGTAGTAGCGCCGCGGAGGCCCGGACTCCGACTCGCGCCAGGTGGTGGTGACCCACCCCACGCGGCGCAGCCGCGAGAGCAGGGGGTAGATCGTGCCCTCGCTGGTGACGAGGCTCTCGGACTCCCCGAGCCGCTTCACCAGGTCGAAGCCGTAGAGCTCCTCCTCGGTGAGCAGGGCGAGAACGCAGTACTCGAGGACCCCGCGTCGCAGCTGGGTCAGCGGGTTCTGTGCGTCACCCGGTTCCATGTGACACAAGGTAGCGGGTGACCCGAGGTTCCGTCTAGCCCTCCATCGCGACGAGAACGGGGCGCCGAAGCGCCGGCACGCTTCGGTGAGGCGCAGCCCACGCCCGCCTGCGACGCGCACGGGCTCGGTCGCGGACTACGGTGGAAGCGGAGCGGTCGTGGGCCCAGCCGGTCACCGAGCCGCACCGGGGAGGCACTGCCATGGACGTCGATGTCCTGCTCGCGAATGCCCGGTCCGATGTGCTCGACCAGGCCTTCGCGGCCCTCGAGAGCTCGCACATCGCGCACTATCAGGCAGCGGGTGAGCCACTGACGCGGCAGCGCCTCGGCGACCTGCACGACCTCGTGGTGTCGGCGATCCGTGATCGCGACCTGACCCAGGTCATCGCCTACTCCGAGACTGTCGCCACCGAGCGGTTCAACGCCGGCTTCGACATCTCCGAGGTGCAGACGGCGTTCAACTCCCTCGAGGAGGCGATGTGGCGTCGCCTCGTGCACGACGAGCCGCACGCGCAGCTCGCCGAGGCGATCGGCCTGCTCAGCACCGTGCTCGGCGCGGGCAAGGACTCCCTGGCGCGCACCTACGTCTCGCTCGCAGGCAAGCGCCACGTGCCGACGCTCGACCTCACGGCGCTCTTCCACGGCACCAACTCCTGACGTTCCCGACCCGCGGTCGGCTCGTGTCTCTGCGACGTGCCCTGCGCGTCGTCGGCGAGCCGCGGCGGGTGGGTTAGGTTCGTCCGGTGGGCGGGGAGGAGTGCGACGCGTGAGCGCCACGTCCTCCAGGACCGCCGTGGCCGTTGCTCGCCGTCGACGACGCCGGATCACCCTGTCGATTCTCGCGGTCGCCTGCCTCGGCATCGTCGCGGCCATCGGTGCTGTGCTCATCTCGGTGTCGCGCGGCGGGACCCCGGTCGTCGTGGAGTCGCCGTACGACCCGCTGCTGCCTGGTGCGCCCACGGTCGTCGTCCCGGCGAAGGCAGCTGCGGCCTCGGTGTCGGGCACGGGCTTCGATGTGTCGTATCCCCAATGCCGAAGCACGCTGCCCAAGACGCGCAGCTTCGGCATCGTCGGGGTCAACGGTGGTGCTCCGCTGACGTCCAACGCGTGCTTCGCCGAACAGGTCGCGTGGGCGAAGAAGAGCTCGGGGGGCTATGCCGTCTACGTCAACACGTCGTACTCCGGCAACGGTGACCCTGTCGCCTACGGACGCAAGCTCATCGACGACGCCATCGAGCGCGAGCACGCCGCGGGCGTCAACGGTACGTCGATGTGGTGGCTCGATGTCGAGCTCACCAACACCTGGTCGGGCACCCAGCAGGAGAACGCGACCGTGCTCGCCACCATGGCGGCCCGACTGCAGGAATCCGGTGTGCGCGTGGGGATCTACTCGTCCCCCGCGCAGTTCCAGGAGATCGCGGGAGGCTGGGAGCCGGGGCTTCCCGTGTGGAACGCGACCGGCCCGGGCACGTCCCAGACGGCTGCTGACGCGTGCGCCGAGTCGTTCGGCGGATCGACCTCGGCGATCGTGCAGTGGGTGCAGAAGGCGGGCTCGCGGCTGCTCGACCACAACCTGGTGTGCCCGGAGTGGAAGAACCGGGCGGGCGACATCCTCGACGTCTCCGCGCGCTGACGTCGCGCCCGGTCGACAGCATGCGGGGTCCGACATACGTTGGATGCCGCATCATCCCCACCTCGCTCTGACTGGAGTCCTCCATGCCTTCCCCTCGTGACCTCACCGGCACGGTCGTCGTCATCACCGGTGCCACCGCCGGCATCGGCGCCGCCACGGCTCGCCAGCTCGTCGCTGCCGGTTCCAAGGTCGCGCTCGGCGGTCGACGCCAGGAGCGCCTCGACGAGCTGGTGGCCGAGCTCGGTGCCGACAACGCTGTCGGTGTCGTCATGGACGTGCGCAAGCCTGCGGACAACGCCCGGCTGGTTGCTGCGGCGGTGGCTGCCTGGGGTCGTGTGGACTCCGTCGTCCCCAATGCCGGCATCGGGATGTACGGCGGGATCCTCGACCAGACCGACGAGGCGCTCGTCGAGATGATGGACACCAACTACGCCGGCACCGTGTGGACCGTACGCGCGGCCCTGCCCGAGCTGCTCGCGACCGGTGACGGAGGCGACATCGTCATCGTCTCGAGCGTCGCCGGCTTCCGTGGTGGCGACGACGAGGCGGTCTATGCCGGGACGAAGCACGCACAGGTCGGGCTGGCCGGGTCGCTCGACCGCGAGCTGCGCGAGCAGGGGGTGCGCGTCACCCTGATCTGCCCCGCGGGCACGGCGACGGAGTTCGCGGTCGGCGCCGGTCGTGTCGACAACGACCCGCGTTTCGCGGAGTGGCTCACCGCCGACGACGTGGCCCACGCCATTGTCACGACCCTCCAGCAGCCGCGCAGCCTGCGCACCGCTATCTGGACCCTCTGGAGCATGGGCCAGGGCAGCTGATCGCGCGCTGCCAGTCTTCCCGATCGGACTGATCGTGTGGTCGTCTCCTGACCCGGGAAACCACCGCACGATCAGACTCAGCAGAGTCGAGCCGGACAGAGGCCGAGCAGGCCTCGGAGCTCGGCGACGGTCGCGACGGAGCCGAACGGCGGGGTGTCGGGCTGGAAGCGCGCGCCCTCGGCGAGGGGCCCCGCGTCGACGACGTCGAAGCCGAACGTGTCGATGAGCGCCGCGACCGTGGCCTTGGCGGCGGCGTCGTCACCGGCGATGGGGAGTGCCCGGCGCC
>JANMBJ010000415.1:0-6855 GCA_031360335.1 Candidatus Nanopelagicales bacterium
ATCCGGAGGATCGTCCGTACGACGCACCGCCGGCAGCGCCTCCCCCCCACAGCTGCCACGTCCCCCCCGGGACGGTGTCGTCGTTGACCAGACTCCGCGGACGAGATCTCCACCCCCCGATGGACCCGGAACCACCACCGAGGTCCTCACCACCGGCCCCGTCTCACCCCCCGGGACGGGGCCGTGGTGTGTCCTACGGCGATCAGGGCCGCGTGGGGTTGCCGGGCGGCTCAGAGGTCGGGGAGCGTGGGGTCGACGGGGGCACGGCGGCCGGTCTCGGTCTCCCAGGTGCTGAGCTGGCGCTCGAGGGCCTTCATGAGCTCGATGACGTGGGTCGGGGGCATCCGTATCCGGGCGCTGACCACGAGGTCCTGCACCAGGACCGGATCGCCGTCATGGTCGCCCATCACGGCGGGGCCGCGGGCGGCGAGAAAGTCGATCACGAAGGACTCGGTCGTGTGCCAGACGGACGCGAAGTCGGCGGGCACACCGACCACGTGTTCGGGCGGAAGCTCGATCTGGTGTGCCCGGGCAACCGGGGCGGGTGAGTCGGTCATGCCGGGACGCTACCTCGCGAACCTGGTGACACACCCGTTGTCCGCTGCTGGGGTGAGGCATGGTGCATCCGAGCCCGTCATGAGTATGCTCATGGCGGTTGCAGCACTTCGTTCGTACTGGTTATCGGCGCGGTTCGCCGCTTCGTGGCCTCGCTAGACACGTCCCCATGGGCAGGTCTGACACAACGACGGGAAGCAGCCCGGACCGGGCAAAGTGCCCGGACCGCACCGTCCCCATGAGGAGACACAGCAATGGCGCAGGGCACTGTGAAGTGGTTCAACGCGGAGAAGGGCTTCGGCTTCATCTCCCCCGACGGCAGTGACACGGATGTGTTCGTGCACTTCTCGGCCATCCAGGGCAGCGGCTACCGCTCGCTCGAGGAGAACCAGCGCGTGGAGTTCGAGATCGGTCAGGGCCAGAAGGGCCCGCAGGCGGAGAACGTCCGCGCCGTCTGATCTCACGCTCGTACAGAACGCCCGCCTTCCCTGGGGAGGCGGGCGTTCTGCTGTGGTCAGGGTCTTCTCGATCGCGACGTCGATGTCGGGCGGGCTGAGCTCGTCACGACGTAGGTCGACGCGCCGCTGCCGGGTCCAGCGTCGCTGCGCGCGCAGCAGGTTCGGTCGCTGCTCCCAGCCGTGCGGAGGTGGCGGCCAGCCCCAGCTCGGACTCGGGCGGCGGGGCGTGTCACGCAGAGTGAGCGGTACCAGGACCGGAGCCGGCATCTGCCTCCCGGATGACAGCGCTTACGGTTCCGGGGCCGTGCGCTGTGGCCCGGGTCACGTCTGTCGGGCTCGGTCGTCGTATCGCCTGTGGATTGGGTCACAAACAGGGGTGGGAAGGCATGTGGCTGTAGGCGAATCGCTGCAATCAGGGCATCCTTACGGCACTGTGGGAAGGGACAGAAAACAGTTCCTGACAGTCTCACCTCTTGCGATAGGACACCGTGGTCATGTCGACGATTCCCGGCCTTGAGAACCCGCCCACCCGCAACAAGAAGCTGCTCGAGTGGGTCGAGGAGATGGCCGCTCTCACGCAGCCTGACCGCGTCGAGTGGTCTGACGGCTCGCAGGAGGAGTGGGATCGGCTGACGCAGCTGCTCGTCGACGGCGGCGTGTTCACCCGCCTCAACGAGACGACGCGCCCCAACTCCTTCCTCGCGCGCTCCAACCCGAGTGATGTCGCCCGCGTCGAGGACCGCACCTTCATCTGCTCGCTGCACGAAGAGGACGCTGGTCCTACCAACAACTGGGCCGACCCGGTCGCGATGCGGGTCACGCTCAAGGGCAAGTTCGCCGGCTCGATGCGCGGCCGCACGATGTACGTCGTGCCGTTCTCGATGGGCCCGTTGGGCTCGCGCATGTCCCAGCTCGGCGTCGAGATCACCGACTCTCCGTACGTCGTGGTCAACATGCGAATCATGACCCGCATGGGCACGGCCGCGCTCGACCTCATCGGCGAGGACGGTGACTTCGTCCCGGCGCTGCACTCGGTGGGGCACCCGATCGAGCCGGGTGATACCGACGTCGCGTGGCCGTGCAACGACGACAAGTACATCGTCCACTTCCCCGAGAGCCGCGAGATCTGGTCCTACGGCTCGGGATACGGCGGCAACGCGCTGCTGGGCAAGAAGTGCTTCGCGCTGCGCATCGCCTCCGTGATGGCACGCGACGAGGGCTGGCTCGCCGAGCACATGCTCATCCTCAAGCTGACGCACCCCAACGGCGACGTGAAGTATGTGTCGGCGGCTTTCCCGTCGATGTGCGGCAAGACCAACCTCGCGATGCTCGAGCCGTCGCTTCCCGGCTGGAAGGTCGAGACCGTCGGCGACGACATCTGCTGGATGCGATTCGGCGACGACGGTCGGCTCTATGCGATCAACCCCGAAGCCGGCTTCTTCGGTGTCGCTCCGGGTACCTCGCTCGCCACCAACGCAAACGCGATCAAGTCCCTCGATGCCAACTGCATCTACACCAACGTCGCGCTGAACGACGACGGGGACGTGTGGTGGGAGGGTCTGTCCGACGCGCCCGCGCACCTCATCGACTGGAAGGGCAACGACTGGACGCCGGCCTCCGACGCCGCGGCTGCCCACCCCAACGCACGCTTCACCGCACCTGCGGGACAGTGCCCGTCGATCGCCCCCAACTGGGAAGACCCGGCCGGCGTACCGATCTCGGCGATCCTGTTCGGTGGCCGCCGCGCAACCAACGTGCCGCTGGTGGCCGAGGCGCTGTCGTGGGAGCACGGGGTCTTCATGGGCGCGACCATCGCGTCGGAGAAGACCGCTGCTGCTGAGGGCACCGTCGGCGAGCTGCGTCGCGACCCGTTCGCGATGCTGCCGTTCTGCGGCTACAACATGGCTGACTACTGGGGTCACTGGCTCTCGATCGGCACGGCAACCGACGCCGACAAGCTGCCCAGGATCTACCAGGTCAACTGGTTCCGCAAGGACGCCGACGGTGGCTACATCTGGCCGGGCTATGGCGAGAACTCCCGCGTGCTCGCCTGGATCGTGGACCGCCTCGAGGGCCTCGCCGATGCCGTCGACACCCCCATCGGCCGCCTGCCCGTGACCGGCGACATCAACGTCGAGGGTCTCGGCATCTCGGACGAGGTCATGGCCGACCTCTTCGAGGTCGACGCAGCCTCCTGGCTGCACGAGGCCGACCTCACCGCTGAGTACTTCACCAAGTTCGGCGACAAGGTCCCCGCCGCCCTCTACACCCAGCTCGACAACATCAAGACCCGCCTCCACCAGGCGTAACGAAAGGCGAAAGCCCGCTTCCCCACCTGGGGCAAGCGGGCTTTCGCCTTTCGACCCTTAGGGATGATCAAGGCAGTTCAACTGCGCTTTCTGTCCCGACTTCGCGATCTTGATCGAAGTGAGCGCCGTCTGGGAGCGGCCTAGCCCTGTGGACGATCGCAGCGCCACTGGGACACACCGACTCATGGTGGTCCCATGCGAGGTTCGAGCAACGTCCCACCCATCGCGTTCAAGCAAGATGGCGTCTTCACTGCCGCCCAGGCCCACGAGGCTGGCTACTCCAGCTTTCGCATCAGACGTCTCGTCGCCGACGGTCGATGGTCCGTCGTCTTCGGGAAGATCTACGCCGATGCAACCGTTGGCCTGAGGCCAGCGTCCCTCGCCCGTGCCGGAGCGCTCGCCGCTGGTCTCGGCGCCGTCACGAGCCACGCGACGGCAGCGCGGCTCGTGGGGTACGTCGTACCGCCCGATCCAGAGGTGCACCTGATCACCGCTCGCAACTCCCGGGTGCGCATCGCCGGCGTGCGTACGCACCGCATCGAGCTGCCGGAGTCCGACATCACGATCGTCGAGGGTGTCGTGTGCACCAACCCCATACGCACGGCAGTCGACTGCCTCCTCTGGCTTCCGGAGGATGCGGGTCGCGCGTTGGCGTCAGATGCGCTCAGGCGCCGGCTGATCACCGTCGAGAGCGTGCGGGAACGGATGCATGCGATAGGACAACGGCACGGACTGTCGAGGGCGTGGTCGGTGCTGGGCGATGTAGGTGGCGGTGCCCACTCGGAGGGCGAGGTCCGGTTGCATCGGGTTCTTCGCGAGGCCGGCATCGGTGGATGGGAGGCCAATGTCGCGATCCATGACGCCGCCGGTCTGGTGGGGATAGTCGACACCGTGTTCGCGGCTGAGTGGCTGGTGATCGAGTTCGACGGGAAGGCTTACCACTCCGACGACACGGCATTCCAGCGGGATCGCACCCGGCAGAACCGTCTCATCGCCTTGGGATACACGGTCTTGCGGTTCACGTGGGACGACCTTGTCCATCGTCCCCAGGAGGTCGCTGGCCTCGTCCGTCGGCAGCTGGAGCGGCTGGGGCAGCGCTCGGCCTGACGACGAGTGTCGACTCAGTCGCCGCGAATAGCCTTCAGGCGGGGACGAACGTCCACGAAGTAGTAGGCCGCCGCAACCACTCCGACGAGGCTGAGCGCCGAACGACCGCCGAACAGGATGCTCACCGCGATCGCGGTGATGAGGACGCCCATCCAGATCGCGCGAGATCCGCGACCCACCTGGCGAAACGCGTCGTCGGTGTGACCGAAGACGTCGGCGAACGCCAGGATCTCGACGAGGAACAGCGCCACGGACGCGATGAGCAGGACCACACCGCCACGGTACGGGTGCCGCCTGGCCACGCCGTCACCTGGTCCGGCGGACCCTCGATCGTGGTGGCGTTTCGAGCCCTCCGAACCCCCCAAGATCGCGATTTTGGGACAGAAAGTGCAGTTGACCTGCCTTGATCATCCCTAAGGGGGGAGATGTGCAACAGGGGGTTAGGTGCTGAGGGTGGCTACGAGGATGGACTTGATGGTGTGGAGGCGGTTCTCGGCTTGGTCGAAGGCGATGTTGTAGGGGGACTCGAATACGTCGTGGGTGACCTCGAGACCGTTGGTCATGCCGGTCTTCTCAGCGATGTCCTTGCCGACCACCGTATTGATGTCGTGGAACGCAGGCAGGCAGTGCATGAACTTCACGTGTGGGTTGCCCGTGGCCTCGAGCACCGTCTGGTTGACCTGGTACGGCGTCAGCAGCGCCACCCGCTCCGTCCAGACCTCCTTCGGCTCACCCATCGACACCCACACGTCGGTGTGGACGTAGTCGACGCTGTGGACCCCGGCCGCGACATCGTCGGTGATGGTGATGCGCGCGCCGGACGTCGCCGCGCGCGCGGTCGCGATCGCCTGGACCTCCTCGCTCGGCCAGAGGGAACGCGGCGCGACGATGCGTACGTCTGCGCCCATGATCGCGCCCATCACGAGCAGGGAGTGACCCATGTTGGACCGCGCGTCCCCGAGGTAGGCGTACGAGATCTCGGCGACCGGCTTGGCGCCGCCGTGCTCGATCATCGTGAGGAAGTCCGCGAGCATCTGCGTCGGGTGCCACTCGTCGGTGAGCCCGTTGTAGACGGGTACGTCGGAGAACTCGGCCAGCGTCTCCACGGTCGACTGCGCCGCACCGCGGAACTCGATCCCGTCGAACATCCGCGACAGGACGCGGGCGGTGTCGGCAGCCGACTCCTTGTGCCCGATCTGCGAGGAGCCCGGGTCGAGATAGGTCACGCGAGCGCCCTGGTCGTAGCAGCCGACCTCGAAGGCGCAGCGGGTGCGCGTCGAGGTCTTCTCGAAGATCAGGGCGACGTTCTTGCCCTGCATCCGCTGCACCTCGGTGCCGCTGTACTTCGCACGCTTGAGGTCGTGCGCGAGGTCGAGCAGGAACTGCAGCTCCGACGTCGTGAAGTCGACCTCCTTGAGGAAGTCGCGGTTGTGCAGGTTGACCGGCATGGCTGGCTCCTGTGGGGGTCGGGCGGCGCGGCACGCCGGGTCAGATGACAGCGTCTCGCACGATGGGGCAGCTCATGCAGCGAGGTCCGCCGCGACCACGTCCGAGCTCGGAGCCCACGATCGTGACGACCTCGATGCCGTTGTTGCGGAGGAACGTGTTCGTCGTGGTGTTGCGCTCGTAACCGAAGATCACCCCGGGAGACACGGCAAGGAAGTTGTTGCCGTCGTCCCACTGCTCGCGCATCGCGCCCATCTCGTCGATCGGGGTCTTGAGCACCCGGATCTTGTCGACGCCGATGGCCTCAGCCACGACGGCGAACAGGTCCATCTGCTCGGTGACGCGGTAGTCGCCGCCGGAGCCGATCGGATCGAGGGTGAAGCAGCGCAGAGTGTCGGGCAGGAACGGATAGACGCTGAACGCATCGCGGTCGATCATCGTCATCGCCGTGTCGAGGTGCATGAACGCACGCGTCTGGGGCAGCTCCACGACGATGACCTGGGTGACGCTGCCGTGCGCGAAATACTGCCGGGCCAGGAACTCGATGCCCTGCGGTGTCGTGCGCTCGCCCATGCCGATCATCACGGCACCGTTGCCGATGACGAGCACGTCGCCGCCCTCCACCGTGGCCGGCTCGTGGTTCTCGTTGTCGTTGCCGTAGTAGAAGTGCAGCCCGGCATCGCGGAACATCGGGTGGAAGTTCCACACGGTGCGGGAGTTGATGGTCTCCCGCTTGCGTGCGGCCTTCGCCATCGGGTTCACCGAGAGCCCGTCATAGACCCAGGCGGAGTTGTCGCGTTGGAAGAGGTGGTTGGGGAGCGGGGTGAGGAGGAAGTCGTTCGGGTTGAGATAGGCCAGCAGGAGGCTGGCGTCCTCATCGGCGTCGAGGTCGTGCCGGAGCACGCCACCGATGAGGGCGTCGACCACCGTCTCGGCGGGTGCTTGCGCCACGAGCTCGTCGAGGCGACCCTCGAGCTTGG
>JANMBJ010000428.1:0-6355 GCA_031360335.1 Candidatus Nanopelagicales bacterium
CTCGCCCTCGTCTGCGGCGACAGCGTGATCTGGAAGCCCTCGGAGCTGACTCCGCTGACCTCGCTCGCGTGCACCGCGCTGGTCGACCGGGCGGTCGCCGAGTCCGGGGCCCCGCGCCAAGTCCACGTCACCGTGCTCGCCGACCGCGACCGCTGCGCTGCCCTGCTCGACGACGCCCGGGTGGCGGTCGTCAGCGCCACCGGCTCCGAGCGCATGGGCGCGCTGGTGGCACCGCGGGTGGCGGCGCGCTTCGGCCGGAGCATCCTCGAGCTGGGCGGCAACAACGCCGCAGTGGTCGCACCCTCGGCCGACCTCGATCTCGCCGTGCGCGGCATCGTCTTCGCCGCCGCCGGCACCGCGGGTCAGCGGTGCACCACGATGCGACGTGTCATCGCCCACCGCTCTGTCGCCGACGAGGTTGCCGAGCGTGTCTCGGCGGCCTTCGCCGGGCTCGTGGTCGGGGACCCGTTCGAGTCGGGCACCTTGGTAGGTCCGCTGATCAACGAGGCCGCCTACGACCGGATGCACACGTCGCTGGCGCGGGCGCAGTCGGCAGGTGGTGTCGTGCGCACGGGTGGTGACCGTGTCGACGTCGCGGGGTCCGAGTCGTTCTATGTCCGGCCGGCTCTGGTGTGGATGCCGACCCAGGCCGACGTCGTGCGCGAGGAGACGTTCGCACCCCTGCTGTATGTCATGACCTACGACGACTTCGACGAGGCAGTCACGATGCACAACGACGTTCCGCAAGGGCTGTCGTCGAGCATCTTCACGCTGCACCAGCGCGAAGCCGAGCTCTTCATGTCGACCGCGGGTTCGGACTGCGGGATCGTCAACGTCAATATCGGGACGTCCGGTGCCGAGATCGGCGGAGCCTTCGGCGGCGAGAAGACCACGGGTGGCGGCCGCGAGTCGGGCTCGGACGCGTGGCGGGGCTACATGCGTCGCGCGACGAACACCGTCAACTACTCCACGTCGTTGCCGCTGGCCCAGGGGGTGAATTTCGGATGAGCGAGCGTCTCGAGCGCCGCCTTCCGGAGGCGGCGCAGGTCGTCATCATCGGCGGCGGCGTCATAGGAGCGAGCACAGCGTTCCATCTGGCCGAGGCGGGAGTCACCGACGTCGTGCTCGTCGAGCGCGGTGATTTGGCGGGTGGCTCCACGGTCAAGTCGGCCGGAGGAGTGCGCGCCCAGTTCTCCGACGCCGTCAACATCGCACTGGGTGCACGCAGCCTCGATGCCTTCGAGCGGTTCGGATCTCGGCCCGGTGCCGACATCGACTTCCATCAGGTCGGCTATCTCTTCCTGCACACTGATCCGTCCGCGCTGGCGGCGGCGCAGGAGTCGGTGACCCTGCAGAACTCCCTCGGCGTCCCGACCCGGCTGCTCAGCGCTGCCGACGCCGCACTGCTCAGTCCCGGCGTGGTGACCGGCGACGTGCTCGGCGCCACCTTCCACCCGCGCGACGGTCACTGCAGCCCCGAGTCGGTGGTGCAGGGCTATGCCAAAGCGGCTCGAGCTTTCGGTGCGACCGTGCTCACGGGGGTCGAGGCACTCGACATCGACGTGTCCGGCGACCAGATCACCACCGTCGTCACCAGTGCGGGCACCGTCCGGACCGGCACGGTTGTCTGCGCGGCCGGTGCGTGGTCGCGAACGCTCGCGGCACAGGTCGGGGTCAACCTGCCGATCGACCCGCTGCGACGGCAGATCCTTGTCACGGAACCGCTCGACGACGCGCTCCTCGCGCAGTTCCCCGACCGGATGCCGATGACGATCGACGCGTCATCGACGTTCTACCTGCACCGTGAAGGCCCGGGGGTGCTGATCGGCATGTCCTACCAGGGCGAGCAGCCGGGATTCGACGACAGCTACACCGAGGACTGGCTGCCCGACCTGATGGACGCCATGGAGATTCGCGCGCCAGCACTGCTCGACGTCGGGATCGCCCATCGCTGGACCGGCTTCTACGAGATCACGCCCGACGACAACGCGTGCATCGGCGAAGCCACCTCGGTCTCGCGGTTTCTCTACGCCGCCGGTTTCTCCGGCCACGGCTTCCTGCAAGGTCCCGCAGTCGGGGAAGTCATGCGGGACATCTGGCTGCGCCGCGCCCCAGTGGTCGACGTGAGCTCGCTGAGCGCCGACCGTTTCACGACCGGCGCCCGAATCCTCGAACGCAACATCGTCTGAGCGTCACGAGCCCGCACGCGCATGGTCAGGGGCGGTCGAGAGGCCGAACGTCGTCGACGACCGGGACGACGGTCTCGGATACGGGCGCCCGAGCCACGACCGTGTCCGCGACCGAGTGACGAGGGTCGACCACGACCAGGCGACGACTGCGGCTGACGAGGAACACCGACCACAGAAGCCCGATCACTCCAGCGGCCATGAGGATGTAGCCGACCGTGCTCACATCCATGCCGAGAATCGTGGTCGCCTTGACCGCGAAGGCCAGGATGGCGCCTGCGGCGAGAAGGATGATGCTCAAGCCGATACCCATGATGGTGCCTCTCTAGATGGTGCGGAGCCCGAGCGGGCAGCCGGGGCAGGCAGTGCGGTGTGACGACGACGTGCGACAAACCCTCAGGCGGCTGAGGGGACCGTGTCTGGCGGTGATCCTGGCCCGGTCGGGGTCGGCGACACGTCCGGAGCCGACGTGGGTTGACTGCTCGGCGCCGTTGATGGTCGCCGGGTTCGGACCTTGAGCCGTGGCGTCATCACTCGTCCTCGGATTCAGGTGTGGCGTGAGCGAGTTCCTGGTCAGGAAGAGACATGAGCGCCCGCGCCTCGGACACGGAGTGTGCGTACTGCATCGCGAGATCGAGGCCGGTGATGGCCAGCACCCGTCGGACCGCGCCGTGGGCATCGGCGAGCACGAACCGCGATCCGGAACGCCGGTGCCGGCGCGACGCCACGATGAAGCACGACAGCGTCACCGAGTCGACGAACGTGGTCCGGCCGAGATCGACCACCACGTCCGACTCGGGGTCGACCTCACTGAGCTCGGCGCCCACCGCCGCAGCGGTGGAGATGTCGAGCTCACCGTGGAAAGCGACCACGATGACGTCGCGAGGCGATGGGTGCGTCGGATCTTCGATCACAGCCGACGTCCTTTCACGGTTAGCGCTCACCCACCTGGTGCGGTCGGCACAGACGAGCCACCGGCCCGCCCAGGTGGTGGTGCGGATCGACGACTAGTCCTTCAGCGCGTCCTTGACCTTCTCGCCACTCTGCTTGAGGTCGGCCTTCGTCTGGTCGAGCTTGCCCTCGGCCTTGAGCGAGTCGTCGCCCGTTACCGTGCCGGCCGCTTCCTTGGCCTTGCCGAGCGCGTCCTGTGCGGCGTTCTTGATCTTGTCCTCGGTGCTCATGACGAGCTCCTCTCTCGATGCGGATGGTGCGATGCGTCGACGTACCCGGCGTGGTTGACCTCAAACGCGTCGACGTCACCGCGTCCTGCGTGGTCGCTCCGGTGCAGTCAGCCGGTCTGCTCGATCTCGAGGTCGTCGTCGATCGAGGAGTCACCGGCCACGCGTCCGACGACGCGCTCATAGGCGCTTGCGAGCTCGACCGCCACGCGGTCCCACGCGAACCTTCCCAGTGCGCGATCAGCGCCCGCGAGCCCGAGCGCCTCCACCCGGAAGTCGTCCTTGACTACGTCACGGACCGCCCGCAGCACGGCCGCGGAATCCCGCTCGGCGACGAAGAACCCCGTGACTCCGTGCACGACGAGCTCACGTTGTGCCTCGACCGGCGTCGCGACCACGGCGACCCCACACGCCATCGCCTCGGCGATGAAGTCGGGGCGCCCGGGTGGCCCCGCCAACGCCAGCGCAACATGAGCCGATCGCAGCCACCATGCCTTCTCGCGAGGCTCCCGGAACCAAGACACCAGGACGCGATCTCGGATCCCCATCTCCGCGGCACGGCCGAGGAGATGGTCAGTCTGCTGTCGCGCCACGTCACGCTGGTCCGCCAGACCGAGCGCGACGAGCTCGAGGTCGTCCTGGTGCGCCAGGACAAGCAATGCTTCCTCGAGCCCTGTCGACTGCGTCGCCAGCTCCACCATGAGTCGGTGCCGGGGAGTGCGGTTGGCCATGGGACCGCGGCGAACGAACGTCGTGGTGTCCACGCCGACCGGCAGCGCGACCGACCGTGCCCTCGCGACGCCAGCGCGCATGAGCCGGTCCTCCTGAGCCGAGCTGCGTACGAGCAACGACTCCGCACCTGCCGCGACCCGGCCGAGCTCGTCGGGATCTGCGCTGTCGTCGATGGACCCTTCGCGCAGCGACAACACCCACGGGACGCGGCCGGCACACGACTCACGAGCGTCGTCGGCGGCGCGTGCGCCGAAAGCATGCACGAGATCGACTCCAGCGAGGGATCCGACCGAGGAACGCACGTCGACGACGTGCCCCGTCGCCCGCAGTGCATCGCGCAGCACGCTGGTCGACCACGTCGGGCACGGGTCCCTCGGATCGACCACGAAGCGGACATGCAGTCCTGCGCTCATGCTGATTTCCCCCTGGTCTCGAAGCGTGCCCACACGGTCTTGCCGCCGTCGCAGGGCAGCCATCCCCACTCGTCAGCGACGGCGTCGACGATCGACAGCCCCCGCCCCCGGTCGGAGCTCGGATCGACGGGGTGAGGCAGGCCCATGGTCGGACGATGGTCCTCGACCTCGACCCGGATCTCTCCGGGACGTCCGACGACGTGCAGCCGTGTCACGCCACCACCGTGCTCCACGCCGTTGGAGACCAGCTCACCGGCAGCCAGCACCACATCGTCGGGAACGTCGAGGCCCTCGAAGGCCCCGAGCACGCCCACAAGATCGCTGCGCCAGGACGTGGGTCGACCCAGATCGGTCGGGGCATCGTAGGAGAACGAGACGACAGCTCCGTGGGACAGACGTTGGCGGTCCATGGTGGGCGCCGTACCCGTGCGCACCGATCCCAAACAAGGCCCGGCGGCAGGTGACCAGTAGTCGGACGGTTCTGCTGTAAGCGCACCCGTCAGTCGACCCGAACTGGTTTCGCGCGGGCGCTCTGGGGCACTGCCGCACCCAGAACCTCTGCCTCAACGACCACCGCGTGACGAAGGAGCAGCCATGTCGATGACGTCGCCAAGCCCCAGTCCGTCTCAGACGCAGGGCACGATCGAGAACGCCACAGGCGCCGGCATCAGCATCGTCGCCGTGGTCCTGTTCATGGTGGCTCTCACTCTCGTGCTTGCCGCGGCTGCACGGTTCCGCGGGCGTCGACCGCCTGCGCAACCCAATCCCGACAAGCCCTTCGCCAACCCGTGACGTCATCACAGCCCCTACCGATTCACGACGAAGGAGATCCACGTGAAGAGCCACGACGTCGATACGTCGTCGTCACAGCCTGATCCGGAGTCATCCTCAGACGGCGATGGCTCGTTGACCGGGGACCCGGTCACGCAAGACCCGGACCAGCACCGCTCGGTCGAGCACGTCATCGAGCAGACCCGTGAGTACGGCGACGGGGACGCGACGGACGAGGGCTGAGCGCGGTCCTCAGCGCAACCAGGACACCTCCGCCGCACAGTCATCAACCGGCGATTCGGTTTGGCGCGTACGACGACGGGTACGTCGGGCCTTCATGACGCGCACGACTCCCCACCATTCACACTGACGCGAAGGAGCACTCTCATGTCGAGGTCCGAGCTGGCCTGGCGATCACTGCACGACCTCGGTCTCGCGACCTGGTTCGGCGGGAGCGTCTTCGGCTCCGTCGCACTTCCGCACGAGTCGCCGACAGACGCGACCGGCAGCGCCGAGGCCGCTGTCACTGACCAGCTCGAGGGCGAGTCCTGGCAGCGCTTCTCCCCCGTGCTCACCGGCGCGATGGTCGCCCACCTCATCGGCGGCGCAGGACTCATCGTCTGGAACCGCGGACGCCACAAGCACCAGGACGGCGTCATGGCCACGACGGTCGTGAAGTCAGCACTCACTGTCGCGGCTGTGGGACTGACGATCGGTGCTGCAGTGCAGGGCACGAGGTCGGAGCGTCTGCGCCGCCAGGCGGAAGACGGCGACTCGAGCGTGGCCCTGGCCGACGAGCGCGAGCGGATCGAGCGCCAGATGCGCGTCATCGGGCCGCTCATCCCCGCCGCAACCGGCGCACTTGTCGTGCTCGGTGCCCTCGAGGGCGAGGAGCAGCGCCCCCGCGAGGTGGCACTAGGCCTGCTCACGTCTGCGGGCAAGACCGTCCGCGACCACCTGTCGGACTCGGTCCACGGCGTCCAGGGATCACTGCGCGACGCGTTGCCCGAGTCCGTACTGCACGCACTGCCCGGGGCGGCCTGAGACCGGGGGCTGCCCGCACTCCAGGGCGGGC
>JANMBJ010000445.1:0-2353 GCA_031360335.1 Candidatus Nanopelagicales bacterium
TCGGCGCTGAGCCGCTCTTCATCTTCGATCCCGACGACCATTCGAACGCTCCCGACCCGGTCGAGCACCCGACGGTCATCGCCAACTGGTCGCTCATCCCGGTCTACCTGCGCGACCTGTTCGTGCAGTCGTTCGGGCCCGGGCTCGCGCACCCTCTGCTGCGTGTGCGCGAGAGCGTCTGGCGTGCCGCCCTGGCTCGACTGCTGGACGGCGTCGCGACCTGCACCTGGTGCGGCAAGGAAAACTTCAGCGACGACGGCGCCGTCGGCGAGTGCTGGTCGTGCGGACGGGAGATGGAGCGTCCGCTGCGCATTATGCTCGACGGTCGTGTGCTCGTGCTCGGCACGACGACACGGCTCTGTCGCCACCACGTCGCGCGCGACTACGACTACGCGACGGTGCTCGGTGAGGTGGTCAAGCATGCCGAGCGCGACATCTGGGGGCTGCGCAACGTCAGTCACGAGACCTGGCGCGTGACCGTTCCCGGACGCGGCGACCTCGAGCTGGTGCACGGTCAGACTCTCGCTCTCGTACCGGGCACGGTGCTGAACATCGGCCTGGTGACGGCCAGACTCGAGGACTGAGCTCTCGGTCACGATGTCGGCCCGGCCGCTGGTACGTCGTCGCCGGTCCTGTCGAGGACCGCACGGGTGAGCGCACGGGCCCCGAACCCGAGCCACACCTTGCCGGCGGGTGCCTCGATGAGCGTGACGTATCCCGGCAGAACCGAGACCTCCGACCAGGCGAACTCGACGTCGGGCACTGCCCCCGGACCAGGTTTGCGGAAGAATCGACCGCCGACCTCGTCGACCGCGAGCGCCCCGGACGGTACGGCCTTCCACGCGACCAGCACGACCAGAGCGATGAGGAGCGGTCCGGCGACGAAGTGTGTGGTCAGGTAGACCGCGATCATCACCAGTAGCGACGCGATTGCGATCCACAGACGCACGCGCGGGTCGCGGCGGTGGAAGGCCTGGTAGACGCCCGACGGCCGCGGACCCCCCGCCTCGATCACCTTGGGGAAGGATCGGCTCGTGGTCGCTGGCCACGGAGCAGGGCTGTGGCTCCCGGGTACGACGACAGCGGGAGGAGGGGCTGCTGGTGTTATCGGCGAGCTGTCCGCTGGCTTCGGCTGCGACAGGGCGGGTGCGACCGCAGGTGGCGGCACGTTCGGTGCCACGACGGACGACAGCTGCGGAAGGACGGTGCCCTCGGGGTCGGCACCCCGCCCGGTGCCGGGCAGCACCGTCTCGGCCGTCTCGGGGCGCACCGTGCCCTCGTCGTCGAGTGCCCGACGTCGCCCCGGCGAGGGGATCCCGGGGCGCGCGGGCGGTGCCGACGCGTCGGCTACAACCGGTGAGGGCGCATCGCGCGACAGCTGAACACCGGCAGCCATGACGCCCAGCGCCTGTGCCCAGGTCTCGGTCGTGGAGCGAGCCGCTGACAGCGACCAGCCACGGGAAGATGCGAGCGCCTCAGAGATGTGCGCCAACGCGACGGCGTCGACCGGCGACGCGTCGAGCAGCGAGGCTGGCAGCTGCTCGTCGGCTGCCGCGACGATGAGATGGATCCTCGGCGCCAGCGCAGACGATTCCCGACCGCACTCCGCGACGAGTCGCGAACGCAACGCCGACGGCATCTCGAGCAGGTGCCCCGGGCTGGACCCCAGGGCCCGTCGCAGCGCGTCGACGAGGTCGACCGAGGCGACCGGGTCGGTCGTCATACGAGTTCTCCTTCTTCGGTGCGGCGATTGCTCGTCGGGGTGAACCACGACGAACTCGTCGCGAGGGGTCGCATCTGGGACACGGCCACTTCTACGTGACGTTGGGGTTGTGCTTGACGGTGACCGTGATAGCCGCCCAGCGGCTCACGACGCCGAGCTTGGTGTTCTTGAGCCGGTAGTGCACCGTCTCCCGATACTTCCCGTTGCGGCTGGGTGAGAAGTAGATGACCAGTGTGCCCGACGCGTTCTTGGCGACCCGGACATAGCCCAGGCCGGTCTTCGCGGTGTTGTCCGGGTTGCTCTCTGGGTACGCCTCGACCACGTCATAGGCGCCCGTGCCCGTGTTGACCGGGGTGAGAGTGATGCCGCACCAGTAGAGAATTCCCCTGTGGCCCGTCGCAGTCGCCGAGCAAGGCTTGCTGCGGGGGTCCTGTGAGCCGTAGACGTTCGACGGCGACGTCATCGTGGTCGACGCGGGCACGACCGACGAGCTGGCGACGCTAGGGCTGGGCGACGGCGTGCTCACAGCGTCGACGGCGGGATCCTGTGATCCGCGCTGGCTCACTGCGTAGGAAGAGCCGGCGACCAGTGCGAGTGCGACGAAGGCACCGCCACCGATCAGCACTACCC
>JANMBJ010000056.1:0-12736 GCA_031360335.1 Candidatus Nanopelagicales bacterium
CGCCTCCGAGCTTGGCCTCAACGCGGCCAACCTGGCCGCACCGCCGACGTCTCCGACCTTCCCGTCACCGCAGGCCGGCATCCACGTCGTGCAGCGCGGCACCGTGCTGCCCGAGGACCCGAGCATGCCGCCGAACGTGCCGCAGCGCTTCACCTTCCCCTACGCGTTGGCGTTCGACGACGACTCGATGTTCAGCTTCACCGGGCCTTTCCAAGACATCGCGCTGACCGCGATTCTCACGGCAGCCGGGCAGTCGGTCGCCAACGCCGGGCTGCTGCGTCTGATGAAGTCTCCGGATCCCTACATCCTCGACGGTGATCCCAGCCGTGGCGTCGACTGGTGGACGAGCATCGACATGCGCGTCTTCCAGGTGACGGAGGGCGGCCACCGGTTCGGTGCCACTCTCGCGACAGGTGGGGCAGCCAGCACAGCGGCGTCGAACTTCGTCCAGGCGATGATCACCAACCTCAACACCCACTCCGCCCTGGGCAGCGACTTCGATGCCATCGACCCGCAGGAGGCGCCGGAGGCGCTCACGCTCTCGCCCGTCGACGCAGCTGGTCACCGGGTCTTCAACTTCGCCATCGCGAAGGTTCGGCTGCGTGACCTCAACCAGGACGCGCCGAGCGTGCGTGCGTTCTTCCGGATGTGGCCAGCGCAGCAGACCAACGCCGTGCACGATCCCGCGACGCTCTATCGCACCTTCAGCGCGGGCACCCGGCACGTGCCGCTGCTCGGTCGGCAGGGTGACGAGATCGCGACGATCCCGTTCTTCGCCAGCCCACGCGTCAACTCGGCTGCGGTCAGCATGACCACGCAGACCGACACCCCGAACGTTCGCACGATTGTCCACGACAGCCTCGGCGCCGAGGTGGTGGCCTACTTCGGATGCTGGCTCGACATCAACCAGCCCACCGATCTTCGGCTGCCACCACGCCTTCTCGGCACCGTGCCGGCCAACCTGCCGGACGGCCCCTTCCAGGGCACCGGTCCGCTGCTCTCGATCCAGCAGCACGTGCGGAGCCTGCACCAGTGCCTCATCGTCGAGATCGACCTCGACGGGCAGACGATCCCGTCGTGGGCGGACCCGTCGACGTCGGACAAGCTCGCGCAGCGCAACCTCACCTTCGTCGGGGTGCCCAACCCGGGTGTTGTCGACTCCCGGATCGCCCCGCAGACGCTGCAGATCCGGCCCACACCGCCTGTTCCGCTCGACGACCGGCCCGACGAGCTGATGATCGACTGGGGCACGGTGCCCGCGGGCACCCACGCCTCGATCTACCTGCCCACCGTCGACGCAGCCGCAGCGCTGGACTGGGCTCGTCGGATGTACGTCTCCAACCGGCTCACGCTCGTCGACGCGCACACCCTGTCGTGCGAGGCAGGCGGAGCCACCTTCGTGCCGGTGCCTGGCGTGTCCGACGTCGACCACGTCGGGCTCATGTCGGTCGAGCTCCCGCCCACCGTGCACAAGGGCGAGCGCTATTCGGTGCGGGTCCGGCAGCTCACCGGCGCCCGGTTCGGAGCGGGTCGCCAGGTCGAGGTGGGCGAGGTGATCCGGCGAGGCAAGAACGAGGTGCGTGACGCCATCGGGGCCGTCGCACCGGACGTGATGATGCAGTCGATGCAGACCTCGTCGCGCAAGGGCTTCCTCTATCGCCGCACGATCGGTGCCTTCGGGCTCGAGATCCCGGTCAGCACCAAGGCGCTGATGCTGCCTGACGAGGAGCGCACCCTGTCGATCCTGCGGCACATCGAGCAGTCGGTGCCCCTGGAGTCGAAGTGGTGGCCGGTGTTCCGCAAGTACGTCGACCTGCACGCCGGTCGCGTCGCAGGGATGGGGGGCGACCCGACCACGATCGTCGCGACCGGTGACGGCGACTGGAAGCACCCCGGCAACTGGCAGCACGGTGGTGGCGGGAAGGACGGCGGTCACGACCCTGACTGCGACTGCACCCACGGCCATGACCACGACCACAGCTGTGCTCACGTCTGTGCTCACGACTGCGACTGCCAGGAGACGTGCAAGGACGGTGCGACCGTCACGGGTCACGCCATCCCAGGCGTGGTCACCGGCAAGGTCGTGTCGCTGCGCTATGACCACTTCGGCGACTTCACCGGATTCGTCGTCGAGACGGAGACGGACGGGCACGTCGTCGTGCACTGCGACGAACGTCGGGTCGAAGACCTCGCGCGCAGCGTGTGGGTGACCCGTGCCGACGTACGCGTGCGGCTGCTGCCCGGTGGTCGGGTCGCGACGCTGGCGATCTCCGGTCAGGTCGACGACTGACCCCTGATCCTCGGTGGTGGGACGACCGCCCGGTCGGCCCACCACCGAGCACGTCACGGGAGGCGTTGGAACCAAGCCGGGCGGTCAGGGTGGTCACGGTCGCTGGGATCGGCCAGGGGCGAGGCAGCAGATCTCAAGCTGCAGCCGCGAACACGGAGGCGGCTGCCTGCGCGATGATCTCCAGCGAACGCACGCGCAGCCGCTGGTCGAAGAACTTGCTGGCGACGCTGATCTCGTCGGCGGACGTGTGCTGTTCGAATGCGGCCAGACCCGAGGCGACCGTGTCAGGGGAACCGACGACCATTCGGGCGAGCACCTCGTCGAGCAACGGCTGCAGCTCGGGAGGACAGAGGGCGGCGACGTCGTCGACGGGAGGCGGCAGCGGGCCGGGACGACCCGCGCACAGGTTGACGAAGGTCTGCCGTGTCGAGGTGAAGAGGTGTCGAGCCTCCTCGTCGGTCGGTGCCGCACTCACGGAGAGGCCGACGATGACGGAGGGCTTCTCGAGCCCAGCCGGGGGCTGGAACCGCTCGCGGTAGAGGCGCAGGGCGACGTCGAGGTCCGCCGGCGCGAAGTGCGATGCGACGGCGTACGGCAACCGTGTCGCCCATCCCCCCGGACTATCGCACGCGCACGGACGCTTCCCGGTTGGCGGCGCGGAGTCGTTCCACGGGACGATGTGCGACCACGATGGCACCATCGATCTTGGTCGACTGGGGCGGATCGTCCATCACAGCAGGCCAAACGGGTGGGCCGCCTGGGGATCGAACCCAGAACCCGCGGACTAGGAGACGGGCCTGAGCCGTTCCAGGACGTGTTGGACTTTCCTACATAGGACCGAAATATTATGGGGCACAACGGGAAACGTGCTTTGCAATTTCGGCCGGGACCATGGGCTGGCCGCGCGTCCGAACCCAGAATGAACCCAGTCGGGCCGTTCGGACTTTCACCTGTCCAGCGGCCGCGGACCTAAGAGCGTGTGTCCCCATTCCCGGAGTCGGGGACCGCGAGCGACATCAGGACACTCAGGGGCGTCTATAACGAGGGTCGCCGACGGCGTCGCACATCCATGCGAAGACCGGCGAACCGACCATCGCGAGCACCGCAACCGGCAGCAGGGCCTGGAGGCGCTCAAGCCGAGGCCCTGCCCAGTGAAGAACCAGCAGGACGACGACTCCACTCTTCGACGAGCCATCAGGAGTAGGGCTCCCTTCCTGGGAAGCCTCTCAGGAAGAGTCCCCGTCGCGTCTGGCCACGCCCTCCCGCCACGACGCGACTACTGCCGGAACCAGGCTCATCAGGCCGTGTCACATCGGACACGGGCGCGCCCCGGCATGACGCTGCCTGAACGGTGGTGAGGCAACATGGACGTATGGCTTGGCGAATCCTCGCAGCGGTTGTCCTGGGACTTGCCCTGCTGTGGGCGGCGCTCGTAGTCGCTCTGAGGCTGGCCGCGCCGGACGAGATGCGCGTCAAGGACGCATTGCGCCTGTTGCCTGATCTCGTCCGCCTGACCAACCGACTTGCGCGTGACCGCGACCTTCCGCGGGGCATCCGCGTTCGGTTGGTGCTGCTCGTGGTCTACCTCGCGTTGCCCATCGATCTGGTGCCTGACTTCATCCCGGTGATCGGCTACGCCGATGACGCGGTCATCGTCGCTGTTGTTCTCCGCTCCGTGGTCCGGAAGGCGGGGGCAACAAAGATCGAACAGCACTGGCCCGGAACGACCGACGGGCTGGCCGCCCTATACCGCCTCACACGCACGACGCCCGACCCTGCCTGATGCCGGCCGTTGGCGGCCCGAATTGGGACATTCCCTCTAGCGGATGTGTCATCCAGCGACCCACCCTGCCGCCGCATGCGAGGCCTCGCCCGCGGGGGAGTCCGGCGCAACCGCAACGGACTGAGTCCACGGTGTCCCGGGCTCCTAGGCTGCACCCGTGGCCCACATCTTGGTGATCGAGGACGACGACACGATCGGTGCGGCGTTGCACTCGGCGTTGAGTGCCGCTGGGTACGTCGTCAGCCTGCAGAGCACCGGTGGCAGCGGACTGGTCGAGGCCCACGATGCGGGCGCGGACCTTGTGCTGCTGGACCTCGGCCTCCCAGACCGCGATGGCGTCGACGTGTGCCGCGAGCTGAGGGCTGAGCTGCCTGCTGCCGTGATCGTGATCCTGACCGCGCGCCAGGACGAGATGGACGTGATCTCGGGTTTGGACGCTGGGGCCGACGACTACCTCACGAAGCCGTTCAAGGTCAGTGAGGTGCTGGCCCGCATCCGCGCGCACTTGCGGCGGTCGAGCGCTCTGCTGACTGTGCCTGAGCAGCCGGCGGAGCTCGTGCTCGGCTCGTTGGTCATCGATGTCGGGTCGCGTCGGGTGTACCTCGGCGGTATAGAGGTGGGGCTTAGGGCGCGTGAGTTCGATCTGCTGCTCCGCCTTGCGGTCGACGCCGGCGTCGCGGTGAGCCGCGAGACGTTGATGAGTGACGTGTGGGATGAGAACTGGTTCGGCTCGACCAAGACTCTCGACGTTCACATGGTCGCCTTGCGGCGCAAGCTCTCCGACGCGGCGGCCGAAGCAGGCGCCGAGGCGGTTGCCGCGCTGCCCGCGGTGACGACATTGCGTGGTCACGGCTACCGACTCGATCCCCCGGCGCGGCACTGATCGATCAGAGTCCGCGCAGCGCCTCCACCGCCGGGCGACGCGACCGCTGTGCGGCCAGGAGGGCCGCCGCGCCGATGGCAAGAGCAGCGACGAGCACCGTCGTCAGCAGGTACGGCCAGGGCACTGACAGCTCCTCCGGCGGCGGGTCGAAGACGCCGGTGAGCACGGTCACGAGCATCTGCGACAGCAGCCATCCGCTGACGGCGCCGGCGATGATCCCGCCGGCGACCACGATCAACGCCTCACTCAGGATGAGCCCGCGCAGTTGGCGTCCCGTCGCGCCGAGGACGCTGGCGATCGCGAAGGTGCGGCGCCGTTCGGCCAGCCCGAGGGCCAGGACGAGGCCTCCGGCTGCTGCCGCCAGGACCAGTGCGAACCCCAGCTCTACGCGGGTGAGACCGGCCAGGTCGACTGACGTGAGGCTCGACCCGATCGCCGAGCGGGTCTGCCCGATGTCGGTCACTCGCGCGGCTGCGCCGAGCTTGTCGCGCAACGCTGTCGCCACCGCAGCGGTGTCCTGCCCACCGGTGTCGACGAGGAACGCCCCGACCGCGGAGCTCGCGGTCGCCTTGGCGATGTAGTCGGCGTTGGCGACGAAGAAGCTGTCATGGGGGGCGGTTGGGAACTCCTTGGCGATCCCGGCGTAGTGGAACGGGACAGTGATGAACTTCTTGGTCTGTCCGTCCTGTAGCCGCAGCCGGATGAGGTCTCCGGGCGCGAGCTGGAAGTCCTTGACCGTCTCGTCGCTGACCAGGATCGCGTCGGGCTGCGCGCCGAGGCGACCGATCAGCTCAGCGGCCGTCCCGCCTTGGAAGTAGGCGTCCTGCAGCGACGTTGCGGCCGCGATCGTCGCCGGCCGGACGCCGTAGAGGTCCTGCAGATCCGCACCGACGTAGGCGAAGCGGTGCTGGAGCGGTTCCACTCCGATGACACCTGGCACCGAGGCGATCGCGGTCGCCGCCTCCGGACCCACGCTCGAGCCCGGAGACTGGGTCACCGCGATGTCGGCGCCGTTGGTTAGTCGGGCGTCGACCTCCGCCTGGGCCTTGTAGGTGGCGTTGAAGGTGGCGGTCGATGCCGCGAAGGAGACGGCGAGGGCCACGAGCACGACCGCGCGCGCCACGATCGTGCGCTGTCGGGAGAGCCCGGCTGCGGCCGTCGAGGACAAGTTGCCGGTCAGCGGTCTGATCGCGCGGGCGACCAGCGGTCGACCGCGTCCCAGGACGAGGTAGGCGATGCGCCAGGCCAGCAGGGCGATGCCGGTCCAGAGCAGGGCCGGCCCGATGAACGCCCAGTAGCTGACCGAGATCGTAGCGACCCCTTCTGGGGCCAGCACCAGGCTGTAGCCGGCCTGGCTGGTGATCGCGAACATCAGCGCGGCACCGGCGAGCATCATGATGTCGAGACCGAAGCGCATCCAGCGAGGTGCCCGCTCGCGGTGCGCGCGGGCTCGAGCCCCCGCTACCGTGCTCTCACGGAAGTCCCGCACCGTCGGTACCAGGACCGCGATCACAGCGATGAGCAGACCCACCACGAACGCGCCGACGGTCCAGCTCAGTGCGCTTGACGTGGATGCCCCGAATCCCGTGGACCCGAAAGCGAATCGGCCGATCGTTGCCGCGATGGCGAGTCCCACGAGGCCGCCGACGACGCCGACGAACAACGCCTCAACGGCGGCGAGTCGTACGACCTGGCGCACGCTCATGCCCCGGGTGCGCAGCAACGCCTGCTCGCGGCGCCTACGCACGGCTCCGGCGCCCGCGATCGCGGCGGTCAGGATGCCGGCCAGGATCGCGCCGGGGAGTCCGAGGAAGACGAAGAGGACCTGGGAGTAGAGGGAGTCCTTGCGTGCCCCGTCCAGGGACGCGGCGAGGTTGTCGCCTACCAGCCCCGCACCTGCGAGGGTCGCCTCGAGGTTGTGCGCGGCCGCCGTCACCGAGATGTAGGCCTCGGCGGGATCAGGGGGCAAGGTGCGCGTGCGGGCGACATGGACCTGAGTCGTGACCAGGTCCGGGCGCGACACGGACAGAGGGCCCATCGTCGAGGCGAACGTGGTCGCCGGCATGAGCAGCACGTTGTCCGGCGGTGCGGCCGGCTGCGACTGCGGCGGCGCGCCGACCTTCTGGAACAGGGAGTCGGCGTAGGGAAGATCGACGACCCCAACGACCGTGACGGTGACTGGGGGCAGGCCCGCCCGCGCGACGGTGACCTTGTCGCCGGGAGCGACGTGCAGGTTCGACGCGGTCTGCTGCGCGACCAGGACGCCGTCGGGAGAGCCTGACAAGGTTCGGATCTCACCGGGGAACACCGTTCGGTAGTCCGCTGGAAGCCCGAGGACGACGCCAGCTCCGGTGCTCTGCTCGGTGCCGCCCGTGGTGGCGGTGAGGCCGTCCGTCGTGGCGAACTGGACCGGAAGAGCCGACGTCACTCCCTCAGCGCGGCGGGTGGCCTCCAGGACCGCCGAGGTGTCGGCGCCGGCTGCGGTCTGCACCTGCCAGTCCACGATGACACCGGACGCCGCCCGCTGCGTCATGGTGGCCTTGGATGTCGCGAGGAACGCGCCCAGCGAGGCCAGCAGGGCGACGGCGACAGCGATCCCGGATGCGGTGGCGATCAGGGTTCCGCGACGGCGGCGCAGCAGTCCGCGCAGCCAGGTGCCGGTCATCGCGGGACTCCCAGAGTGTCGTGCGCCGTGGACAGCTCCGTCGTGGACAGCAGCCCGTCGCGGACGCGCCAGCGCGTGGTCAACCGGTCCGACACTGCGGGGTCGTGTGTGGAGATGACGACGGCGGCACCAAGTAGGTCTGCCGCGGCCAGCAGCACATCGATGACGTGGGCACCGGTTGCTCGATCGAGCTGACCGGTGGGTTCGTCGGCGAGGATCAGCACTGGCCGGGTCGCCATGGCACGGGCGATAGCCACTCGTTGGGCCTGACCACCGGAGAGCTCGTCGGGGAGCTTGCGCGCAAGGTCATCGATCTCCAAGGTGTCCAGGGCGTGCATCGCCAGCTCGTGGGCGTCCTCATCGGTGGTTCCGGCGAGGACCAGGGGTAGGGCGACGTTCTCCACGATGTCCAAGGTGGGGATGAGGCTCGGACCTTGGAAGACCACTCCGACGAGCCCAGGCCTGCCGAGGGGGTCTTCCCCAAGGGCAGGCCATGTCACGACGCCGGCGGTCGGGTGCTCGAGTCCGGCCATGAGGTGCAGGAGGGTCGACTTCCCCGAGCCGGAGGGGCCCGTGATGGCCAATCTCGCCCCGATGGGCACCTGACACGTTGCGCCATGGACCGCGACCACGGCGGTCGGTCCCGATCCGTAGGTCAGGGCGACGTCCTGCATCGCGACCAGCGTGCCCGACGTGGCCGCGTGGCTCGTGGAGTCCGCGGTGACGAGCGACGTGGCACCTGGTCGCGGCTTCATGAGATGACCCGTCCGTCGGAGAGGGTGATGACGCGGTCGGCGATCGCCACGACATCGGGACTGTGCGTGACCAGCAGGACGCCGCACCCGGCGTCAGCGTGTGCACGCAGGAGCGCGAGGAGGCGTTGCTCGGTCTCGCCGTCGAGCTCGCCGGTCGGCTCGTCCGCGAGGAGCACCTTCGGGTCGTTCGCCAGTGCGACGGCGAGCCCCGCTCGGGCCGCTTCACCACCGGAGAGCTGGGAAGGGTAGGCCCGCGCCCGGGCGGTCAGCCCGACGCGGTCGATCGTGACGGTGGGGTCGGTCGAGCGGCCGCCACTGAGTCGCTGAGCCAGCTCGACGTTCTCCGTCACGGTGAGGTGCTCGATGAGGTTTCCGGCCTGGAACAGGACTCCGACGGATCGAGCTCGGACCGCTGCCCGTTCACCTTCGGACCGGTGACTGATGCGTTCGCCGTCGATCCACACCGTGCCGCCTGCGGGTTCGTCGAGTCCGGCGAGGCAGCCGAGCAGGGTCGACTTGCCCGAACCGGATGGGCCGACCACAGCCACGATCTCGCCTGCGTGCACCGACAACGACACCCCGCGCAGGGCCAGGGTCTCCTCATCGCCGGCACGGAAGAACCGGAACAGGTCATGCGCTTCCAACGCGGCAACGGCGGTACCGGTCATGGGGTCCACCTGAAGGAGCCGCTGACCTTCGCCCACGGGTCGACGTTGTCTGCGGTCTGCGGACCGGACAGGCTCAAGGTCACGAGGCGCCCGTTCTTCCAGAACAAGTAGGACTCGACCGCGTCACGGACGACCTTGCCGGTGACCGGGTTGGCCGGGGAGTCCCCGAGATAGGTGATCAGGACTCCTGACCCGCCGGCCTTGGTGAACGTGGTCACCTTGACGAGCTGGAACTTGGGCACGGTAGCGGCCAACGCTGGCACCTGGGTGGCCGTCGCCGAGGCGGTCGTGGGCGCCGTGGATGCGGCAGTTTCCGCGGCGATGACCCCGTTGAGCTTGTCGGTGAATGACGCCGAGTCGACAGATGACGTTCGCGCCCAGCCCTCGGGCACCTCCACGGTGTAGTGCCCGCTCGTGCCTCGATAGGTCACGAAGACCTGGTTGTCCGGAATGTCACCGGGCGGGTTGCTCTCGGTCACTGCGGGCGAAGGAGCGGGCGAGGTCGCTGGCACCGAGGGGGAGTTCCCCGAGGTGGTCGACGCTGGGCTCGCCGAGGACGTGGATGGGGTGCTGATCGTAGAGGCGGGGACCGGCGCCGCGGACGCGCAGGCGGCCAGCGTCAGGGCCAGCCCTCCCAGCGTAATGGTGGTGCCAACGCGAGCTCGGATCATCGAGTCCTCCGAAGTGGTGGTGAGGGGTGTCTGTCACGCTAGGCGCGTGCCGGCTAACGCTCGGAACGCTCACGGCAAGCGGACGGTTAACGCTGAGTCGTCCATCGAAGGACGACCATGAGGCGTGCCATCGTCGGCGTCGCGCTGGCCACTGCGGTACTCGCGGTGGCGCTGTTCGCCCTGCCACTCGCGATAGCAGTTCAGCGCCTCTACCTGGCGGACGCGCAGAGTGCGCTGGAGCGCACTGCGCTGCGAACCTCGGTGACGATCGGTCCCGACTTCGCGGGCCACGACCCAGCCGAGCTCCCCGCTCCGGCTGACGGGGAACAGCTCGGCCTCTACGACTCACAAGGTCAACGCGTCATCGGCTCAGGACCCGCGAGTGCGGATCCTGCGACGATCACCGCTCTCGGTGGGGTCGCCGGCCAGGACCAGTCCGGCGGCTGGATCATCGCGTCGGTGCCGGTGTCCTCCGCGGAGCAGGTCGTGGGCGCGGTTCGCACGGCCACCCCCACCAGTGGGGTGTGGCGACGTACGGCACTGACGTGGGCAGCGATGGCGTTCGTCGGTGCGCTGGCTATCGTCATCGCTGTCCTGGCTGCGCGGGTATTGGCCCGCAGGGTGAGCCGGCCGTTGGAGCAGCTCGCGTTCGCTTCGCACCAGCTCGGGGAGGGCGACTTCGAGGTACGCACCACGCCGACCGGGATGTCGGAGATCGATGATGCCGGAGCCTCGCTGAACGTCACTGCCCAGCGTCTGGGCGATCTCGTCCGTCGCGAGCAACAGATCGCCTCGAACGCCTCCCACCAGCTGCGCACTCCACTGAGCGGTCTCCGCGCCACGTTGGAGTCGGCCCTGGCCGACCCCTCCGCGGACCTGGCGACTGCCGCCCGAGCGGCGATCAGCTCCGCTGACCGTCTCGAGCTCACGATCGCCGACCTCATCGCGCTGAGCCGCGGCACGCAGAACGGTGAGCCCCTCACCGTCAGCGGGGAACTCGATGACGCCATCATTCGATGGAGCGGAAGACTCGCAGCCCAAGGCCGCCCACTTCGGCTCAAGCTGATTGACGACGTCTCCCAGGTCGCCTGCTCCCGGGCCGGGTTGGCACAGATTCTCGACATCGTGATCGACAACGCGTTGCGCCACGGACGCGGTGTCGTGACCCTGACCATTCGCGGGGCAGCTAGCGCGGTCGCCATCGACATCAGCGACGAGGGACACGGCATCGACGCGGACGCGGACATCTTCGCCCGCGGCGTGTCACCTCACGGCGGCTCGGGGATCGGCCTCGCGTTCGCCCGCGGAATCGCGGAAGACAACGGTGGACGACTGCGGCTCAGCCAGCGAGAGCCCACCACCCGCTTCACCCTCCTGCTTCCGCTCGCCGACCAGCCGTGATCGCACGGCCCACCGCAACCCGTGACCAGTGCGGTTCCGACCTAGGGGGTGCATGCCTGTTACGCGGGTAGGCGACGCGAGCGATATCGGCAGGGCGATTACTGCGAGGGTCGCAACATCGCGTGGGCCCCAGGTACAACGGCTGCGATGGCTCCTGCCAGCACAAGGGAACCTGCCACGTCCGTAAACCAGTGAGCGCCGACAACGAGGCGGTCCGACTCAACGAGGATCGTGGCCGTGGTTGCGGCCACGACGGCGAGAACTCGCGACACGCGATTCAGGTGAGCCCACGCCAGCCCGACAGCGACGACAGCAACGGTGGCGATGACCAGGACGTGACCCGAAGGGAAGGACGGCTCGCCCTCGGGAGCGAGTTTGACCGGCGAAAGCGGACGGGCGCGGTGCTCGGCGCACTTCGTGACAGCCCCGGCCGCGTAGGCGATGACTGTGGCGGCGGCGAGCAGGGTCGACTCCCGACGCAACCCCTTTTGGTCCCACGCGCCTGAGCGGCACCTGAGGTCCAGTCTCACCGGTCTCAGATGCCGTGCGAGCCGGGCACCCCCGCGGGCAGGCGTAGCAGGAACCGTCCGCCGGGTCCTGCGGCGGCAGTGACGTCTCCGTGGCTCTGTTCGGCGAACGCTGCGACGATGGCGAGCCCGAGCCCGCTGCCGCCTTCATCTCGGGAACGGCTGGGATCGAGCCGAACGAAGCGTTCGAATACCCGGTGAAGCTGGTCGTCGGGGATGCCCGGGCCGTCGTCGGTCACCTCGAGTACCACCCGGTCGCCGTCGATTGAGCAGGCGAGATCCACGCGCGTGTGGGCGTGCTGGACAGCGTTGGTGAGCAGGTTCCCGAGGGCCCGCCGCAGTGCCCGAGCGTCGGCCTGGAGGACCACGTGACCCGTGCAGGTCACGGTGATGCCCTCGCGAAGGCGAGACGCGCGCGCGACCTCGTCCTGCACAGCGTCGGGAAGGACCAGCGGCACGGGATGCAGGTCCTCACCGCTGTCGGCTCGGGCCAGGACGAGAAGGTCGTCGACGAGGGTGGTGAGTCGATCCACGTCGACGAGCGCGTCGTCGGTCCAGGCTACGGCGTCGACCGGTCCGTCGTGCCCGAGCTCGAGCGCGATACGCAAGGAGGTCAACGGTGTTCGCAGTTCGTGCCCCGCGTCAGCCACGAACTGCCGGGTCGCGGTCGATTGGCCGTGCAGCCGGTCGAGCAGGTTGTTGAGGGTGACGGCGAGATCCGCGACCTCGTCTCCGGTCGCAGGGACCGGAAGCCGGCCCTCGTCGAGGGTGCGCAGGCGCTCGGCCTCGTCGGTCAGGTCGGACACGGCTTCCAGTGCGCGTCCCACCTGTCGGCCCACGAGCAGGCACACGAGCACGGTGATGATCGGGATGGCCACGGCGAGCACCACCAGCACACTGTTGCGGGTGCTCTCGACCTGGCTGTCGCTGCGCGCGGCACACACCTGCAGGGACTGTCCGCCCACAAGGACCGGGACCGAGAGCACGCGGAAGGTCCCGGTGAGACCAGGCCATGCGAACTCGACCGTCTGCGCTTCACCTGACTCGGGGGTGACAGTCGGGCAGATCAGGGCCTCCGTGGTGACACCCGGCG
>JANMBJ010000450.1:0-25137 GCA_031360335.1 Candidatus Nanopelagicales bacterium
AGCCCCCCGAGCGTCAGAAGCCCCCCGAGCGTCAGAAGTCCCCCCAGCACCAGCACCACCAGCACCCGGGCTCATCACGCCGTCACCCTGTCATATCCGGATGAATGTGCCCCAGGACGCCATAGAGGCGGCTGGGGGGCCCCAGGTTGTCCACAGATGGAAGGTCGGAGGTGGTTCGCCGTACGACTGCACCTGCACTATCTCGGCATGCCACGCCCCTCGCGCCAGATGGCGCTCATCCGCGACGTCGCCGACACCCAGATGGGACTGATCACGTCGGCGCAGCTCCGCGAGCTCGGTGTCCACTCGGGTACTACGTCGCGCCGTGACGTCGGCGGGATGTGGACTCGAGTGCTGCCGGGCGTGCATCTCGTGGGAGGGGGTCATCCGTCGCGGTTGCAACGTGAAGCCGGGGCACTGCTGTACGCCGGACCCACGGGTCTCATCACGGGTCTGACGGGGGTGCGCCACTTCGGCGTCCGTGCCGTGCGCTTGCAAGAGCTCGGCGACGACCACCCTGAGCGCCCTGAACCGATCCACGTGCTGGTGTCGCATGAACGGCGACGAGTCTCGACGGGGTACGTCCGGGTGGAGCGGACTCGTCGCTATCCCGAGGACGTCGTCCGGCGCGACGGCCTGGTGCTCGCACCGCTTGCGCGCGCGGTGGGTGATGCGGTTCGGCGGTTGCGCCGACCCGGTGACATCCGAGCGCTCGTGACCGAGGTCGTGCAGCGCAGGCTCGTCGACGTCGCTGCGCTTCAGGACGAGCTCGACCGCGGCCAGAGACGGGGCAGCGCGCTGTTTCGCGACGCGATGAGCCTCGTGAGCGAGGGCGTGTGGTCTTCGCCCGAGGCGGATCTTGCCGAGCTCTTCCGCGTCGGGGGCTTCCACAACGTCGTCTACAACGCGACGCTGGTAGACGGGACGGGAAGGTTTGTCTCGATCTGCGACGCGTGGATGGACGACGTGGGTCTCGCGGTCGAGGTCGACAGCGTCGAGCACCACACCACGCCGGACGGATTCGCCCGGACGCTGAAGCGCAACACACGCTATGCGTCGTTGGGGGTGATCGTCGTAGCCGTTCTCCCCAGTGACCTGGGCAGTCGACCGTCAGGAGTGCTCGCCGATGTGGCGCGGGCCCACTCGGCTGCTGCGGCCCGACCTCGGCCCGACGTGCACGTGAGCACTGATCCGAGGTATTCCTCGGGGCGCGAGGGGTGGCGTTGGGGCGCCTGAGCCGCCTCTATGGCGTCCTGGGGCACATTCATCCGGAAGAACTGTGAGCGCCCGGTGACTGGGGGTCATCGGGCGCCCACTGGATCGTCGATAGCGGTCGGCGAGGGCGGCTCGGGTCAGTCTTCGGTGCCGGGGTTGTTGGTGAGGCCGGTGCCGATGAGGGCCATGATCGTGGGGTCGGCGAGAGTGGTGGTGTCGCCGATGTCGCGGTTCTCGGCGATGTCGCGGAGCAGGCGGCGCATGATCTTGCCGGACCTCGTCTTGGGGAGCTCGGGCACGACGAGGATCTGGCGCGGCTTGGCGATCGGGCCGATCTCGTGCGCGACGTGGTTGCGCAGGTCGGCGACGATGTGGTCGCCGGGCTCGACGCCCTCGCGGAGGATGACGAACGCGACGATGCCCTGGCCGGTGGTGTCGTCGGCAGCACCGACGACGGCGGCCTCGGCGACGACCGGGTGCGACACGAGCGCTGACTCGACCTCGGTCGTGGAGATGCGGTGACCGGAGACGTTCATGACGTCGTCGACGCGGCCGAGCAGCCAGATGGCACCGTCGTCGTCGAGCTTGGCGCCGTCGCCGGCGAAGTAGAGGCCCTTCCACCGTGACCAGTAGGTCTCGACGTAGCGGTCGTTCTCGCCCCAGATGCCGCGCAGCATCGAGGGCCACGGCTCGGTGAGCACGAGGTAGCCGCCACCGCCGTTGCCGACCGCGTGCGCCTCGTCGTCGACGACCTCGGCGCAGATGCCGGGCCGCGCACCCATCGCGGAGCCGGGCTTGGTGGCGGTGACGCCCGGCAGCGGGCTGATCATGATCGCTCCCGTCTCGGTCTGCCACCAGGTGTCGACGATCGGGCACCGGTCGCCGCCGATGACGCGGCGGTACCACATCCACGCCTCAGGGTTGATCGGCTCACCGACCGATCCGAGGACGCGCAGCGAGGTCATGTCGAAGCGTGCGGGGATGTCCTCGCCCCACTTCATGAAGGTACGGATCGCGGTGGGCGCGGTGTAGAGGATCGAGACACGGTACTTCTCGACGAGCTCCCACCAGCGGCCGTTGTGCGGGGAGTCGGGGGTGCCTTCGTACATCAGCGACGTCGCGCGGTTGGCGAGCGGGCCGTAGACGACGTAGGAGTGGCCGGTGACCCAGCCGATGTCGGCGGTGCACCAGTAGACGTCGGTGTCGGGCTTGAGATCGAACACGTTGCGGTGCGTGTAGGTCACCTGCGTGAGGTAGCCACCTGTGGTGTGCAGGATGCCCTTGGGCTTCCCGGTCGTGCCGGAGGTGTAGAGGATGAACAGCGGGTGCTCGGCGTCGAACGCTTGCGCCTCATGGGTTTCCGGCTGAGCATCGACGAGGTCGTGCCACCAGATGTCGCGCTCGGTCCACTCGACGTCCTGCCCGGTACGCCGGACCACCAGGACGTCCTTCACCGTCGGCGTCTGCAGCACTGCCTCGTCGACAGCAGGCTTGAGCGCCATCGGCTTGCCCTTGCGGTTGCCGCCGTCGCACGTGATGACGAGCACCGCCTGCGCGTCGTCGATCCGGGAGCGCAGCGCCTCCGCGGAGAACCCGCCGAAGATCACGGAGTGCACCGCTCCGATGCGCGCGCAGGCGAGCATCGCGACGGCGGCCTCGGGGATCATCGGGAGATAGATCGCGACGCGGTCACCGGCCTTCACACCGAGCGACTCGAGCGCGTTGGCCGCCTTGCTGACCTCGACGAGCAGTTCGGAGTAGGTGATGTCGCGGGTGTCGCCCGGCTCACCCTCGAAGTGATACGCGACCTGGTCACCGTGCCCGGCCGCCACGTGCCGGTCGACGCAGTTGACGGCGACGTTGAGCGTGCCGCCGTCGAACCACGTCGCGAACGGGGCTTTGCTCCAGTCGAGCGTCGTGTGCCACGGCGTCTCCCACTGGAGCTCGTGCGCCTGCTTCTCCCAGAACGCGAGCCGGTCGACTGCTGCCTCGTCGTAGAGCGCCGCCGTCGCGTTGGCCTGCGCGGCGAACTCCGCTGACGGTGCGAATGCGCGGTCCTCGTGGGAGAGGTTCTCGATGGCGTCGTGACTCACGGTGCTCCTCGGGGATCGCAGGTCGGTCGTCGTCATGGTTTCTACCGCACCAGGTGACCGGGCGACACCCTGACCCGGGTGCCGGTCACCGGCGGAGAGCGATGCGGGGCCGGCTGGCCGGCCCCGCATCAGTGCATGCCCGTGCGCACCGGAGAGGGATGCGCAGCGACCCTCAGTGGGCGCCGGCTCCGGTGAGGGCCCGCACCTCGAGCTCGGGGTACATCGCCTCCGATGTCGCCTCGCGCGCCGTCATCGTCCCGAGCCAGGCGCAGAGGAACCCGAACGGGATCGACACGAGACCGGGGTTGGACAATGGGAAGATCGACGACGCGGTCGTGGAGAACAGCGACGTCGGCGTGCCCAGGCCCACCGGCGAGATGATCACCAGGAACAGCGACATCGCCAGACCGCCGTAGATGCCCCAGACAGCCCCACGCGTGGTGAAGCGCTTCCAGAACAGACTGAACATGATGGTCGGGAGGTTGGCCGAAGCAGCGACCGCGAACGCGAGGCCGACGAGGAACGCGATGTTCTGCTTCTGCGCGAGGATGCCCAGCACGATTGCGAGGATCCCGATGACCACGGTGGCGAAGCGCGCGACGCGCACCTCCTCCTTGCCGGTGGCCTCACCCTTCTTCACGACGTTGTTGTAGAAGTCGTGGGCGAAGGACGTGCTCGACGCCAGGGTGAGACCGGCAACCACGGCCAGGATCGTCGCGAAGGCGACGGCCGCGATGACCGACATGAGGACCGTCCCACCGATCGAGTCGGCGCCGCCGCCGAGCACCTGTGCCAGCAGCGGGGCAGCCGAGTTGCCGCCCTTGTCGGCCTCGGTGATCGCCTTGGCACCGACGAGCGCCGCGGCACCGAAGCCGAGGAACGTCGTCATCAGGTAGAAGGCGCCGATGATGCCGATGGCCCAGTTGACCGATGTACGCGCCGCACGGGCCGTCGGCACCGTGTAGAAGCGCGTGAGGATGTGCGGAAGGCCGGCGGTGCCGAGCACCAGGGCGAGGCCGAGCGAGAGCAGGTCGACCGGGTCCTTGTAGCGGTTGCCGGGTGCGAGGAAGTTGGGGTTGCCGCTCGCATCCTGCGCGGCCTGCATCATCGTCGACGGGTTGAAGTTGAACTTGATGGCGACCAGCAGCGAGATGAAGATCGTGCCGCCCATGAGCAGGCTGGCCTTGATGATCTGCACCCACGTCGTCGCCTTCATGCCGCCGACGATGACGTAGATGATCATGAGCACGCCGACGCCCGCGATCGTGAGGCTCTTGCCCAGGTCAGAGGTGATCCCCAGCAGCAGCGAGACGAGCGCGCCGGCGCCGGCCATCTGAGCAAGCAGGTAGAACAGCGAGATCGTGAGGGTGGAGATGCTGGCGGCCGTGCGCACGGGCCGCTGGCGGAGACGGTAGGCAAGGACGTCGGCCATCGTGTACTTGCCGGAGTTGCGCAGCGGCTCGGCGACAAAGAGCAGCACGACGAGGTAGGCGACGAGGAAGCCGACGCTGTAGAGGAAGCCGTCGAAGCCGTACAGTGCGATGAGTCCGGCGATACCGAGGAACGAGGCGGCGGACATGTAGTCACCAGAGATGGCGATGCCGTTCTGGATGCCGGTGATCGAGCGTCCGGCGGCGTAGAAGTCATCGGCGTCCTTGGTCTTGCGACCCATGCGCACGGTGATGAACAGCGTGATCCCGACGAAGCCCACGAACAGGCTGATCGCGAGGGCACGCTGGGAGTCGGTGACGATGGCGGCCAGGGTGTTCAACTCAGGCTCCCGCGTTGAGGTCGGCGACGTCGAGCTCGGAGTCGCTGAGATGGGTGGGGTGATGACCGGTCAGGGAGTCGAGGCGCTCGACCTCGGCCTTGAGCTCGGCGGCCACCGGGTCGATGTTCTTGTCCGCATAGCGGGTGTAGAGGATCGCGATCGCGAAGGTGCTCACGAACTGCAGCAGCGCGAAGAGGTAGCCGACGGTGATCGCACCGACGACCTTCTGCCCCATCCACGAACGCTGCCAGCCGGCGCAGTAGATGAGGAGGAGATACCAGACCATGAACACCGCGCCCATCGGGAAGATGAACCGGCGATAGCGGGTGCGCAGCGCCTGGAACTCCGGGCTCTGCTCGACGACGAGATAGGGGTCCTGTACCGACGGCGCGTCGGTCGGTCCCGGCGACGTGGTGGTCACGGCAGCTCCTGTGTTCGGTCGGACTCGGGCTCGGACTGGACGCGGATGATCACGACGTGTGACTCCGGTCACTGAGCGGTGCGAGTCTGGGGTCGGAGAGACCCGCGCGGAATGACATGGGACGACCCCCGCGCTCGACGGGAGCGACGACGAGCCAGAAGGACTCCGTCGCCCGGTCGTTGTGCGCCCAGCGGTAGGCAGCGAGCGCCGAACGGTCGTCGTCCGGACCCGGTGTGTCGCCGGGGGGTGCGAGGCGGGACGCCGTGATGTCCACGGGCTCAACGCATGCCGCCGGAGCGCAGCCCAGGGTCGATCGCCGCGCCAGGCGACGCGGCAGGGCTCAGCGTCGGGTCTCGAGCTCCTCGGGCGAGTGCAGCCGGGTCAGAGCTGACAGCGCGATCCGGGGGTCGCGGTCGCGGGTCGCGAGCGACGCGACGATGGCGCTGATGAAGGCCAGCGGCACGGTCCACGCGGCAGGCTGCGCGAGCAGCGCCTGCGTCAGCCCGTCGAACGGGCCGAAGGCGAGAACCGCGACGACCGCCACCAGGGCCGAGCCACCACCCACCACGAGTGACGCGATGGCGCCCCGGACCGTCAGCCGCGGCCACCAGATGCCGAGCACCAGGAGCGGGCAGAACGTCGATGCTGCGACCGCGAACGCGAGGGTGACGGTCTGTGCCAGATCGGTGCGCCCCGCGACGAGCGCCAGCACGACGGGTACGGCCACGGCGATCACGGTGCTCAGCCGGAACCGGTTCGCGACTCCACCGAACCTGCTCCCCCGTCGCAGGACGTCCTGCGTCAGAACACCTGCGACGGACAACGACAGGCCGCTCGCGGTCGAGAGGAACGCGGCGAAGGCCCCGGCCGCGACGAGCGAGGAGAGCGCCTGCCCCACCCAGCCGCCGAATACCCGACCCGGCAGCAGCAGCACGACCGTGTCGGCGGCCGACGTGCCGGCGAGCTCGGGTGTGTAGATGCGACCCAGGGCACCGAACACGGGCGGGAACAGGTAGAAGACGCTGAGCAGACCGAGCACCGCCAGGGTCGTGCGTCGTGCGGCTCCGCCGTCGGGATTGGTGTAGAAGCGCACGAGCACGTGCGGCAGACCCATCGTGCCCAGGAACGTTGCGAGCACGATCGAGTACGTCGAGTAGAGCGGGTACGCGCGGCCGCCATAGCCCGACAGCGGCGTGCCCCAGTCACCGTCGGCGAACACCGGGGCACCGTCGCGATACCACGCCCCGACGAGCAGCACTGCTGGCAGCGCGATGGCCGCGAGCTTGAGCCAGTACTGGAAGGCCTGCACGACGGTGATCGACCGCATACCGCCCGCAGCGACAGTGACGCTGACGACCACGGCGACGACGACGGCGCCGACCCACTGCGGCGCTCCGGTGAGCACTCGCAACGTGATACCGGCGCCCTGCAGCTGTGGCAGGAGGTAGAGCCAGCCGATGAGGACGACGAGCACTGACGACAGCATCCGTAGGCGCAGAGAACCGAAGCGCATCTCGGCGAAGTCGGGAAGGGTGTAGGCACCCGACCGACGCAACGGCGCGGCGACGAGGACGAGGAGCACGAGATAGCCGACGGTGTAGCCGACCGGAAACCAGAGCATGTCGACGCCGTAGGTGAGCACGAGCCCGGCGATGCCCAGGAAGGAGGCGGCCGAGAGGTATTCGCCGCCGATGGCAGATGCATTGAGCAGCGGTGACACCGAACGTGATGCGACGAGGAAGTCCGACGTGGTGCGCGAGCGCACGCCGAGCGTGCCGACGGTTGCGGTCGCGAGGATGACGGCGATGATTGCTGCGACCGGCCACCACGAGCCGGTCACGAGCGCTCGACCAGGTCGACGAACTCGTTCTCCTCGCGGTCGGCTGCGCGCACATAGAGCCAACCGGTGACGCAGATGAGCGGAAACACGAGGACCCCGAGCACGACCCAGCCGAGCGACAGGCCACTCACCCGTGCATCGCGGACAGCTGGAAAGGCGAGGAACAGCAACGGGATCCCGCCCACGACCACGGCGATGACGATGCCGACGACCAGTGCGAGCCGCAGCTGGGCGCGGCGCAGCGACCGCATGAGGGTGACCCCCAGCTCGGTCTGCTCGGTGACATCACGGCGCACCCCGCGACGTTGGGAGTTGCTGCGTGCGGCGGCGGTCCGCCGATGAGTGATGACCTCGCGACGCGGCGCCCCGTCCGGGACGGGTGTCGTCACGCTCTCGGATCCCGACCGGGTCGGGCGCTGCGTACGAGCCGGTCGCGCAGCTCACGCGTGTGACGACGCGACACTGCGAGCACCGCGTCACCCACCCGCACGCTCATCCGGCCGCCCTCGCTGTGCACCTCGTCGATCGCCGGGATCGCGACGAGCCAGCGCCGGTGGATGCGCACGAACCCGGCGTCGGCCCACTGCTCCTCGAGATGCGCGAGCGAGACGCGCACGAGGTGTCGCCCGTCGGCGGTGACGAGCCGTGCGTAGTCGCCGTGGGCCTCGACGTAGGCGACGTCGGATCGCTTGACGAAGCGGGTGACACCGCCGAGCTCCACCGCGATCGTCTCGTCGCCGGGCGTCGCGGGTTCGACGATGGCTGCTGGAGGAGTCGCACCCGTGCTCGACCTCGGCCGGGCGTCGAGCACGCGGCCGACCGCGTCGCGCAGCCGCTCCTCGCGAACCGGCTTCATGACGTAGTCGACGGCTCGCAGGTCGAACGCCTCGACGGCGTGCTCGTCGTAGGCAGACACGAACACGATCGACGGTGGCGAGGCGAACCTGCGCAGTACCCGCGCGAGGTCGAGGCCGTCGAGCCCAGGCATCCGGATGTCGAGGAAGAGTGCGTCGACCGTCCGGGATTCCAGCAGCCGCAGCACGTCTGCGCCGTCGGACGCGGTCAGGACGGTGCCGATCCGGCCGTCACGGGAGAGCAGCCAGGCGAGCTCCGCGCGCGCAGGAGCTTCGTCGTCGACAGCAACCACGACCATTCCGGACTCCGCCACGGCGTCCGGTCGAGGGTCCACGGACCGCGGCCCGGGAGACGGCTCGTCGATCATGCGTGCACCCCGGGTGCGAACTTCGGGACACGCATCGATACCTTCGTGCCGAGGCCCGGCCCAGTCTCGATCACGAGGCCGTACTCGTCACCGAAGACGCTGCGCAGCCGCTCGTCGACGTTGCCCACCCCGATGGAGTCGCTGTCGCCCTCGCCGGTCATGGCAAGCCGGAACTGCTCGGGGTCGGCGCCGACCCCGTCGTCCTCCACCGAGATCCGGCACTCGCCGACGCCGTCCTCGGCAAGGATGGTGATGCGCCCCGGTCCCGACTTCGCCTCTAGCCCATGGCGCACGGCGTTCTCCACCAGGGGCTGAAGGCAGAGATAGGGCACGGCGACAGGGAGCACCTCGGGTGCGACTCGCACCGTCACCTGGAGGCGGTCGCCGAAACGAGCACGCTCGAGGGTGAGATAGCGGTCGATGGAGCGCAGCTCCTCGGCGAGCGTGGTGAAGTCGCCGTGGCGGCGGAAGGAGTAGCGGGTGAAGTCGGCGAACTCGATGAGCAGCTCGCGCGCGTGCTCGGGGTCAGTGCGCACATAGGAGGCGATCGCTGTCAGCGCGTTGTAGATGAAGTGCGGGGAGATCTGCGCTCGCAACGCGCGAACCTCCGCCTCGGCCAACCGGGTTCGAGAAGCATCGAGCTCGGCGAGCTCGAGCTGCGAGGAGACCCAGCGCGCGACCTCTGTGGTCGCCCGGACGAGGCCGGCATCAGCGTCGGTGGAGAGCGCGACCAGCGTGCCCACCACGCGGTCGTCGACGACGAGCGGAGCGACGACCCACCGCAGACCTGCGGTGCTGTCGTTCGGCGGGGCCACCACGGCCGGACGACCAGTCCCCAGCACCCCGGCCACGGACTCGACCGTGAGCGCCGCACCGCCGGGTCCGTCGACGACGAGCACCCGGTCGGTGTCGGTGACGGCGATGCCGTCGGATCCCAGCAGCGTGTGCAGGTGCTTCGCGGCACGCTGGGTCGCCTCGGCAGTCAGACCCTCGCGCAGCGCCGGGGCCGCGAGAGACGCGGTGTGCAGGGTCGCGAACGTCGCCCGGTCGGTCGCGGTGCCGAGGTCTCGTCGCCGCAGCAGGCGCACCGACACGATGCCGCCGAGAACGAGCGCCGCCACGCCGAGCGCCGCGATCGACACCGGGGTCATGTCGCGACCGTAGCCCTCTGGCACGGGGTCGCGGGGGAAGCTGTGGACCGGGCTCGTAGCGTGGGGGTGTGCCTGCCGATGTCCTCGCGTCGCTCACCGACCTCCCAGGCGTGGCCGACGCGGTCGACCGGGCGCGTACCTCGGTCGACGCGATCCTCTGGGACCGGCCGATCCGGTCGCACGCGGCCGAGGTGGTCGCCGCGTCCCGGATCCGCGGCGCGTGGGCGAGTGCCGCGATCGACGGTGCCGAGGTGCGGCCCGACGCGCTGGTGTCGGGTGACGCGCTCGACGACTCGCCGATCGGTCGGGTGGTCGCGGCCGCGCTCGCCCTGCAGTCCGAGATCCCGCGTCAGGTCGACCTGGTTGGTCGCGCGCCACTGCAGACCGTGTCGCGCCTGCACGCGGTGGCCTCGACCGGATTTGTCGTCGACGACGCCCGCGGCCGGCTGCGCACCGACGACGTGGCGGACGACCCGCTGCGCCTCGGGTCGCTCCCCGATGCTGCGAGCGCCTCCGCGCGGATGATGGCGCTCGCGTCGCTGCTCACCAGGCCGACGTCAGCTCCCGCACTCGTCGTCGCTGCGATCGCGCACGCGGAGGTGGCTGTCGTCCGCCCTTTCGCATGGGGATCGGGGCTGGTCGCTCGCTCGATGACGAGGCTGGTGCTCGCTGCTCGCGGCGTCGATCCCGACGGGCTCACCGTGCCGGAGGCCGGCCTGTTCGCCGCCGGGCGCACGACCTATGCGGCCGCGCTCACGGGCTATGCGAGCGGGTCCGCGGAAGGGGTCGCGCAGTGGCTCGTGCTGCACGCCGACACGGTGCGCGTCGGTGCCGACGAGTCACGGCGGATCATGACCGACCTGGTGTGACCCCGGCCGTCGTCCGGTCTGACAGCGTCGAGGATCCGACGGCGAACCGGGTGGGCCAGTGGCCGCGGCCGCGGCCGCACAGCGAACGACGCCCCGCGCGGGGCGGGGCGTCGTCGCGATCACGACAGCCCGGGTTATCAGGGCGCGGGCGAGATCGTCCGGTCGGGTGCGCTGCCGCTGTCCCGACACTGGACGCCCGATGCGAGGGCGGATCGCCGCGTGGGTGCCCGGGTCGTGCCGTGATCTGTGAGTGCGATCGCCGTGCTGACGGGCGGCACGGTGCTGGTGCAGGAACGGGTCGTGCTGCGAGCCCTCTCGTGGTGAGTGCCGCCTCCCGTTGGGGAGCTTGTCTCTTGTGTACTCCTGCATCCGGGCGTGGCGGAAGTGGTTGCACCTCTTGACTTCTCCGTGATCGAAGGATTCGCCCGAATGGCGGACAGCACGCGCGGGCGCTCAGTAGGACGGGACGGGAGTGACGATCGGATTGACCCCGTCAGGAATCGTCACCAGCGTGCGGCCGGAGACGTTCCACTGCAGGTTCTGCAGGTCGACGTCGGACAGTCCGGGGCACGCCGCCTTGTAGGCGTTCGCGAGAACGTTCGAGTCGACCGTGATGCGCGTGGGCCAGACGCGTCCGCCCGAGCTCAGCTGCAGCTGGACCTGCGGCGGGTTGGACTGGTTGGTGCACGACGTCAGCCAGTCCATCGTGATGACCGCGCGGCCGTTGCGGACGTCGGCGGCGGCGGTGCGCACCATCGGAGGGGCGCCGTTGGCGACGTCCTCCGGACTGAGCGTGTCGCTCAGCCGGACATGCGTGGCCGATGTCCGCACCTCGAGTGTGCTTCGGAGCATGATCGTGGGCTCGAGCCCACGCGAGGCACCGTTGGCCTCGAAGGCCGGGTCGACCGCCTGGCGGCTCGACACCACCGTCGCCGTGGCCGCCGGGGTCCCGGCGCAGATCCCGGCGATGGCCGAGGCGATCGTGCGCTGGGTGGCGTGATCCCAGCGGACGCTGACAAGACCCTGACTGAACTGCTGCGGGAGCGCGGAGTCGGCGTAGGAGACATAGAGCGACATGCCATCGCTCGGTTGACCGGTGAAGGCGTCCTGACCGAACTCCCATTGCGCTCTCGTGCAGTCGTCCACGACGAAGCGCATCGGCAGGCGGGTCGTTTCCAACTTGGCGATCACGAGCGACATCTGCTGGGCGTGGATGGAGCTGCCCTGGCTGTAGAGGTTGGCGACCAGGTCGCTGGTCATCCCGCTGTGCAGGCGGGTGTCGATCATGAAGGAGAACGTCGAGGGATCGCTGGTCACCGTGACGCTCTCGGTGGTCACCCGCTCCCTGAGCCACTGCTGCAGGCACGCAGCCAGGACCTGGTTGGGCCACTGAGCCGAGGTGCTCGGTGGCACCGCCACGACTCCGTCGAGCACGTGTCCCCGTGCGTCGGTCCGCTCGACCTTGAGGCGATAGCCGTCGAAGGCGGGCTTCGTCACGGCCGGGTCGTCGCACTCGGGCACGACCGACACGGTGCTGACGATCTCCCCGGTCGAGGTGTTGGCGCCGCCCGGACTTGCGGCGTTCGACGCCCGGATCCCCGGTCCCTCCATGCCGAGCACCCGGAAGCGGTCGCTCGGTCGTACGGGGGTCACGGTGTAGTCGAAGCTCATGACGCTGCCGGACGAAGGGATCGGCATGGTGCCCGAGGGCTGCGAGTCGACGACCACGGCCGCCATGACGGTGTCCTCGGGTGCCGGGCGCGTCCGGACAACGGCAGTCAGCCCCGTCGCAGCCAGCACGCCCACGGCAGTGACCGATGCGAGAACGACCTGATGGCGTCGCACCCACGGCGTGATGCCCGCGGTCTCGAGGCGCTCCGCGACGGAGGGGCCTTCGGCACCTTCGAGCACCTCTGCTTGGTGCGACGGCGGCGCGTCGAGCCACGTCGACCGGTCGATGATCCCGCCGAGGTCGTCGAGCTCGAGCCGACCGTCGCCTTCCGTCCTGGTGTCCCCCACGGCGGAATCGTAGTGCGCCGAACCGAGGCGATACGACGTGGCTGCGCAGTCGTCACGACGGTGTCAGCTGCGCGCAGGAGACCAGGACGACACCGCTACGGCACCGCCGCCCCGACGGCACCCGTCACGACGTCGACGACGACCGTGCTCGACGTGCTGCTGCCGCAGGCGAGAGTGATCGCGCGGGTCAGAGCGGCACGGTCGAGCGGGATCTCGAACGGATACACCGAGCGGTCGGCCATCGTCACCCGGACCGCGATCGTCTGGGGGATGTCGGCCTCGGCATCGGGGCAGCTCGAGCCGCTGTAGACGACCGGCACCCGGCCGCCGCCGCCGTCGAGCTGCGTCGGTGCGAGCGCCCAGTGCACGCCGGGCACGACGGTGTCGGTCGTCGCGAGCGATGAGCCCTCGCCGAGTGCCGGCCCGGTGAAGTGCTCACGACCGAGCGTCACGCCGATCCCGGACGTCAGCAGCTCGTAGGTGCCCGACACCGACCAACCACCCCCCGGCTGCGCCTGGCCCCGGACGTCGCTCAGTGTCGCTACCACCGTCGGTCGCCCTGTGCACGCGAGCTGGGCCAGCTGCTTCTCGAGCTCGTCGTGAGGAGGCGGGATGGCGTACGACGACAGTGCGGTGCGGTCGGCGATGCCCAGCCGCAGCGTGATTCCCGGCGCCGTAGCCAGATCAGCTGATCCCTCTGGTGCCACGGCATTGGGGAGATCCGACATCGGCGGGAGCGCGGGCCGGGCCGAACAGCTGTGCAGGAGCAGCCGGGTCGGGACGGTTGCCGTGCCGTGCTGCCGGACCAGGATCGTCGGCGAGAGATCGACCTCCACGCCCGTGGTCGCGACGCGTTCGGTCGCCACCGTCGCCGCCACCTCGGAGTCATTGCGCACCTCGATCGCGGCTTCGACGACCGACGAGCCTGGCGTGCCCGTCAGGGCGATCCCGGTGATCGAGATGAGGGGCGGGAGCTCGGTCGTCACGCACCTGTCGCGCACCGCGGCCTCGAGCGCGGTCGTCGCAGTCGTGAACGGCAGGAGCGACTCGCTCGAGTCGCCGCCGACGTCCGTCGAGCGGATCCGCAGGCCGTACGACGCCGTGGTGGCGGTAGCCAGCGCTGGATCCCCGCACCGCACCTGCGCCGCGAGCTGCACGAAGCCGGACGCCCCGGCCGACAGCACGGCGTCTCCGCGTTCGACACCGAGCGGGGTGAGCCCTGGGCCCACGACGTCGAGGATGTCGACGCGTGAGACCGAGCGGTCGGCAGTCGCGGTATAGGCGACCGAGAGCCGCCCGGCCGCATCGATGCGGGGGCCGCCGAGATCGCCACCGCGAGTCGGGGCGTTCTCGAGCAGCAAGGCGGGTGCGGGAGGCGGTGGCTCCGGTCGCGACGTCCACCACGCGCCGGCGACAAGGGCGACCGCGAGAGCGGCGGACACGCTGATGACCGACGGTCGGTGCCGCGCGACCCAGGGCGTCGCCGACCGGAGCACCCAGGCGTCGAGTGCCGAGGCCGTGAGTGCGTCGGTCGCGTCGGGGTCGCCCAGGTCGACGACGCTCGAGCGCCCCCAGCTCGGCGACCCGCTCGGGGAGAGCCCACCGTACGACGACGACGACGCGCCGATCGAAGCTCCGACGCTCCCTGCGTCGGCACCCCATGACCCGTCGCCCGAGGACCCGACGACGTGGCCGTCGTCGTCGAGCTCGAGCCGCGCGTCGTCGCTCATCGGAGCCTCACGGGACGACGGTAGCTGCGCCCGAAGGATCCGCACATCAGATCCGGCCGCCCTCGGGCCACGCCTGATCGCCCGGCCGTACGAATCGGGTTGGTGGTGGTGCACGCGGACCAGGGCCAGTCGGACGGTTGCGCCCGTCGCGGGTGGATCCGCCTCGCAGCTGGACAGCGAACCGTCCGACAGGCCCTAGTGGGTCAGGGCCGGGTTCGACACCGAGGCCAGGACCTGCGCGGCCACCGAGTCACCGCACAGTCGAGTGATCCCCAGGCGCAGCTCGTCGCCACCGAGGGACAGCCGGTAGGGGCGCTCGAGGACCTGGTCACCGTCGACGACCACGGCGCGCACCGTGAGTTCAGGGGTGCCGGTGCGGGCGAGCCGGGCGCAGGGAGGGACGTCCCAGGTGACGACCACCCTGGCGATCCCCGCGACAAGGGTGGCGGGGCTCTCCTCCGGGTGCACCCGACCAGCGGCTGAGGTCACGTCGTCGATGGGCAGCACGAACGCGTCGGGTGCCGTCAGGCGCATCCGCAGCTCGAGCGTCCCTCCGGAGTCGGCTGAAGCCCCGGCGTGCACGATCACCTGGTTGATGCGCGACGTCACGGGCCGGGTGCCGCACTGGAGCACGAGAGCGTCCACGATCTGGGTGCGCGCCGATCCCGGCAGTGGCAGGAGCACCTGGGTGCCGGCGCCGCCGTCGAGGGTCGAGCCGGCGGGCGCGGCCTGGATCGGGATGCCGTCGGCGATGTCGCGCAACGGGTGGGCACAGTCGCTGGGATGAAGGTCGGCGTCGAGCACCGCCGGCCGGCCTCGCGAGGCGAAGGTCGGAAGGTCGCCAGAGGTGATCGCGGAGCCCGGGTTCGCCACCACGCGCTCGATGTTCCACGCGTTGTCGCCCGACGCGCCGACCGTGATCTGCATGCTGAGGCCCACGGAGTCTGCGAGAGGGGCGAGCCGCACCGACTGCACGACGAGCTGGCGGTCGGCGCTGGCCTGCACGCACTGCTGCTTGACGACCGTCGACAGCCGGATCCCCCCGCGCAGCGGCACGGTGTCGACGCGCGAGTCGCCGCCGGGCGAGGTGCGACGCACGAGGACGCCGTAGTCCGCCGGGGTCGCCGAGACCACGGCATCGAAGGCGGCCGCGTCGGTGCACGAGATGCGGGCGGTGGAGCGCAGGGCGCGTTCGGGCAGTGCGGGATCGACGTCCTCCTCGATCCCGTCAGGGTTCTCGATCAGGCCGGGCCCGGTGAGTCCGAGCAGCCGCATGGTCACACCGCGGGCCTCGGCGGACGTGAGCACGAGCGACAGGGTCAAGGTGGGTGTCTCACGTGTGGTGTCGACCTGCACCTGGTCGGCGTCAGCGCCGCTCGACGTCAGCACCAGGCGAGGTTGCGCAGGCAGGGGTACGGGCCGACGCGCGTAGGTGATGCCGCCGGCGGTGGCCGCCACGACGGCGACGGCGGACGCGCTCGCCAGGATCACGCGGTGACGGCGGACCCATGCCAGGACCCCGTGCTCCTCGAGCCAGGCGCGCAGCCGTTCGGAGAGGTAGGGATCGTCGTTGTCGTCGGCGATCGACTCGAGATCGAGCGGTGCATCGAGGTCGTCGAGGTTGAGGCGACCGTCGAGCGGATCGCCCAGCACCTGGTCGGGGGCATGCGGGCGCGCACCGGGTGAGCGGTGCGTCGAGGACATGGCGGGCTACACGGGCCCGCGTCGGCGACCGGCGTACCACGCGAGACCGAGGGCGACGGTGGCAGCACCGACTCGCAGCGCGGTGCGACGGTGCTGCGCGGTGTTGACCGCGGAGATGCGCTGGCGCATCGTCGGCATCGCGACCGGGCGGGCAAAGTCGACGATCGGCCAGCCGCGCTCGACCGCGACCTTGCGCAGCGCCGCATCCGGGTTGACGCACACGGGATGTCCGACGACGTCGAGCATCGGCAGGTCGGTCATCGAGTCGCTGTAGGCGTAGCAGTCGGCGAGGTCGTAGTCGTTCTCCTCGGCGAGCACGCGCATCGCCTCGGCCTTCCCCTCGCCGTACGCGTAGAAGAGGATCTCGCCGGTGTACTTGCCGTCGACGATCGCGACCTGCGTGCCCAGCGCCCGGTCGACTCCGAGGCGCTCGCCGATCGGCTCGACGACCTCGGTGCCCGACGAGCTGATGATGATGACGTCGCGGCCCGCCTCCTTGTGCTCCTCGATGAGATCGACTGCCTCCTCGTAGACCATCGGGTCGACGATCTCGTCGAGGGTCTCGGCCACGATCTGGCGCACGGTCTCGACGTCCCAGCCCTTGACGAGCTCGGACATGTAGTGGCGCATCGTCTCGAGCTGGTCGTGGTCGGCGCCGGCTGTGACATAGGTGAACTGCGCGTAGGCGCTCTTGAGGACGTCGGCGCGTCCGATCAGGCCGCCCTTGTAGAACGGACGCGCGAAAGCCAGCGAGCTGGACTTGGCGAGGATCGTCTTGTCGAGGTCGAAGAACGCAGCCGAGCGGGTCATACCTCGATGGTAGGTGCCTGCGGCGCCGGGCGACGGCCCCCCGTGCTGCTGGGAGCCGTACCTGATCGGGGTCGGCCGCCTCCTCGTCGGTCACCTCACCCCGGTCCGGTCGTGCCGTTGACGGGCGCTCAGTGCCCGGTACGTCGTGGCACGTCCGCCTCCTGCCGGGGTCGCAGGCAAACGCCGGTCGGCGAGGTCGTCGGCCCGCCTTGTCCACATGCGCGGGGCGACGCGTGTCGTCCCCAGGGGGATGTCGGGGGCCGACCCCTGGGTGGGACGCGGTCTCGAAGGTCGAGGGCATGACCACCCGTCCCCTGCTGCTCACCCGTGATCCCCACCTCGTCGACGACCTTCGGCGCCTCGCCGCCGTCGCCGGAATCGAGCCCGACGTGGCCACCTCGGCCGCCGATGCACGACGTACCTGGAGCTCTGCCTCGGTCGTGGTCGTCGGTGACGACCTGGTCGACGAGGCCGCCCGCGCGGGGTTGCGTCGACGTGCCGACGTCGTCGTCGCGACGCTCGGGAGCGACGTCGACGTCCCCTGGCGCTCAGCCCTGGCGCTCGGTGCTGAGCACGTCGTCGTCCTGCCCACCGCCGAGACGTTCCTGGTCGAGCGGCTCGCTGCGGGCGACGGTGCGGCCCTGCGTCGCGCCACCGTCATCGGCATCGTGGGCGGCACGGGCGGGTCGGGTGCGAGCGTGCTGGCTGCGGCGCTCTCGGTGTCGAGCGCGCGCCGCGGTCACAGCACGGTCCTCGTCGATGCCGACCCGATGTCGGGCGGGCTCGACCTCCTCCTCGGCTGCGAGAACCGGATCGGAGCGCGGTGGCAGCAGCTCTCCGACGTCACGGGCGTGCTCGCCGCCGACGACCTGCGCACCGCCCTGCCCTCGATCCACGGCGTGGACGTGCTCGCGGTCAGCCGCTCCGGCGACGTGGCAGTGCCCACCTCAGCGGTCCCCGCAGTCCTCGACTCAGCGGTGTCTGCCTACGACGTGGTGGTGCTGGACCTGCCGCGCGGGCATCCAGACCTGCTCGAGCAGCTCGTCGCCCGCTGCGACGACGTGCTGCTCGTCGTGCCCCTCGACGTCCGTGGCGCCTCGGCGAGCGTGCGCCTCGCCGCGTGGCTGTCGGCGCGTGCCCGCACGGGTCTCGTCGCGCGGCACCTGCCGCACTCGCACCTCGACGCGGACGACCTGGCGACCTGGCTCGAGCTCGAGGTCGCCGCCGAGCTCGCGCACGACCGCCGGATCGCTGCGGCGATCGACCAGGGCGAAGCCCCCGGTCTGGCCCCGCGCACCCGGCTCGCCCGCACGTGCAGCGGTCTCGTCACAGGGCTGGTCGTGCCATGAGCCTTGACCCGCTCGTCGTCGACCGGGTCAGGGCTCGCCTCGTCACCGAGGGTCGGGTGCCGACCGAGTCCGACATCGCCCGCGCCCTGCGCGACGACGGCGTCCTGCTCGGCACCGACGTCCTTCTCGCGGAGGCGGAGCGTCTGCACGGCGAGCTCACCGGGGCCGGCCCGCTCACCCGACTGCTGCGCGACCCCCTCGTCACCGACGTGCTGGTGAGCGGGCCGGACCACGTGTGGGTGGATCGCGGGTCCGGCGCCGAGCCGGTCGCCGTGCACTTCCCCGACGATGCGGCCGTGCGCCGTCTGGCGCAGCGCCTGGCGGCCGCATGTGGTCGCCGCCTCGACGACTCCTCGCCCTACGTCGATGCCCGGATGCCTGATGGGACCCGGGTGCACGCCGTGCTGTCACCGGTCGCGGTGTCGGGCACCTGCTTGTCGTTGCGGGTGCCGCGACGACACGCCTTCACCCTCGACGATCTCGTGTCCGCCGGCTCGTTGCCCGTCGAGGTGGTGCCGTGGATCCGCGCGGTGATCGACGCGCGTCTCGCGATCCTCATCACAGGGGGCACCGGAACCGGAAAGACCACCTGGCTCTCGACGCTGCTCGGGCTCTGCGACCCCCACGAGCGACTCGTGATCGTGGAGGACTCTTCGGAGCTGTTGCCCGACCATCCGCATGTCGTCCGCCTCGAAGCACGGCCGCCGAATCTCGAGGGCGCGGGCGCGGTGACACTGCGCGACCTGGTCCGGCAGTCGCTGCGCATGCGTCCTGACCGGATCGTGGTCGGTGAGGTCCGCGGGGCCGAGATCGTCGATCTGCTGGCGGCCCTCAACACCGGTCATGAAGGCGGGTGTGCGACGGTGCACGCCAACACGGCCGAGGACGTTCCTGCGCGACTCGAGTCGCTGGCGCTCGCCGCCGGACTCGATCGGGCCGCCGTTCATGCGCAGATCGCGGCGGGCCTCGACGTCGTCATCCATCTCGGCCGCGACCGTGACGGGCGTCGCCGCTGGCGATCGCTGTCCGTCGCCGAACGGCGCGACGGCTGGACCGTCCTCGTCGACGCGCTCAGCTGGCCCGACGTCCACGGACCGGTAGAGCAGGGACCGGGCTTGCACCGACTGAGGCGTCGGCTCGGTCATCACGCGCCGGCTGCTAGCTCGGCACCGGTGGTGACGACATGAGCCCTTCAGTTGTCGCAGTGGCTGCTCTCGTCGCTGTGGTGCTCCTGCTCCCACCCGCGATCCCGATGTCGCGCCTAGGGTGGCGCTGGACGCCGTCTCACCGGATGACGGCGGCGCAGCGTCGAGCTGCCGAGCTCGAATGGGTCGAGGCGCTCGCCGCCGAGCTCCGGGCCGGGCGCGACCTGCTGGCTGCGCTCGCCGCGGCCGACGCGTCCACGGCCTTCCCCGTCTCTGCCGTGGGGAGTGCCGCCGCTCGATCCGGTGGCGACGTCGCTCAGGCGTGGCGCAGTGACCCGCGTGCTTCCGAGCTGCTGCGCGGCGTCGCCGCATGCTGGGAGGTCGCGGCGGGATCCGGCGCAGGACTCGCGGCATCCCTCGTCACCCTCGCCGACTCGGCGCGTGAGGCTCAGCGGGTGCGCGACGAGCTGCGCGCCGGTCTGGCCGAGCCCCGGGCCACTGCGGTGGTGCTGGCGGGCCTCCCCCTTCTCGGGCTCGCGTTGGGGTCGCTCCTCGGTGCCGACCCGGTGTCGTGGTTGTTCGGGTCGAGGGCCGGTCTCCTGGTGCTCGCCGCTGGCCTCGCGCTGGAGGCGGTGGGGGCGTGGTGGGCCTGGCGCATCGCCTCGTCGCTGGAGTCGCTGCTGTGAGCCCGCTCGTCATCGGCCTCGTCGCGGGCCTCGCGGTGTGGGTTCTCGTCGGTTCACGACGTACGTCGACCGAACGAGTCCCGGCCGCCGTCCCGGCCCTGCCGCGACCTCGGTTGCCGAGTTCGTCGCTTGCGGCCCTGGTCGCGGGATGCGGTGTCGCGTTGGTGGTCGGAGGGGTGTCCGGCGTGGGCCTCGGGGTGCTGGTGGGGATCGGGGTGCGGATCGGCCTGCCGCGGTTGGAGTCGGCGGGTGGACGGCGTGAACGGGAGCGGCTCGAGCGACAGGCACCGTTGGTGGTCGACCTCGTCGCCGCGTGCCTCGCATCGGGTTCGTCGCTCGAGCCCGCGCTCGTGGCGGCAGCGCGCGCGGTAGGTGACCCCGCTGCGTCGGTGCTCACCTCAGCGGTCGCCTCGCTGCAGCTCGGTGCCGACCCGGCGACGGTCTGGCGCGACGTCGGGCGAAGCGAGGCGCTGGCCGGGCTCGCCCGTTCGGTGGCGCGATCCGCGGAGACCGGTGCGCCGTTGGCCGACCTGCTTCCTCGGGTCGCCGAGCGGGCACGGGCCTCGCACCGGGCCGGCGTGGAGGCCCGGGTGCGCACGGTGTCGGTACGGCTGACCGCTCCGCTCGGTCTGGCCTTCCTGCCCGCGTTCGTCCTGGTGGGCGTCGTACCCGTCGTCGCTGCGTGGGTCTCGGTGGTGCTGTGAGGAGACCCCGACAGCCTGCCGACGGATCGAGCGATCGAGCCGTGGCGTCGCGAGCGGCGTCGGCGGCATTGTCCCCAGCTGGCGCAGGTGCCGCCCGTCGTCCCCAGGAAGCGCACCGGCCCTCAGCGCACGCGGGCGTAGCCGACCGAAGGTTCGTGACGTCGGCGAGGGCCGTCGACTGCACAACCGCGAGGAGGGGTCAGCATGACCCGTCGACTCATTGCCCGTTCTTACACACCGCAGCGGCATCGCTCCGGTCTCGTCCGTCAGGGCGACACCGGAGCCGCCTCGGCGGAGTACGCCGTCGTGACCGTGGCTGCCGCCGGACTCGGTGGCATCCTCATCAAGCTGCTCACCAGCGACTGGTTCCTGGGAATCCTCAAGGCAATCTTCGAGACGGTCATCCGCGCCGCGTTGTCGTTCTTCGGGATCGGCGGATGATCCGTGTGCTTCCCGGTGCCCCGGACGGCGACAGCCGTCCGGGGCACCGGCCCCGCGACGAGGGCGCGATGACGGTCGAGGCCGCGTTCGCGATCCTCGGGCTGGTCGCGGTCATGATGGCCATGGCCTGGTGTCTCGCCCTGGTCGGGGCGCAGCTCGCGGTCGGCGAGGCTGCTCGCGCCGCGGCCCGCACCGCGGCGCGAGGCGAGAGCACCGTCGCGGTGAGCGACGAGGCGCACCGGCTGGTGCCGGATGCGGCGGTTGCGGTCCGGGTCGACGAAGACCACGTCGTCGTCACCGTCCACCGTTCGCTCACCCTCCCCGGCATCTTCGCCCGCTGGGGCGGGTTCGCGCTGCGTGCCGATGCCGTCGCGCTCGTCGAGGACCCCTCATGACCCACGATGCTGGCGCATCTGTCGCTGAACACCCTGCTCCAGCAGCAGCTACGCCAGCAAGGCGGGCAGCTCCTGGCCACCTGGATGATGAGGGCGCGGCGGTGGTTCTGGCGCTGCTGCTCGGTGGTGCGCTGGTGCTCGCGGTGCTTCTTGGCTCTGTCGTGACCGATCTGCTCGCCGCTCGTCAGCGCGCGGCGGCGGCTGCCGACCTCGGTGCGCTCGCGGGCGCGCCGGCGGCCCAGCGATCGGCCGAGGACGCGTGCCGCTCTGCCGCGTGGGTGGTGCGGGGCAACGGCGCGACCCTGCGTACCTGTGACGTGGTCGACGGTGACATCCGGATCACGGTGTCGGCGGCACCGCGAGGGTCGTTCTCCCGCTGGCTGGGATCGGTGCTCGGCGCAGTGCCGGAGCCGACCGTGGCGTCCCACGCCGGTATGCGGTGAGCTCGCGTCCGGCCCGGCCACCGAGCGCCCGGCGAGCGGGGTCGCCCGGTGTGCGGTCAGGCGGACGTCGCTCCGCTGACCGTGTGCTCCGGGGTGCGGATGACATTGACGAGCGTCTCGTCGGCCTCCACGCGCGAGCCCGGCCAGACGACGCAGCACGTGATGCTCCCGGCGACGACCGCATCAGGTGCCACGACGCTCTCTCCGTGCGACACATGGAGATTCGCCCGGAGGTAGTCCTGGGGAGTGCCACAGTCGATCGACTCGCCCTGAGCCTCGACGAGCTCGAGCGTCCCGGCGTCCCACGCGGATCGCCACACGAGGGCGTAGAGCCCCGAGGGTGCCTCGGGCAGCTCTGCGACCGCGCTCGCGGGGAGCAGTGAGACTCCGAGGAACCGGTGTCGGCCGAAGTCGCTGGGTGCCTCCTCGGTGCTCACGAGCAGCCGGGGATGCTGGCCGTCCCATCCGTCGAGCAGCGCCTCCAGGTCGTCGTCGACGAACGAGTCGGCGTTGTGCACGAGGACGTGCCGCCCGTCGATCCAGGGCCGCAAGCGGCCTAAGGCCCCGGCCGTGCCCAGGCGCTCGCCCGACTCGACCGAGGTGTGTGCCCGGTCGCGTACGTGGTCGAGCAGCATCGGCTGCGACTCGTGCACGTTGACCGCGACCGAGCTCGACCAGGGTGCGACGCGTCGGAGCGCCCAGTCGATGAGCGGCACGTTGCCGATGGGGCACATCGCCTTCGGCCGCTCCAGGGTCAGCGGCCGGAGCCGGGTGCCGGCGCCGGCCGCGAGCACCACACCGGCTACGTCGTCGCGCGTCACGCTCATGCGTCGATCCTGTCAGCGGGAGCACCGGCAAGGAGGACGTTGAGAAGGCGGACCGCACCCGCCTTGTCGAGGGGGTTGTTGCCGTTGCCGCACTTCGGGCTCTGCACGCATGACGGGCATCCGTCAGGGCACTCGCAGGCGGCGATCGCGTCGAGCGTCGCGGTGAGCCAGGTGCGCGCTGCGGCGTAACCGCGCTCGGCGAACCCGGCACCGCCGGGGTGCCCGTCGTAGACGAACACCGTCATCCGTCCGGTGTCCTCGTGAAGAGCGGTCGAGACACCACCGATGTCCCAGCGGTCGCAGGTCGCCACCAGCGGGAGCAGACCGATCGACGCGTGCTCCGCGGCGTGGGCGGCACCGGGTACGTCGAGGTCCTGGAGCTCCGCTTCGACGAGCTGGCCGGGCGACACCGTCCACCACACGGCCTGCGTGCGGAGGTGGCGCGGTGGCAGGTCGAGCGGCTCCTCGCCGAGCACCTCTCCAGTGAGATAGCGGCGCTTGAGGTAGGCCACGACCTGGTTGGTCACCTCGACGTGCCCGTGGACGAGATCGGCTGCACCCCACGAGGTCCGGGCGATCTCATCGACGATCCGGATGTCGGTCGTGTCGCGTGCCGAGGTGGTCCAGTCGACGTCCTCGCGGTGCGCGACGGCGACGGCATCGTCGAGGTCGAGGTGGTCGACGAGGTAGGTCGCGCCCTGGTGCACGTAGACCGCGCCGGTGTGCACGGTCGTGTGTGCGGCACCGGGATCCACCGTGCCGAGCAGGCGCCCGGTCTCGTCCTCGACCACGCGCACCGTGCCGCCGCCGATGCCGCGCAGGTCGGCGAGGTCGCTCGCCCGTTCGCGACGGGTCCAGAACCAGCCTCCCGGGCGCACCCGGAGCAGGCCGCGCTCGACGAGGTTGTCGACGACTGTGCGGGAGCCCGCCCCGAACATCGGCAGGTCGTCCTCGGTCAGGGGCACCTCGGCCGCAGCGGCGCAGAGGTGCGGCCCGAGGACATAGGGATTCGTCGGGTCGCACACGGTCGCCTCGACCCCCGTGCCGAAGATCGCCTCGGGGTGGTGGACGAGGTAGGTGTCGAGCGGGTCGTCACGTGCGACCAGGATCGCGAGCGCGTCGCCTCCCCTGCGCCCCGCGCGCCCGGCCTGCTGCCACAGCGAGGCGCGGGTGCCCGGCCAGCCGCACAGCAGCACTGCGTCGAGCCCCGTCACGTCGACGCCGAGCTCGAGCGCGTTCGTGGCCGCGACGCCGAGCAGCTCGCCGTCGCGCAGGGCGGCCTCGAGTGCTCGGCGCTCCTCCGGGAGGTAGCCGGCGCGATAGGCGGCGACGCGATCAGTGAGCTCAGGGTCGACCTCGGCGAGGGTCTCGCGCGTCGTCATTGCGACGGCCTCTGCGCCCCGGCGAGAGCGCACGAATGCCAGTGTGCGCACGCCCTCGACGACGAGATCCGTGAGGAGAGAAGCGGTCTCGGCTGTCGCGGTCCGCCGGACCGGCGCGTCGTTCTCTCCACCGTGGGCGGTGAGGGGTGGCTCCCACAGTGCAAATGATGTCGCACCGCGCGGCGACGCATCGGAGCTCACGGCCTCGACCGGGAGTCCGACGAGGCGCGACGCCGACCCGGCCGGGTCGCCCGAGGTGGCCGAGGCGAGCACGAAGGTCGGGGAGGCGCCGTACCTCGCCGCGACGCGCTGGAGCCGGCGCAGCACGTTGGCCACGTGCGACCCGAAGACGCCGCGATAGATGTGGCACTCGTCGACGACGACGTAGGTGAGCGCGCGGAGGAACGACGACCACCGCTCGTGACCCGGCAGCATCGAGCGGTGCACGAGGTCAGGGTTCGACAGCACATAGCCGGCGTGCGCCCGGACCCAGGCGCGCTCCTCATCAGGGGTGTCCCCGTCGTACGCCGAGACCCTGAGGTCCGCCACGCCGAGCTCCTCGACGGAGCGCCACTGGTCGTGCGCGAGCGCCTTCGTCGGCGCGAGGTAGAGCACGGTGGCGCCGCGGCCGTTGGGGGCCCGGGTGCCGTCGACCACGGCGGTCAGCGCCGGCATGAGGTAGGCCAGCGACTTGCCCGACGCGGTGCCGGTCGACACCACGACGTGGCGGCCCTCGTGCGCGATCTCGGCTGCCTCGACCTGATGCGCCCACGGCACGGCGATGCCGCTGCGGGTCCACGCATCACGCAGCGCGGGGTCGACCCAGCCTGGCCAGCCGACCGTCGTGCCGGCACGCGCCGGCACCTCTTCGACATGGAGCAGCCGGTCGTCTCGGCCCGCGGTCAGACGCGCGAGCAGCG
>JANMBJ010000465.1:0-9480 GCA_031360335.1 Candidatus Nanopelagicales bacterium
CGTGCCGTTCCAGTTCGCTATCGCACTGGTCGCCATCTCAATCCTTCTCTACGTACGACCGGAAGGTCTGTTCGGCAAGGCCGTCGAGGTGAAGGTGTGAACGGGCGACTGCGCGTCGGCCTGATGGGCGCTCTGGTAACCGGCCTGCTGCTCGTCGCGGTCGTCTCCGTGTTGGCCCTGTCGGGCAGCAAGTCCCTCGCCAGCACCGCGGTGGTCCTCTGCATCAACGTAGTGCTGGTCGTGTCGCTGCAGTCGTTTGTCGGCACCACCGGAATCCTCTCGTTCGGCCACGCCGCGTTCATGGGGATCGGTGCCTTCACTGTCGCGCTGTTCACCATCCCAGCCACACTGAAGCGCTCCCAGCTGCCTTCCACCCCGTCTTTCGTCCGCGACACGACTCTCCCGTGGCCGTTAGCGGTCGGGCTCGCGGTGCTGGTCTGCGCCATCGTGGCCGCCCTGATGGGCGTGGTCCTCGTCCGCATGACGACCTCCGCCATGGTCATGGCGACATTCGCTCTCCTGATCACGGCCTACACAGTTCTGCTGAACGCCGTTGACTGGACGCGTGGCTCGACCGGCATCTTCGGTGTCCCGCGCTCGATGAACCCCTGGATCGCCGTCGCTGTGGCGGTCGTGTTCATCGTGGTGGTTCGCGTTCTTGGGGCCAGTCGCCTGGGACTGGAGGGTCGCGCGGTCCGGGAGGATGAGCTCGCCGCCGCGTCGACCGGCATCGACGTCCGGCGCAATCGCTATCTGTTGTGGGTGATCTCCGCGGCCCTGATGGGTGCCGCGGGTGGTGTCTGGGCTCTGAATGTCCTCGCGTTCGACGCTGGTCAGTTCGGGTTCGCCACCACCTTCGCCCTGCTCGCCATGCTGGTCGTCGGCGGGCGGGAGAGCGTCCTCGGGGCGGTGGTGGGCGCAGGAGTGGTTCTGCTCGTGACCGAGTTCTTCTCACGCGTCGAGCAAGGATTCAGGATCGGGGGATTTGAGCTCCCGCGGGTCACCGGGACGGTCCAGTTCGTCCTTGCCCTGTTGATCATCCTCGCGCTCATCTGGCGTCCGGAGGGCATCATCGGCCGTGCTGAGATCGAGGAGCTGGTGGCACCGCTGCGGCGCTGGGCGCAGGGCGTCCGCGTGCGGGGCAATGCCACCACAGTGCGCGACACCGTCGCTGAGGCGGCGACGAGCGCAGGCATCGTTCTGGAGGGCCGCGGGCTATCACGCTCCTTCAGCGGCGTTCGCGCGGTCGACGGGATCGACATCAAGGTCGGGCGCGGAGAGATCCTCGGGCTGATCGGACCGAACGGGTCCGGCAAGTCCACCCTCCTCAACCTCATGTCCGGCGTGTCCGCCCCTGATGCGGGGGACGTGCTGCTGAACGGCGTCGTAGTGACGAGCACGACCGTTCACTCACGAGCCCGGGCGGGTCTGGGGCGCACCTTCCAGAACATCCGCCTGTTCGAGCACCTTTCTGTCCTGGACAACATCAGCGCACCCCCTCGTTCCGAGGCGGTAGCAGGCCTTGCGTTGCTGACGCGCTTGAACCTGGCCGATGTCTTAGCCGCTGAGGCGGGCACACTGTCCTACGGTCAGCAACGACGGCTGGAGATCGCTCGGGCGTTGGCAACGGCTCCAGCGGTGATCCTCATGGATGAGCCGGCAGCCGGGATGAACGAGGAAGAGTCCGACTCGTTGCTCCGCGACATCCGCAACCTCGCGGTGGAGGAGAACTGCGGCGTCATCATCATCGATCACGACCTCCGCCTCATCATGCGGCTGTGCGACCGCATTCAGGTCCTCGAAACCGGTCGGACCATCGCGATCGGTACACCCGAGGAGATCGCCCAGAATGCCCAGGTGCGTGCGGCGTACCTCGGCGATCCCGTCGGTGGCGACGAGTAGGCAGGGAGGAATCGATGTCCGAGCACGGTTTGGTCATGCTGGCCTGGAGCGATTACGTCGGAGTGACGCGATGTCGTGCCGTGCCCCGATCACAGTTCCAGGGCCGCCTCGAGACCGGGCTGGGCTGGGCGGCGGCCGGCCAGGCGCTCACCCCGTTCGCCGACATCGCGCCCAACCCATGGGGTCCGATGTCGGAGGTTCGTCAGACCCCGGTCCCGGCCACCCACACGGTCGTCGACATCTGGCCCGATAGTCCTCCGCTCGAACTGGTCCTGTGCGACTCGCTCAACGCCGACGGCTCCTATTGGGAGTGTTGCACTCGCAATTTCCTGCGAAGCGCGCTGGACGACCTCCGTGAGGAGACCGGGCTCGAGCTCCTCTCCGCCTTCGAGCACGAGTTCCTCATCTCCGGTGATCTCCCCGCAGCCCCGCCGTTCTCGGTCGAAGCGCTGCGCAACGTCGCCCGACTCGCTGACGACATTGCGCTGGCATTGGAAGCCAGCGGGCTGACGCCGGAGACAGTCGAACCGGAGTACGGCGTCCGGCAGTACGAGGTGACGGTGGCGCCGTCGCGCGGTCTTGCGGGCGGCGACAACGCCGTCCTCGCCCGCGAAGTGATCCGTGAATGCGCCCGTAGGCTGGGTCTGCGCGCATCCTTCTCGCCGAAACCCTTCCTCGACGGCGTCGGCAACGGTGCGCACGTGCACTTCTCGTTCCTCGACGCCGAGGGCCGTAACGCGACCGTCGACCCGACCCATCCGAGCGGTGCGAGCGCAGTGGCGCGCGCGTTCATCGCCGGCGTGGTCCGTCACATGCCGGCCATGTGTGCGCTGGTGGCGCCGAGCCCCGCGTCGTACTACCGACTGGGGCCGCACCACTGGAGTTGTGGCTACGCGGCCTTCGGGATCCAGAACCGTGAGGCGAGCATCCGCATATGCCCGTCCACATCAACGGATCCGACGGCTGGCGAGAGGGGCTTCAACCTGGAGCTGCGACCGCCGGATGCGTCTGCGAACCCGTACATGGTGCTGGGAGCACTGGTACGCGCTGGACTTGCTGGAATTCGTGAAGGTCTGGAGTTGCCCGTTGCCTGTGACGTGGACCCCGCAGAGCTCAGCGAGGCCGAGCGACAACGCATGGGCATCCGGGAACTTCCGGGTTCGCTTCCAGAAGCGATCGACCTGCTGCTGAAGGACGCCGAGGTCAGGAGTTGGATGTCGCCGAGGATGCTCGAGTCGTATCTCGGCGTCAAGAACCTCGAGCACGAGCTGACGGTAGGAGAGGATGCCGCGGACACTCTCACGAGGTACCGCGCCGCCTACTAAAGGGTGCGACTGCCCGGCCGCTGGGGCTGGATTGCGGCCTGCTGGCCGCGGTGGTGCTTGGCGTGCACTCGACCCTCCTCGCTGGAAGTTCCTGCCCGCCTGAGCCGTTCGTGCATGACTGCAACGGCGAAGGCGAGGCGGGGGGCCCAGTACCGAATCCGTCGACTGTAGCGACCGCACGTGATCTTGATAGCTGCCTTGCTGCTCGTCCCCAACTCGTCCCCGACGTCTCAGAACAACAGATCACGAGAAGCCTCAAAATGCCTCTTGCCAGCACGAATCGCCCGCTCCCCAAGGAGATTCGGTGGCGCGGCGACGCTCTCGTGACGCGTAGTTCATCGGTTCGATTCCGATAGGCGGCTCCATCTGCAGGCCTCGGAACTGCTGCGATGCATTCACGTGGCCAAGGTCCGGGTAGAGGGCCGGTCCCTGGCCAGCCGTTAGGTGATCGTCATGTCGGCTCGCCGGCTATCCCCTTGTCGGGCCCCCGGCGCGCTTGTGCTTGTTCTTCTGGTAGTCGGCGACCCACTTCTTCGAGCTCAACCAGGTTCCGTTCTCCGATTTCTGGGCCCGAAGCCGACCGCGCTCTGCTGCCGCGCGAAGGGCTGTCGCGGTCACGCCCGACTTCTCGTCTACGAGGCTCGCCAAAGGAACGAGTCGTGCTGGACCGGCCACCGCCGGCACGACGAACTTATAGAGATTGTTGGTCACCGCCCGGGCGATGAGCTCGCCGAGCGGGCCGTCCTCGCCTCGGTCCGCCTTGCGCATGGCGTCCAGGTACTTCGTGCGCTCGTTCTTGAACACGATGGCTGGCGGGTAGCCGAGCCGCACCAGCAGCAAGTTGAGGACCAATCGACCTGTACGGCCGTTGCCGTCGAGGAATGGGTGGATCCGTTCGAAGTCGTTGTGCACCCTTGCCAGGCGTTCGGGGAACGCGATGTCGCTGGACTCCCGGAGGTCGTTCACGTCCTTCACCCAGTCGGTCATCCGATGGTCGATCTCGGGAAACGGTGGCGGGGTCATTCCCTCGGGGAAGGGTGCAATGTCGTGCTGCCGCCAGCTGCCAGGTGTCTCGGCGGCGGTCGCGTGCGGGTGCGGGGCCACATTCCAGACCGGCGTCATCGCCTCGTAGTGGATGGTGCGGACCTCCTGGATGCTGAGAAGGTCACCTGTAGTCCAGTCACCGGGCTCCATTGCCTGGCCATAGACCCACCTGGCCGCAGTCCCGTACCCCACGACCTCCAAGTATTCCTTGAGTTCCTTGGAACCGACGGCACGGCCCTCGTCGAGCAACGTGCGGACCTCGTTGAGGACCAACGTGTTGCCCTCGAGGGCAGTTGAGTGGTGCGCCTCCTGGTGCCACAGCTCCTCCCAGATCTCCTCCGCCTCATCCGGGCTCGGGAGACCTCCCATGCGCGTGCGCAGCTCACCGATCGCCTCCTCGAGCCGGCCGTAGATGGTCTGTCGTGAAGGGCGTCCACTCGTCATGAGTGTCGGGTCCTTCCCGGGTCGAGGTTCGAATCCCTACGAAGTTGTTGTGCTTCACCAGAAGCAACGTGAACACAACAACTACGAGCAGGTTAGCCGAAGTGGTTGAGGTTTTGGTGAAAGAAGTAGAACACGACAACTCGCGACCCGCGGCCGCGAGACAGTGGCGCGCGGGAACCTCGCGGCGTGACGGCTCGACGCCCGGCGGTGCAACCGCCTGGAGCGCGCATCCGCGAGGATGCCGCCCCGCCGCGCTCGGCCCCGTCTCTCCTCCGTGCGATGACGGGGTTCGGCCGTACCGGTGGTAGGCGAGGGTCAGCGGACCCACGACAATGCACAGGTGCAGGTTCATGACTCCACCCGGCTGCGTCAGGTCTTCGGGGCGTTCCCGTCGGGCGTGACGACCGTCGGCGCGCTCGTCGACGGACTGCCGGTGGGGATGGCCGCGAGCAGCTTCACGGCGGTCTCGCTCAACCCGGCCCTGGTCTCGGTCTGCATCGCGCACACCTCCACGACCTGGCCGATCCTGCAGGGCGCCCCGCGTCTCGGGGTGAGCGTGCTCGGCGCAGAGCAGGAGCAGATCGCGCGACGGATGGCCTCGCGCGAGCTCGACCGCTTCGACGGTGTCGGGTGGCGGGCACTCGCCAGCGGCGCGGTCGTCATCGACGGCGTCAGTGCTTGGCTCGACTGCACGATCGAGGACCGCTTCCGCGCCGGCGACCACGACATCGTGCTGCTTCGGGTGATCGAGCTCGACGCCGACTCCGACGTCACGCCGCTGGTCTTCCACGCCAGCGCCTTCCGTCGCCTCGAGATCTGACCTCCGCCGCCCGCGCGACGACGTCGGGTCCGTGCGGCGCAGAGTGCGGCTCGGCTCAGGGTCGGTTCAGGGGTGGATGGGGGACTCTCCCCGAGGCGGGAACGGCCGGTGAGTCCCTAGCGTCAGTCGCATGCTGACGCTGACCCAGATGTACGCCGAGGCCTGGTCCTTGCTCGACCCTGAGCTCGCCGACGTCATCGTGGCCGCCCTGCCGACCCAGAGGGCGTCCGACGAGAACATCGATCCCCGCCCCGGGGCAGGCCCGGGCGAAGGGGCGTGAGGTCTCGCTCACAGGTCGACCACGTGTGAGCGGACTACCCGTGGGCAGATCCCGAGTCACGCGCCCCGTGCGCTCGATCCTGTGGAGGACCCGTGAACGTCATCGAACGCGCTGCGACGATCGCCGTCGACCTCGTACCCACCGACGAGTTGCGCAGCGCGCTGCTGCCTCCCGTGCGGGCCCTGCGCGAGCTCGCCGTCTCCGTCGCGGCGACCGTGCGGCACTGGGAGCTCGTGCTTGAAGACGGCACCAGCACTACCACCGACGCTCCGCAGTGGCCGGTTGCGACGCCGCCCTCGACGACCTCGAGCGACGGGTCGGGCCTCGACGGATCGTTCGACGACATCGGCGGAGCACCCGTCACCGCGCTGGCCGAGGGCTCGAACCCCGACGCCACCCACGACACCGTCGACGTCCGGGAGCTCCCTGTCGATGACTGGGCCGAGTTGTCCTTCGCCGACGCGCAGGCGCGCCTGCACGACGTCGACGAGCAGGGGCTTCGGGCGCTCATCACCTACGAGACCGAGCACGGCAACCGCCTGCAGTACACCCTGCTCCTGGAGCAGCGGCTCGGTGCTCTCGAGAAGGACACCGACGCCTGACGGTAGGGCTGCCGGGCGCCCGGCGTCGCCCGGGTGAGGCCGCCCAGGTGGGGCCGCGCGGGAGTTGCGGGCCCGGGTTTGGTGCTCGGATCGTCCGGGTAGTCCTCGTGCGGCCGAGGAGGCAGACATGGCACGTCCTGCGCGGCGCTCGACGGGGAATGCTGCCGAGGGTCTCAACCGTCGACAGCGGGCGAGCGCGGCGACGCATCTCACGGTGTCCACGGTCACCGGGTTGCTGGTCGGAGCGGTGGTGGCGGTGTTCGAAGGCCCGAGCACCGGGCTGATGGCCGGGTGGGTGGCGCTCTCCGCGGTGTTCCTCGGCTGGACCTGGTCGGCCGTGTGGCCGCTCGACGGCGCGACCACGGCTGTGCACGCAACGCTCGAGGACCCGGGGCGACGCAGCCGCGACCTCATCGTGCTGGCCCTCTCGTCAGTGAGCCTCGTGTCGGTCGTGCTTGTCATCTTCCGCGCGCGGGACGCCGGGATTGTGCTGACCCTGCTGGGGATCCTGGCTATCGCATCGTCGTGGACGGTGCTGCACACGATCTTCACCTTGCGCTATGCCGAGCTCTATCACGGTGCCGCGAAGTCCGACGAGCGCGCGATCGACTTCCACAGTGACCCTGACCCGACGTATCGCGACTTCGCCTATGTCGGGTTCACGATCGGCATGACGTTCCAGGTGTCCGACACCGACATCGTCGACGCCCAGGCTCGCTCCACGGTCCTGCGCCACGCCGTGCTGTCGTTCCTGTTCAACACCGTCGTGATCGCCGTGTCGATCAACCTCGTCGCTGGCCTCAGTCAGTGATCGTCGGCGGTGCGCCGGGCAGAGAGTCGCTCGATGCACGGTTAGCCGCCCGATCCTCGGGTATGTGCTGGTCCTCATCCGTGTGAGGAGGAACCCCATGTCCCCACGTCCGAGCGACGAGATCGTGCTTCCTGACACCCTGCGACGGTCACCACGCCATGCGCAGGAGGTGTTCACGAGCACCCTGCGGTCGGCGATCGAGGAGTACGGCGACGGCGAGCGCGCCCGGCGTACTGCCTACGCCGCGGTGAAGCACTCCTTCGAGAAGGTCGGCGACCACTGGGAGCGCAAGGCGGAGAACGGTCCGTCCGATGCCCCGACCGGGCCCACCCACGGTGGCGTCGACGGCCGTGCGACCAAGGACCACCTGCTGCGCATCGCCGCGCGGCTCGACGTACGCGGGCGCAGCCGGATGACGAAGGACCAGCTCGTCGAGGCGCTCGAGCGGGCCAACGACCGGCTTACCCGCGAGGCCCGGGGCGCTTAGCGCCGTGGGCGATTCCGGCCCCCGCCAGATGCATCGCATCCTCGCGTTTACCCCTGGCGGTGACGGGTAGCAGACGGTGCCCCTGGCGTCTCGTACGCCGGGGGACCAGACCCTTCCATCGCACGACGGGAGCCTTCGATGTCCTCACGACGCCGGCCGCCCATGCCGTCGATCGCCCGCGACGCCGCCCGTGAGCTGACGGCAATCCCGTGGGCAGCAGCCCGCGGCGGCGCGCGTCGGGCCACGTCAGTCTCAGAACGCCTGATCTCGCGCGTCGAGCGCCTGCGTCGCTCTCGTGACGAGGTGTGGAGCGCTGAGTCGCGCTACACCTGACCCAGTCGACCGGCACCCGGCGCAGTTGGCGACCGGCTGTGTCAGTAGCCCCGCTGGTCGACTGTGGCGTCGATTAGTGCGGTGTATGCCGTGCGGCCGGCGGCGTCGGGATGGATGTTGTCGGGCCCGAACCACTCCCGGTGGGGATTGCTCGCCGCTGCCCAGTTGATGACGACCACGCGGCTGATCGGGTAGGCCGCCGCGCACGTCGCGAGGTGGAGGTTGTTGCCGCGCATCCATGGCCGTGGCACGCGCACGTTCACGAGGAAGACGCGGCGGTCCGGTCCGGCGGCATCGACGACGGCCCGGCAGTCGCGCACCGAGATCGTACCGTTGGTGCCGAGGTGGATCACGACGTTGCGGGGCAGCACTTGGCGCTGACGCAGCTTCACGATGGCGTTGTAGGACGCGCCGAACTGCCGGCCGACCTTGGCGTCGACCGTGAATCCTCGGCCCTGGAGGCGCCGCTTCGAGCCGAGCATCACCGAGTCGCCATAGGCGACGCGGCCGGCCGGGATCGAGGTGGCGGTCGCCGGCATCGCGACCTTGGACGAGTGGTAGTCGGTGGTCTGGTCGGCGGTCGGTGCGGCGCTGGGGGAGGCGGTCGCCTCGACGCTCGAGCGACTTGTCGTGGTCGATCCGACGGTCCGGCTCGTGGCCGCACAGCCGCTCACCAGCGCACAAGCGGCGGCGAGAGCTACGGGCAGAACGAGGACGCGCATCACCTGAGGCTACCCGTGACCCCCCGGCTGGCCCGAATCCGTGACCGCGTGGGGTGCTCGCTGCGTGCGTGGGAACAGGAGAATTCCGCCTGAAACGCGGGTCTGATCCTCTCGATCATGGCCAGCGGCAAGGGCTCGGGCACGTTGGCCCGCGACACCGTCTTCGCCGCCGTGATGATCACGTGCAACGGCATCGTCGGGATCAGCCTGGTGCTCGCCGCGCTGCGCACCCGGGTGGTCGCGTTCAGCGCCGAAGGCGCGGGGAGCGCCCTCGCCGCGGTCACGACTCTCGCGGTGCTCAGCCTGGTGCTCCCGACCTTCACGACGAGCACCCCCGGCCCGACCTTCTCCTCGACGCAGCTGGCGTTCTCTGCCGTCACGTCCATCGCGGTGTGGCTGCTCTTCGTGCTCGTGCAGACCGTGCGCAACCGTGACTGGTTCGTGCATCCCGATGACAGCCCCCACGACGCGGTGATGGGCGGCCCGAGACGATCACCGCGATCCGCTCCGCGCGGCGCGGCCAGGTGCAGACCGCCGCCGGCTTCCTCGTCCTCGCCGCCTACCCCTGACCCGCCTCGCTGGCGTATCTGTTGCTGAACCACATCGTTCAGCGGCACGTGCGCCAGCGGTGCGGGTCTAGCACGTGCGCCAGCGGCGCTGGTCTGGCCGTGCGTCAGCGGACGCGGAGGGCGGCGGTGACCACGGCGGTC
>JANMBJ010000466.1:0-2427 GCA_031360335.1 Candidatus Nanopelagicales bacterium
CCCGTGCACCGCGTCGGTCGTGCGCCGGTTCAGCTCGATCGAACGCTCGTCCCAGGCCGCGACGTACTTCCGCGACATCTGTCCCTCGTACATCGTCGCCATCGAGCCGTCCACGATGAGCCCGGCCCCACCCCACGCACGCTCCTCGAGGTAGGCGGTGAGGTCCGGCGTCGGCATTCCGTGGACGTCCGCGAGACAGTTGAAGTGCGGTTGGAACACGAACCGGTTACGAATCTCGATCCCGCGCACACGAAGCGGTGAGAGCAGGTGCGGGAAGCCGGTCCGTCCGGCGACGTCGTCGCCAGTCATGGTCATGCGATGGCGCCGTGGCACTGGGACCCGCCATCGACGAGCAGGAGCGTTCCCGTGACATAGGCCGAGTCGTCGGACGCGAAGAAGAGCGCCGGACCGGCGACGTCGTCCGTCGTCGCCAGCCGTCCCAGGACGATCGAGCGCTTCGCCGCGCCGATGGCTTCGCCGGGCGACGCACTCACCAGGTCGTGGTATCCGTGCATCATCGGGCTGTCGATGTAGCCGGGCGCGATGGCGTTCACCCGGATTCCCGAAGGACCCAGGTCCGCAGCCGTCTGCTGCGTGATGAGGTTGACGGCGCCCTTACTCCCGGCGTAGACCGCGGACTGCCTGAGCGGAAGCACCCCCTGGATGGACGAGATGTTGATGATGCTGCCGCCACGACCGCCCCGCTTGATGGCACGCGCCCCGTACTTCGTCCCGAGCAGGACTCCACCGACGTTGATGTCGATGACGCGGCGGTAGTCCTCCCACGAGAGGTCCGTGATCTCCTCGGCGACCCCGGTGCCTGCGTTGTTCACCATGATGTCGAGGCCGCCGTATAGCTCCACCGTGTGGTCGACGGTGGCGGCGACACTGGCCTCGTCAGCGACGTCGCACACGACGGCGGTAGCCTCGCCGCCTTGGTCACGGATGCTCCGCTCAGCGGCGAGCCCGTCCTCTTCACCGCGGGCTGCAAGCACGACCTTCGCACCCTCGATTGCGAATCGCGTCGCGATCGCAAGACCGATCTGACGAGATCCTCCGGTGACGATCGCGACCTTGCCCTGAAGGCGACCGCTCGCGCGGCCCGGCGTGGCCGGCTCGTGCCGGCTGCTCGACGGGCTCACTTCTTGCGGGCCGAGAAGGCGACGGCGAGGATGATGATCAGTCCCTTGACGGCGATCTGCCACGACGAGCTCACCCCGATGATCACAAGGCCGTTGTTGAGCACCCCGATGATCAGCGAGCCGATGAACGTGCCGATGATGGTGCCGCGACCGCCGAACAGGCTGGTGCCTCCCAGGATCACCGCTGCGATCACGTCGAGCTCGAGGCCGTCCGCGAAGTCCGGCCTGGCGGCGTGTGCTTGCGCGGCGAAGATGAGCGAGGCGAGCCCGGCGAGCACGCCGGAGAGCATGAAGCAGTAGATCTTCACGCGAGCGGTGCTGATACCGGAGTATCGGGCGGCCACGGCATTGCCGCCGGTGGCGTACACCTTCCGGCCGAAGGTCGAGAAGTGCAGGAGCACACCGCCGAGGATGAGGACCACCCCCGTCCAGATGATCGGGATGGGCAGACCCAGGACGGTTCCCTCCCAGAACACCTTGAAGAACGTGGTGTTGTCGACCAGCACGGGTGCCGTGTCGGTGATGACGAACGCGAGACCCTTCGCTACGCCGAGCATGCCCAAAGTGACCAGGAAGCTCGGGATGCCCAGCCGCGTCGTGAGCAGACCGTTGACGAGACCGATGAACGTCCCCACCGCGAGCCCGACGAGCGCGCCCAGGACCCAGTTCTCACCGAAGTTCTGCATGAACAGCGCCGCACAGACCCCAGACAGCTTGAGGATCGAGGCGACTGACAAGTCGATCTCCGCGGAGATGATCACGAACGTCATGCCGACGGCCATGATCGTCACCAGGGTCGTCTGGCGACCGATGTTGGCGAAGTTGGCTGCCGAGAAGAAGACGGGCGACATGACCGTGAAGAACGCGATGAGCAGGATGAGCGCCAGGAACACGGTGTACGGGCGGTCGCTGTTGAGCATTGCCGTGACGGGGTTGACTCTCGGCTCGCGCACGGTCGCGGGGGCCTCGGACGTAGGTGTACTCATCGCGCTGACTCCTGTACGAGTTGGTGGAGGCCCTCTTCGCCTTCGATCTCAGACGTGTGGACGGTGGTGACGATGCGCCCGTCGTGGACGACCGCGAGGTTGTCGCAGAGCATCTCGAGCTCCACCAGGTCGGAAGAGATGACGACCACTGCGCACCCCGCCCGGGCGAAACGGCGGATGATGCCGTAGATCTCGTCGCGCGCACCGACGTCGACGCCGACGGTCGGCTCGTCGAGAAGGAGGAGCTTCGGCTCCGGTGTGAGCCACTTGCCGAAGACGACCTTCTGCTGGTTGCCGCC
>JANMBJ010000479.1:0-7534 GCA_031360335.1 Candidatus Nanopelagicales bacterium
CCCCGCCCCTACCTCAACCCACCCGAACCCCCCACACCCCGCGACCCCTGGAACGACGACCCACCCCCCTTCTAGAACCACGCCCACATCCAGGGGACCCAACGCAGCCGAGCGATATCCGGCACTATCGCTCGGGTGATCGAGACCGAAACCTGGAAGCAGCCGTTCCAGTGGGGCCTCCTGCTGGTCTTCGACGACGCGCTCGATCGGGTGGAACTCCCCGGCGGCGTCGGGACCGACAGCATCGTCTCCTCAGCCACATGCGTCGCCGTCCCCGTGCTTCATGCGCAGGATGTCGAGATCCCGGACGACTGGCCGGATGACGCGGAACTGCCATACGCCGAGGTGCAGGTCACCATCATGGTCGGCCCCGCGTCCCCCGGCGCGGAGTTCGTCGGCTCGATTGACTGCCCCTCCGGTCGACTCAATGTCGGGGATGCCGAGTCATTCAAGGTGTCGGACGTTCCGACCGGCGTCCTGGCGATTGCAGTTACCCGTGAGCCACGGCAGTTCGCGGAGTCAGTGACCATCGAGGTTTCGCTCCATTAGCCACCCGAGCCGAAGTGTTCTGACTTGGTTCCGCGCCTGCTACCGCCCTCATGCATTCGCCGTCTGCATCCGCTAACCGGGAAGCGGTCTGGGATCGGCGGGCTACACACGTCCGGCGGGCGAGGAGAAGCCAGAACAGGATCGCTTGCGGCCATTGCGCCGGCGACGGAGCGGCGATGTGTGCGCGTCATTTTGCCAGCCGCATACGCAGAAGAGGTGGGACCGACCCGCAGGTCGGCCCCACCACGTCGTGCCATGCCCGTTCGGCTGCTACCCGAGCGGGGAGTACGAACCGCCCTTGCCGTAGTTGCAGACGTCGTTCTCGTTGCCGGTGAACTGGCTGGAGAGCGACGAGAGACCGTTCTTGGCCCCGCTGACTCCACCGGCCTTGTAGAGGATCAGGCCGCACGCCACGTAGCTCTTCGGCGTGTACCAGTTGCCGGTCACCACGTTGCTGAGCAGCTGAGCTGTCGCGCCGTAGGAGACCTGGATGCCGTTCTGAGCGATGTAGATGATCTTCTGGTCGCCGGTCACGGTGTTGTCGGAGATGACGGCGGAGACCTTGTCCCTGACCAGGATGCCGGTCTTCTGGTAGTCGTTCACCGTGTTGCCCGAGATGGTGAGGCTGGGCATCGCAACGCCCGCGGTGTTGCGGACCTCGATGCCGTTGCCCTCCTGGCAGCCGCTGCCGTCGTTGGCGCCCTGCTCGATGTCGGTCACGATGTTGTTCGAGATGGTCCCGCCAACGCCGTCGAACAGGATGCCGCGCAGGCCGGCCGGGCCTGCGTCGCAGGCGTCGGTCAGGTTGCTCGCGGACACCGTGAGGCCGGTGACGTTCGTGCGTGCGGGACCAGAAGCCTGGATGACCGCGCCGCGGAAGTGGTCCCCTGTCGGATCGATGGCGATGATGCTGTGTCCGTTCCCGTCGAGCGTGAAGCCGTTGGGGACGGCGATCGTCTGGTCCGTGGTGCAGTTGGCGACCAAGGTCATCGTGGTGCCGGGCGTGGAGAACTCGCAGGCGGTGGTGGCCGCGGTTGAGCTCAACGCCACGTTGTCGATCAGGAAGCCCCCGTCAGGAGCTGCTGACGCGGCAACGCCCCTCTCGAAGAAGCCCAGCTTGTCGATCACAGGGATCTGGTTGCCGCTTCCAGACTGCTCGGGGTCGTAACGGTAGTAGTCCTCCCACGTGGTGCCGACCGCTCTGAGTGCGCCGTCGATGTAGACGCGGACGACATCGTTCGCCGGACCGGAGTACACGCCGATCGAGAACCGGGCGGTGTGGGCCGTCGTGCGGTCGAGCGTCGCGATGTCGGTCTCGTTGAAGATCGCGACGGTCCCGAAACTGGCGTCGGTGACGTCGTCGAAGTAGACGTGCACACCGTCGGTCTCATCGTCGAAGCGCAGGTAACTCATCCGGCCACCGTTACCGTCGTCCGGGCTGACGTTGAGGTGCAGCCCGGGCTGGACGCCGTTCTGCGTCGTCCCGATCTGGAAGGTCGCGTCGAAGTGCCGCGCCGTCATCCCCTCGCCGACCGGATCCGACAGCCCTGGCGAGAAGGTCTGATCGCCGAAGGCTCCGCTCGTGACGGCGCTCGAAATCCGCAGCGACTGCGTGCCGAAGGCCGCGAATCGGCCTTGTGCCACGACGGACTGGTCGTAGGTGCCAGTGCTCGACCAGCCGAACTGTGCGTTGACCGAGCCGAGGCCGTAGTTCTCAAAGGTGATCGGACCCTGACTGTCGGCCCGGGCGACTCCTGCGAACGACAGGCTCAGCAACGCCGCTGTCGTGATCAGGATGGGGATGGAACGCTTCACTTCTCCAACTCCGCTCATTGCAGAGACAGAGGGCATCGGTTTCGCCATTCGCTCCCCGGCAGGTAGCGGCGACCAACAGAACACCCGACGGATCATCACAAGACCCTCGCGACCCCCGCGGGTCACGCAGCGAACCTAGCCAGGACCGCACAAGGAGTCCCGCTGAGTGGCAGGCGGACAAGTCCCGTCGAGTTCGAGCTGGCCTAGGCGCGACACTGAACGCGGGCGATCGGTGTGCATCTACACCCGGACGAACACCGCAGATAGGGCGGGCACCGTCGGGTCCCGCCCTATCTGCGCGTGCAGATGTGACTAGCTGAGTGCGATGTTCACGTAGTAGGTCTGGCCGTCATCGAGCTGGACGCCAATGCGCCAGTAGTGGCCGATGTCCCTGCTGGGGGTCTTCCAGTTGTACTGCCACTGGCTGCCATTGAGTGTGTCCGTGGTGCCTGAACCTCCCCGGCTGCGGCTTAGGGCTACCCAAGCGCCCTCGGCCACCCAGACAGGTCAAGGGGATAGCCCAGGCCGAGAGGCGATAGCGCGCCGAACCGTTCGCGCTCGCACGCGAGGCGCTAGGCGTTCGCGCCGGAGGCTGGGCTGGTGTCGTGGCGTTCAAAGAACATCCAGTACTGCTGGAGGTGAGGAGGGATCTCAGTGCCCGGGTATGCGGGCCGCTCGACGAAGCCGCGTGACACATACAGCCGCTGGGCCTCGACCAGGAATCGCGCCGTGTCCAGTCGCACGGTGTGCACGCGCCGCCTCTCGGATTCGTCGAGGAGGCGGTCCAGCAGGGCCGCGCCGAGGTGACGTCCACGCCAGCGCGGCGTGACGTACATCCGCTTCACCTCAGCGACTCCTGGAGACAGAACGCGCAGCGCACCGACACCCGCCGCCTCGCCGTCGCACTCGGCGATCAGCAGTAGGCCGTCGGGTGAGCGATATTGCCCGAGTCCCTGCCGGACCAACGCTGGATCGCCGGGAGGGTCACTCACGCCGTACTCCTCCGACAGGCGTTGGTGCCCCCACTCCAGGTACTCGGTCATCAAACCGGCGACGGCCTCGTCGTCCTGCTCCGTCTCGGCCTCGCGTACGACGAATCCGTCAGCCACGTGCCTCTCCCATGCTCGCCCCTAACCGATCCTGACAGACGCGAGCGCCCAGACGTGCCGGTAAGGCTCGCTCAAGGTGTTCGTCAGTCTCGACGACTCGGACCTCCCGGGTCCGTCCGTCACCTAGGATCGGTCGCGTGTCGAATCGTCTTGCAGTCGTGACGGGAGCGAGCCGTGGGATCGGGCGGGCACTGACGCGACGATTGACCTCGACGGGTATGACTGTGGTGGCGATTGGCCGGACCTCATCCGACCTCGATCAGGTGGCGCAGGAGACGGGTGCGTACCCGTTGGTGCTGGACGTTAAGGACCCGGCTGCCGTCGAGGAAGTGTTCGGGCGGATCGCGGTCGACCACGGGGTGCCAGACCTGCTTGTCAACAATGCGGCGATCTCCGGGGGAAGCGGTCTCACCTGGGATGTGGCGCAGGAGACGTGGTGGGCGGTGCTGGAGATCAACGTGCGCGGCACCTACTTGTGCAGTCGCGCGGTTCTCGCCCCGATGATGGCGCGCGGAAGCGGTCGCATCATCAACCTCTCATCTGGGGCCGCGACGTTCCCTGTCGGCCTCGACAATGACGGCACTCTCACCTCCGCGTACATGGCTAGCAAGGCAGCGGTCAACAGGTTCACCGAGGCCCTCGCCGGAGAGTGCTTCGCCGCTGGCGTGCGCGTGTTCGCGATGTCGCCCGGCATGGTCAAGACGGACATGACCGCCGACGTGTTCGCCGACGTGTGGAATGACGACGACACCTGGACTCCGATGGAGAAGTCCCTGGATCTGATCACCGACCTGGACTCGGGGATGCTCGATCAGCTGTCCGGACGCTACTTCCGGGCTGCCATCGACGACTGGCGATCCATCGCCACGAGAGCCGACGAGGTCATCGCGCTCGACACGAACGTCCTGCGACTGACGGACCTCCCCTGATCCTGCTCCGACCGAGCACATAGTGACGATGGCGTGCCGCTGAGGCTGGCGCGGCAAGGCCTACTACGAACGCAAGCTCGCCACGCAGAAGGGCCACATGGGCGCCCTGCGCTGCCTGAAACGGCAACTCTCCGACATCGTGTTCAGAGTCCTTCTCGAGGACCAGGCAAGAGCGAACCCGGGAGGGCAGATGGGGGCGACACTCACAGCCAGCGCGGTTGACCAGATCCCCAAAGCCAACACTTCGGACAAGCCACAACCCGGGTTCACGACCGAGGCTACGCCGACCAGACGCCCCACGAAAGCCGCTTCTTGACACAGAGGGGAACCGTTCTCGCGTGCTGATCGTTGCCTGATCCCGTCATCCGACATGGCCTGTTCGTCGTAGCCTCCGCTCATGAAGATCGAGCCGGTCGACGAGCGTGACAGCCGTTGGGAGGACCACGGTCCTCGCTTCCGCGTGTACATGTTTGACGAGTACGGGCGACGTGGCGAGCCGGACGGCACGCTCAGCCAGGGCTACGCGACCTCGACATGGGACATCACCGGCGCGGATCTCATCGACGCGCTTCGCTGGGCGCAGGAGCGAGCTGGAGACCGAGGGCTCTTCTCAATCGCTCTCGTCGCCGATGGCTACGACAGGTGCACCGACCGGGGGCTGGTCTGGCTGGTAGGCATGGACTACCAGGACAGTCCGTGGGACGACCTAGCGCGGGAAGTGCAGGAGCAGATGCTTCGGCGGCGAGGCCGCATGGTCGTCACCCCGGCGTAGCGGGCCGAAGTGCCGATAAACGCGCGTGTTGGCCTGAGAGCAGTCCGTCGTGGTGCACCATCGTTGATGTGTCTCTCGGCGGGCTGTCGTACATCTCCTCGGGAGGCGGCCCCACCTGCATCCAGCGGTTCTCGGCCCAGCTGGAGGGGGTTGTACGGTGGCGGCCATGGACGTCCCGATGACAAGGCCGGAGGGCATCACCGCAGACTCGTGGCAGGAGTGGCCGCACAACCGTTGGGCGTTTCACCACATCGACGAGGTGCTGCGCACCGCAGTGGTTCCGCGCGGTAAGGGGCCGGAGCTCGAGCTCACGGACGGCGTGCCGCTGGACGTGCCAGGCCTTGACGACGAGTTGCGGGCGCGCAGCACCGACGCACTGCTCGTCCTGCGTGGCTGCGAGATCCAGCTCGAGCGCTACCTCAACGGAATGCAGCGCGACACCCGCCACCTGCTGATGTCGGTGTCGAAGTCGCTCACCAGCGCAGTGTTCGGCCAATACGTCGCACGCGGCGATATCGACGTGCACAAACCGGTCGCAGCGTACGTCGAGGCGCTCGCGGCATCGGCGTACGGCGATGCCACGGTGCAGCAGACCCTCGATATGACGGTGGCCGTCGCCTACGACGAGACCTACGACGATCCGGACTCCGAGGTGCAGCGGCACGACCGCTCCGCCCTCTGGCGGACCCGTCGACCAGGCGACCCGTCGGGTGTCCGAGAGTTCCTCACCACACTGCGCAAGGACGGCGAGCACGGGAGGGTCTTCCACTACTGCTCCGCGAACACGGACGTCCTCGCCTGGATCCTCGAGGAGCTGACCGGACGCCCGTTCTCGGACCTGCTCGCGACCGACCTGTGGGCACCACTCGGCGCCGAGGCGGACGCCGCCGCGACGGTCGACGCCGAGGGCTTCGTCTATGCCAACGCCGGCATCTGCACCACGCTGCGCGACCTGGCGAGGTTCGGCCGCATGATTCTCGACGGCGGCGTCGGCGCCCACGGACACCCCGTCGTGCCCCGCGCCTGGATCGACGACGTGCGCATGGGAGGAGTGCCGGGGACTGACGTCAGCGCGATGCCCGCGTCCCTCCCGAACGGCAGTTACCGCAACCAGTTCTGGCTCTCGGGCGACGAGCACGGCTGCTTCTTCGGCGTCGGGATCTACGGCCAGTACGTGTGGATGAACCCTATGACCGACACCGTCGTCGCGACCTTCTCCGCCCTGCCCACGGCCGATGACGACGCGGCGTTCGCCGCGCACGTCGACCTGCTGCACCGCCTGTCAGTCGCGGTCTAGACGTGCGACAACGCATGACCGCGCGTGGCGGCCCGCGATAGCTCAACGAGCCCTGCCGTTCGCTCGCATCCGTTCGGGCAGACGGGCAGGACAACTGCGTGGAACCCTACGTCGACACCTTGATGATTCACGGCCGCGACTACCTGATCAGCAACGACGAGCCTCCTCCGGCCTGGAACCCTGCCAGCACGGGGACTCCTGCCGGGACGATCACATGCACACTGAGCACTCAGCTGATCGACCCCAGCTATCACCTCCACGACGGCGACGCGACGTTCCTCCCCGTGGGGACAGCTTCTACCTCGTTCAGGCGCCCGGTGGCGTCACCGAGGCCATCGCGAGAGTGGGAAACGGTTTGCGTGTCTACCTCCCCCTGTCCAGGTCCGTGTCCTGACGTCGGGTGCGGGCGACATGTGCCGCTTGCAGGAGCAGATGCTCGGCCGACGAGGCCACCTGGTCGTCACCCCGGAGTAGCGCTGATGGGCTGCTACGACTCGGTGGTCGGTCGGAGGCGCAGGAACATGACGTGGAGCCCGACGAGTCCTTCGGTGGGGTGGTCGAACGTCTCGGGCACGGTCGCCAGGATCTCGAAGCCGAGCGATTCCCACAGCGCCACAGCGGTCGTGTTGGTCTCGACGACGGCGTTGAACTGCATGCCGTGAAATCCGTGGTCGCGCGCCCAGTCGACGGCGAACTGGCCGAGGGCACGGCCGGTTCCTCGCCCTTGCGCCTCGGGGTCGACCATAAAGCTGGCGGTCGCGATGTGCGCACCGCGGCCGCCACGGTTCGGACCCATCTTGGCGCTCCCGATCACGCGTCCCTCGCTCACGGCAACCACGGTGTTTCCGGGCGGCGTCTCCATCCACAGTGCCTGGGCCGAAGCCGAGTCCAAGTCGTCGGGATAGGCATACGTCCGACCGTCACGAAGGATGGCGTCGAAGAACGGCCAGATCTGCTGCCAGTCATCGGGAGTGGCGGGGCGGATGAGCACGACGACACGGTAACCAGACAGCTGCGGGCCAGCGACAGGGATCGCGTCAGCGCTGGCGCGCGCGATCGCTCA
>JANMBJ010000480.1:0-22727 GCA_031360335.1 Candidatus Nanopelagicales bacterium
TGTCCCGCGGCGCGCTCGGCATCGAGCGCCTCGGCGTCGTCGAGCGCGGCAGGGTTGAGGGCGAGCACCGAACGCAGCTCCGGACCGGAGTGGTCGACCGCTGCGATGCGCTCGAGCAGTGCCTGCGTGACCGCGACCGACGTGGTGCGTCCCGCGGCAAGGTCAGCCGCGATCTCGACGGCCGTCGCGGCAGCGAGCGAGGCGGTCGACGGGTGCGGGTCCATGATCACTCCGGCAGCGTCCCAGAGGGCACGCCCCCGCGCCACCGGTCCGGAGCCCCCTCGGTCCCCGACGGGCGGGCAGCCGCTCGCGGACCTGGCTAGCCTCGGCGCATGCCTCTCGCTCTGATCACGGGTACGTCGTCCGGGCTCGGTCGTGGTGCGGCCGAGCGGCTCACCGCACTCGGCTGGGACGTTGTGGGCACGGTGCTCGACGCAGCTCAGGGCGATGGCCTGGCCTTCGAGACGGTCGTCGCGGACGTCACCGACGACGCCGACATCGCGCGCCTCGGTGACCTGGTCCGCGAGCGAGGCGGGCGTCTCGACGCGCTGGTCAACAACGCGGGTGTCGCGATGAGCGGTCCGTGGGAGGAGATCACGGCGACGGAGCTGCGGTACCAGCTCGGCGTCAACCTCGTCGGCGCGATGGCCGTCACCGGCGCCTGCCTGCCCGCGCTGCGCGCCGCGAAGGGCGTCGTCGTCACCATCTCGAGCGTGTCGGGTCAGGCGGGCGACCCGCTCATGGGTCCGTACAACGCCTCGAAGTTCGGGCTCGAGGGGGCGAGCGAAGCGCTGCGCCAGGAGGTGCGGCCGTTCGGAGTCCGCGTCGTGCTCATCGAGCCGGGGCCGTTCCGCACGCCGATCTCGGACGCGTCTCCGCAGGCCGTCGCGAGGGACTCCGACGGCCCGTATGCCGAGCACTGGAAGGTCATCGATCAGTGGCTCGCGTGGCATGCGGAGTCGAGCGCCGATCCGCAGCAGTGCATCGACGCCATCGTCGGTGCCGTCACGCGTCCCGATGCGCCGTTCCGCATCCCGGTGGGCGACGGCATCGCCGACGTCGTACGCCAGCACGCGGCGTCGCTCATCCGTCAGGCCGACGCCGCTGACGCCTGGCTGCGCACCCTCTGAGGGGGCCGACTGACCCGCCTGCACTGGCCCTCGACGCCGCGGTGATGACCGGGGGACGGGCGAGAGGTGAACGCTCAACCTGCGTAGTCGGCTGCCGCGATCTCGTAGATGAGCTCGAGGCCGTCCTCCGGATCGTCCTGCTCGCCGACGTGCACGAGCCCGGCGCCTTCGATGAGCGCGATCGATGCGACGTTGCCGGGCGACACGGTGGCGCGCAACCACTCGACGTCGGGTCGAGCCGCGACGTAGGTCCACAGCGTCGTCGCCATCTCGCGTGCATAGCCGCGGCGGCGATGGTCCGGGTGCACGCGGTAGCCGATCTCCACCATGCCGCGCTCATCGGGCGGCGCGTGGAAGTTGATGAGTCCCACGATCTCACCGCTCTCGCGAAGGACCGCGATCCGGATGAGCCACGGGTTGACGCGAGGGTCCTCGATCACCTGCGCGACACGGAAGTACAGCGGTGAGCCGTCGGGTCCGAGGACATCGTGCGGATCGGCGTAGCCCAGGGGAATCGGCCCGTCACTGGCGTCACGCGCGAGCAGCTGCTCCACGGTGACGAGGACGAGGTCGAGCCTCGGTCCGGAGATGACATCGGGCAGTGAGGACGTCGCACCATCGTCGGTCATGACCTCATCTTCCCGTGCGCCACCTCAGGCCGCGCTCACGATTCACCGCCGGGGTCGTGCATCGTGGGATCCATCGGCGTAGGTTCCGAGGTGAGGGCGTTCGCAGCCCCCATCACGACGAGTCCGAACGGCGTCGCGAGCCGAGCAGCCGGGCGAACATCACGGGAGGTGATCGAGATGACTGGCAGCGAGATGGTCATGAAGATCTTGTCCGGTCTGCTCCTCGGCCTGCTGGTGGGCATCCCGGTCCTCATCTGGCTCGTCGTCCTCGTCGGGCTCGTCCGTCGGGTCGCACGCGACCTTCACGAGCGCCTGCTGGACCACGCTGACGAACGTCGCCAGCGCACGGTCTCCCGTCACGTCTGGGTGTCTGTCGATGACGTGCTGCCCGGACAGCGTCAGCGGGTCTCGGTCCACCACTCGGTGCTCCCCGGAGCCCCGCTCGACGACCAGCCCGCGGCAGTCATCGCCGCCGTCGCGCAGCGCGTCTTCCACACATCGTCCTGACCGCCCACCTGTGCTCTGACCTCCCCAGCGCCGTCGACGCGACCACGCTGCTCCAGCGACGGTCGGCTAGAGCGGGGTGATCAGCTCGCGGCCGCCGAGGTAGGGGCGCAGCGCGAGCGGGACGTGCACCGAGCCGTCGGCCTGCTGGTGATTCTCCAGGAGCGCCACGATGATCCGGGTGATGGCGACCAGGGTGCCGTTCAGGGTGGCCAACGGTCGTACGCCATCTGCGTCACGCATCCGCACGCGCAGGCGTCGGGCCTGGAACTCCGTGCAGTTCGACGTCGACGTGACCTCGCGGTAGTCGCCGTAGGACGGGATCCACGCCTCGATGTCGAACTTGCGCGCGGCCGATGCGCCGAGATCGCCTGAGGCGACGTCGATCACGCGATACGGAAGCTCGAGGCTGTCGAGGAACTCGCGCTCGAACCCCAGCAGCCGGGCATGCTCGTTCACTGCGTCTGCCGGGTTGCAGTAGGAGAACATCTCGACCTTGTCGAACCAGTGCACGCGCCAGATGCCGCGGGTGTCACGCCCCCCGGAGCCGGCCTCGCGGCGATAGCTCGGCGACCAGCCGACATAGCGACGCGGCAGGCTCGCAGCATCGAGGATCTCCTCGGAGTGGTACGCCGCCAGGGGCACCTCGGCTGTGCCGACGAGGTACATGTCGTCGGCCTCGAGGCGATAGACGTTCTCCGCGGCCTGGCCGAGGAATCCGGTGCCCTCCATGGCGGGCGGGCTGACGAGCGCCGGCGGGATCATCGGGATGAAGCCGTTGCCGGTCGCGAGGGCGACCGCGTGGTTGATGAGCGCGAGCTCGAGCAGCGCGCCGACGCCGATGAGGTAGTAGAAGCGCGACCCGGACACCTTGGCACCGCGCGCGATGTCGATCGCGCCGAGGATCTCCCCGAGGTCGACGTGGTCACGCGAAGCGAAGCCTTCGACGGCGAAGTCGCGCGGGGTGCCGACGTGCTCGAGGACGGTGAAGTCGGCTTCGCCACCGACGGGCGCGGCGGGGTCGATGAGGTTGGAGAGCTGACCGAGCAGAGACTGCGTCTCGACATCTGCCCCATCACGGGCGCCCTCGGCGGCCTTGACGCGCTCGGCGAGCTCGGCAGCGGCGCTCATGAGAGCGTCGACTGCGGCCTGGACGGTCGGCCGCTCGTCGTCGGTGGCCTTCTTCAGGGCGCCCTGGAGCGGTCCGATGCGCTTGCCGAGCTCCTTCTGCTCGTTGCGCAGCGCTCCGTACGAGACCTCCGCGGCGCGCCGTGCCTCGTCGGCCGCGACGAGCCGGTCGACGACGGACTCGTCCTCGCCCCGCGCATGCTGAGACGCACGAACACGGTCGGGGTCGTCACGGACAACCTTGAGATCGATCACAGGTCAACCCTATGGCGCCCAGCCGTTCCAAGCCGAGCTCGTCGCTGTGCGGGTGATGGGGCGAGGTCAGAGATAGAGGCCGTTGCCGTCCTGCTGCGGCGGCAGGACCTGGCCGGCGTCAGCGCTGCTGCCACTGCCCGTGCCGGGACCGAGGGCGCGCCGATGTGCCTGCTCGAGCTGCGCCTGGGCCGCCACCTGCTGGGCGAAGAGTGCGGCCTGGATGCCGTGGAAGAGGCCCTCGAGCCATCCCACGAGCTGGGCCTGGGCGATCCGCAGCTCGGCGTCGCTCGGAACATGGTCGTCTGTGAAGGGAAGGGACAGGCGCTCGAGCTCGTCGACGAGCTCGGGAGCGAGACCATCTTCGAGCTCCTTGATCGAGCGGCGATGGATCTCGAGCAGCCGGGTGCGCGATGCGTCGTCGAGCGGAGCCGTCCGCACCTCGTCGAGGAGCTGCTTGATCATGCTGCCGATCCGCATGACCTTGGCCGGCTGCTCGACCAGGTCGGCGACCGAGCCCTCGGACTCGCCTCGGTCGGGCTCTACGGCCACGACGACCACTGGCTGACCATCCGGCCCCACGACGGCGGTGCGCGCATCACTGACCCCGGCGCCCCCCTGCAGGGCATCTGCTTCCGCACCACCAGACGCGTCGTCGGGCGCTGTCGCATCTGGCGTGGCGTCACCGGGTGTCTCGGTCATGCCGACATCCAACCATTGCTGCGCGCTGGCCACGAGGCAGCGGTGCTCGGTGAACGACGGGTGAGCAGAGCTGATCCGGGCGCCCGACCGGGATCCTGAATCGCTGTTCAGCGTTGCACCCCAGAGGGTTTCAGGATTCGCCGGTGTTCACCTCGGTGTGATCTCATATCCCGGCACGACGTGCATGCAGGCACGCAAAGGCGTTCACCGTGAGGGGTGAGAGCACCGGACCCTTGGGGCACCGGGCTACGCGATCGTCACTGAAGGAGACGACACGTGGACTACAACTGGTTGTTCCCGGGCGCCGATGCCCGACCCGTCGGTGCGAAGGGCTGGGGCTCCTTCGCGACCGAGCCGATCGCCGCAGGCACGACCGTGGCTGCGTTCGGCGGTTGGATCGTCACGCGCGAGACGCTCTCGACGTTCAGCGAGGACCGTCAAGGCCGCTCGATCCAGGTCGACGAGAACCTCTACCTCGTCTCCGACGAGACGCCCGAGCCGGGTGACATGCTCAACCACTCCTGCGAGCCTTCCTGCGGTCTCGTCGGCGCGACCCTGCTCGTCGCGCGCCGCGACATCGAGCCGGGCGAGGAGCTGACGTTCGACTACGCCACCTGTGACTCGAGCGACTACGACGAGTTCACCTGTCTGTGCGGTGAGCCCACCTGCCGCGGTGTCGTCACCGGTCTGGACTGGGCGAAGCAGGAGCTTCAGGAGAAGTACTCCGGCTGGTTCTCGCCCTACCTCCAGCGCCGCATCGCCGCGCTGCCCGCGTCGCGCTGACGTACGACCAGCCAGGTCGCCCGCTGCGACCGGAGAAACCCGCACGACACCTCGGCGTCGGCGGGGTCATCCTCGTCGGATGAGCACCCCCGAACACCTCGTGTCCGCACCGGCTCTCACGACACGACCGCTCCGTTTCGGGGCCGACGGCGTCGACCCTGCAGACCTCGACACCGTGGTGGCGCTCGCTGCAGCCACCGATATCGCACTGACCGGTGAGGCGAGCACCGGTGCCGGCGAGGTGGCCTGGATGCTCGCCCTGCCGACCCTGGACAGGGAGGCGACCTTCCTCGCCCACTACGGCGACGAGGCGGTGGGCTTCGTCTTCATCGAGGACGACGCGACCGCGCGTGACACGTTCATCGACCTCGCCGCCCCGCCGGGACCCTGGCGGCGCACGGTGCACGAGGTCGGCATCGCCTGGGGGCTCGAGGCGGCCCACCAGCACCGGGTGCGGACGCCCGGCGAACGCACGGTACGCGCCGGTGCGTGGCTCCAGGACGCCGAGCTCATCGCCGACCTCGGCACGCAGGGACTCGTGCCGGTGCGCCGGTTCCACCACATGCGCATCGAGTCGTCATCGTCGGCCGTCCCCCCGGTGATGCTCCCTCTCCCTGACGGTGTCGAGATCGTCGTCTCCGACGACGAGGCGACGCGGCGTCGGATCTGCGCCGTCGACAACGAGGCGTTCGCCGACCACTGGCACTTCACCCCTCGCGACTACGACGAGTGGTGGTCGGTCTGGGAGGCCGCGCCCAACCGGGACCCCGCGGGATGGTGGCTGCTCACCGTCGACGGCGAGGACGCAGGCATCTGCCTGCTCGACGACGGGCGAGCCGCGCTCGGTGACGGCTACGTCGCGATCCTGTGCGTACGACGTGCGTTCCGTGGTCGCGGCCTTGCGCAGCTGCTGCTGCGACGAGCCTTCGTCCACTATCGAGACCTGGGCCGCGAGGCCACGCAGCTCGGCGTCGACGCGGAGAACCTGACCGGCGCCGTACGTCTCTACGAGGGTGTCGGCATGACCGCCGTGCAGACGCGTCAGGGTCACGCCCTCGAGCTGGAGTGACGGCGCGAGCGATGACAACGTACGAGACAAGCGGCCGCTCGAAGCGACAGGCTCAGGGCATGGCGGCTTCTGCACTCCCGGACGGCTTCGTCGTCCGCACCCCCACCTACACCGTCGACGGCATCGCGGAGCTCGACGCGGTGGTGTCGCTGCTAGCGGCTTGCGACATCGCTGTCGTCGGTGAGGTCGACACCGGCCGCGACGAAGTCCTGACCATGTTCACCTCGCCGTCCAACGACCGCGAGCGCACGGTCCTGGTCGAGGACGCCGACGGCTTGCTGGTCGGACTGGTGTGGGTGGAGATCGACGCCACGGCTGGCGACACCTGGTTCGACGTCTACGTCGATCCCACGCGGGCGACCTCGGAGCTCTACGACCTCGGATTCGCCCACGGAGTCGCAGCAGCCTCGGCGCACAAGACCGGCGCGGCTGCGGCGACGTGGGAAGCCTGGTCCGGCTGCTTCGCGCAGGACGAGGCGCTTCACGCGAGCATGCAGCGCAGCGGTTTCGAGCTGCGCCGCAGGTTCTGGCGGATGCGGATCGAGGCGCGGTCGCCCGCGGTCCCCGTCGAGATGCCCGACCTCCCGGAAGGCGTGACGCTCGTCGTCGCCCGGTCCGAGGAGGAGAAGCGCCGGGTGTGCGCGCTGCAGAACGACTCGTTCACCGATCACTGGATGCACGTCGAGCGGCCGTGGGCGGAGTGGATCGCGCACGTCGAGTCGCACCACCCGACACCCGACGGTTGGTGGCTGCTCCAGGTCGACGGCGTCGACGCGGCGGTGTGCATGCTCGACGAGTCGAGGGCGGACCAGGGGGGAGGCTATATCGGCGTGCTCGGGGTGCTGCGGGAGTTCCGTGGCCGCGGTCTCGCCAAGCACCTGCTCCAGCGCGCCTTCGTGCGGTCGCGTGATGAGGGCCGCTCGTGGATCGCGCTCTCGGTCGACAGCGACAGCCCCACCGGTGCCCAGCACCTCTACGAGAGCGTCGGCATGACTCCCTACCGCATCATCGACGCCGTCTCCCGCCCCACCACCTGAGCCCGCGGGGACGGATGACGGCACCTTCTTCCCCACGGCTGCGCCTGCACGCGGCGCAGGGGGTGCGCTGGCCGGTCGTGGAGCGTCGGAGGTCAGCGGAGGGTGAGGAGGACCTTGCCGACGTGGGTGCTGGCCTCGACGACGCGGTGGGCCTCGGCGGCGTCGCGCATGGGCAGGACCTGGTCGACGACGGGGCGGATAGCGCCGGCCTCCACCAGCGGCCACGCCTGGGCGGTCACAGCAGCGCAGATCTCGGCCTTCTGGCCGAGGGGACGTGGCCGCAGCGACGTCGCCGCGACCGACGCCCGCTTCACGAGGAGCGCCCCGAGGTCGAGCTCACCCTTCGCCCCACCTTGCAGCCCGATGACGACGAGGCGCCCTCCGGTCGCCAGCAGCTCGACGTTGCGCGGGAGGTAGGACGCACCCATGACGTCGAGGATCACGTCTGCGCCATGACCGTCGGTGGCGGAGCGCACGCGCTCGACGAAGTCCTGCCGCGAATAGTCGACGAGGATCTCTGCACCGAGCTCGCGACAGCGGGCCAGCTTCTCCGGTGACCCGGCGGTGACGGCGACCCGGGCGCCGAGCGCGGCTGCAGCCTGGACCGCAAACGTACCGATCCCGCCTCCCCCGCCGTGCACGACGAACACCTCGCCAGCACGGAGGCCGGCGAGCATCACGACGTTGGACCACACCGTGCAGGCCACCTCCGGCAGCGCTGCTGCGGTGACGAGGTCGATGCCGCGAGGTACGGGCATCAGCTGCCCGGCGGGCACAGCGACAAGCTCCGCGTATCCGCCTCCTGAGAGGAGCGCGGTGCACTCGTCGCCGACCGACCATCCGCTCACGCCCTCACCGAGCGCGGCGATGATGCCGCTGCACTCGAGCCCGAGGATGTCGGAGGCACCGGAAGGCGGCGGATAGAACCCCTTGCGCTGCAACAGGTCTGCTCGGTTTACGGCGGATGCCGAGACGCGCACGAGCACCTCGCCGGCTGCGGGTACGGGGTCGGCGACCTCGGCCCAGACGAGGTTCTCGGGACCGCCCGGCGACGTGAGTGTGATCGCGTGCACGTCAGGACACCGGTGCCGGACGTACGACGACGATGCGGTCACCCTGCTGCAGCAGGGTGACGGTGCCTTCGTCGAACCGGTGCGCGACGCCGCCGCGTATCACGGCGAGCACGAGGTCGCTGTGCTTCTGCAACGACGCAGGCGCCACCCCGAGCTCCGACGGCGTGATGTCGCGCTCGACGATCTCGAGGCCTGCGCGGGGTTCGAGCAGATCCTCCACGATGCGTCCGGCGACCGGGGAGGCGAGCGACAGCCCGAGCATGCGTCCCGCCGACTCGGCTGTGGGGATGACGACGTCAGCGCCGCTCTGTTTGAGGACCGCGCTGTTCTGGCTCTCGCGGGCGGAGGCGACGAGCATCGCCGTCGGTGCCAGCCGTCGTGCGGTGAGAGTCACGAGCACCGAGGTGTCGTCCCGGTCGGTCGCGACGATGATGCGAGCGGCGACAGGCACGGCCGCCGCACGCAGGACGTCCTCACGTGTCGCGTCGCCGACCACTCCGATGGTGCCCATCGCGGTGGCCTCGTCGGCCTCGACGGTCGATGAGGAGACGACCACGATCGTCTCGGGTCGCGTCCCCTGGTCGATGAGGGTGCGCACAGCGCTGCGCCCCTTGACCCCGAAGCCGATGACCACTGTGTGGTCCTGCACGGTCTTCCTCCAGCGCTTGGCCCGAAACTCGTCACGACTGCGCCGCGTGAGCACCTCGACCGTCGTCCCCACCAGCGTGATGAGGAAGACGAAGCGCAGCGGCGTGATGATGAGGATGTTCATGAGTCGTGCGATCTCTGTCACCGGGACGATGTCGCCGTAGCCAGTGGTCGAGAGGGTGACCGTTGCGTAGTAGAGGGCGTCGAGCAGGGAGACGGCCGTGCCGTTGCTGTCCTTGTAGCCGTCGCGCTCGAGGTAGACGAGCAGCGTCGTGGCGACGAGGCAGGCGACCGCGATGCCGACACGGATGGCGAATGTCCCGAGCGGGCCATAGCGCCGCGCGGGGAGCCGCAGCGTCTCGGACGTGGTCACGCTGCTGACCGTAGCGCCCGCCTTCGTGACCGGCACAGGGCAGCGTGCCGAGTGTCGGTGCGGGAATCCGACGCGTGGTGTCACGACGGGTGGGGCCGGTACGGGTGGGTGGTTCAGGGCAGCGGGAGCACTGAGACGGTCGAGCCGCGGGCGCCGTTGCCGGGTGGGATGACTGCGACGCCGTCGGCGAGGGTCAGGCCGCGCAGCATCGCCGGACCGTTGTGCAGCGTCGGCATCGCGGTGGTGACTCCGTCGCGATGGTGGCGTGCCACCGGGACGAGTCGCACATCGGTCGGGTGGTGCGTGACGTCGGCGCCGAGGATCGCCGTACGCACCAGGGCCTCGTCGGCTCCGACCTCTCCGCGCAGTGCCGCGACGAGAGGCACCGCCAGCGTGAGGACAGCGGAGACGGCTGCGAGCGGGTTGCCGGGGAGGCCGACGACATGACGGCCATCGGGCAACGTGGCCAGGCACATCGGGGATCCGGGGCGCACCGCGACACCGTCGACGACCCAGTGGGCGCCCAGTCGGTTGAGGGCGGCGTGCAGGTGGTCGGCGGGTCCCGCCGCGGTCGAGCCGGTGGTGATGACGACATCGGCGTTGGCGTCCTCGAGCTCGGACACGAGGTCGTCGAGGGTGTCGGGAACGCGGATCGGCGGGAAGGCGCGACCGCCGAGCCACGCGATCCACCCGGGGAGCATGGGGCCGAGAGCGTCGCGGACCCGACCGTCGCGCGCGTGCCCGCGCTCGAGCAGCTCGTCACCGAGCACGAGGATCGCAATGTCTGGCGGGCGTACGACGGACAACGTGTCGTAGCCCGCGGCCGCCGCCATGCCGGCGACGGCAGGGGTCACCACTCCGCCCGGCTCGAGCAGCGCATCGCCGGCCTGTGACTCCTGACCGCGCGGGCGGATGTCGGTGCCGGGCTCGACGTAGCCGGGATGCGGTGCGGTGAGGCCGCGCTCGGAGTCGCCGACATAGAGCTGCGGCCCGTGCGGACCGTCGACGACGAGGCCGCGTTCGCGGCGCAGCACCGCGTCGACCCCCATCGGCAGGGCAGCCCCGGTCGCGACGGTGACCGCGGTGCCGTCGCCGAGCCGGTCGAGGGTGCTGGCGTCGGCGTGCCGATCCAGCGGGTCGGAGGTGCCGCCGCCAGCGGACCGTCGGATGTCCTCGACGGCCGCGGTGCTACCGCGGCCGTCGAGGTAGTCGATCGCGCCGCCTGCGGGCAGATGGCCGACGACGGTCCACGGACCGGGGCCGGAGACCGCCCAGCCGTCCATCGAGGCGGAGTCGAACGGCGGCAACGGCGTCGCGGAGACGAGCGGGTGCGCGAGCACCGCGCCGACCGCCGCTGGGATCGATACCGCGACGACCGGCAGCGCCCGGCCGGCCTCACGGGCCGCCCGCCGGGCCAGGTTCCACGGGGTCGCATCACTCACCCTCCGATCCTCCCCCGCGCACCCACCCACCCCGCCCGCGCCGCGCGCACAGGAACGCACTCACGAAGGAGCGGATGAAGGTGCCCTGGGGACCCACGAGGCCTCTCCGCTTCCCCCCTGCGTCCCCAGGAACGAGTGAAGGCCGGCGCGCAGGGTTATTGACGAACGCGTCAAGTTGACACTAACGTCAGATTCCCGGGGACCGACCACGATCCGGTTCGACCTACCTGGGGGGAGGTGGCTCGTGGCGCGCATCGTGAGTCGTCTCGACGTCGGTGGACCGGGCTACGCCGCCAGCCGTGGGGCCATGCTCACGTCGCTCGGCGAGATCGACGGCCTGCTCGCGGCGGTCGTCGGCGGTGGTGGCTCGGGCGGGACCAACCTCGCGAAGGACGCCGCCTCGGTCGCCAAGCTGCGAAGCCGCGGCAAGCTGATGCCGCGTGAACGCATCGGACTGCTGCTCGACCGCGGCTCTGCGTTCCTCGAGCTCTCACCGCTGGCCGGCTGGGGCACCGACGACCCGCTGGGTGGCGGACTCGTCACCGGGATCGGCACGATCAGCGGCGTGCAGTGCGTCATCAGCGCCAACGACCCCACGGTCAAGGGCGGCGCGCAAGGACAGACGAGTGTCGCCAAGGGCCTGCGTGCGATGGAGATCGCGCGCGTCAACCGGCTGCCGCTCATCTCGCTCACCGAGTCCGCCGGCGCCGACCTGCCCAAGCAGGCGGAGATCTTCGTGCCCGGTGGTGCGTCGTTCAAGAACCTCACGCGGCTCTCGGCCCTCGGCATCCCCACGATCACCCTCGTCTTCGGCTCCTCGACTGCCGGTGGTGCCTACGTCCCCGGCATGAGCGACTACGTCGTGCTGCAGAAGGACTCGGCCCGCGTCTACCTCGGGGGTCCCCCGCTGGTGAAGATGGCGATCGACGAGGACGCCGACGAGGAGTCGCTCGGCGGTGCCGAGATGCACGCCCGGGTGAGCGGGCTTGCCGACTACCTCGCGGCGGACGAGCCCGACGCGCTGCGCATCGGTCGCGAGATCGTGGGCCACCTGAACTGGCGTCGACAGGGCCCCGGACCCACGCGCGCATCCGTGCCGCCGGCGTACGACGAGGATGAGCTGCTCGGGATCGCGTCGGCCGACGTGCGCGTGCCGTTCGAGGTGCGCGAGGTCATCGCCCGGATTGTCGACGGCAGCGAGTTCGAGGAGTTCAAGCCGCTCTACGGCACCACGCTGGTCACGGGGTGGGCGCACCTCGGCGGACACCCGGTCGGCATCCTCGCCAACAACGGCATCTTGTTCAGCGAAGAGGCGGAGAAGGGCGCGCAGTTCATCCAGCTCTGCGAGCGCCACGAGGTGCCGATCCTGTTCGTGCAGAACATCACGGGCTTCATGGTCGGCACGCGCTATGAGCAGGGCGGCATCATCAAGGACGGCGCCAAGCTCATCAACGCCGTCTCCAACTCCACCGTGCCCCACCTGACCCTGATGGTCGGTGCGTCGTACGGCGCCGGCAACTACGGCATGAGCGGACGGTCCTATGACCCGCGTTTCGTCTTCACCTGGCCCAACCACCGCATCGCCGTCATGGGCCCCAAGCAGCTCGGCGGCGTGCTCGAGATCGTCGCGAGGCAGCGTACCGAGGCGGCCGGCCAGGCGTTCGATTCCGCCGCTTTCGCACCGATGCGCGAAGCGTTCGAGTCGCAGGTAGAGGCGCAGTCGACGGCCCTCTATGCGACGGGGCGGTTGTGGGACGACGGCATCATCGACCCGCGCGACACCCGGACCGTGCTCGACCTCGCCCTGCAGGCGATCCACTCGGCCACCGTGCAGGGGTCGAACTCCTACGGCGTCTTCCGGATGTGATGACGATGACGGAATCCGTTGCTGCTCAACCCATCACACGCCTGCTCGTCGCCAACCGCGGTGAGATCGCCCGGCGTGTCATCCGGACCTGCGACGAGCTGGGTATCGAGACCGTCGCCGTGTTCAGCGAACCTGACCGCGGGGCTCCGTACGTCGACGAGGCGACGGTCGCGGTCGCGCTGCGCGGTCGGACGTCGGCGGAGTCCTACCTCGATGTCGAGCAGGTGCTCGAGGCCGCCCGGCGATCCGGGGCCGACGCCATCCACCCGGGATATGGCTTCCTGTCGGAGAACGCCGACTTCGCGCAGGCGGTGACGGACGCCGGACTCGTGTGGGTCGGGCCGACACCGTCAGCGATGCGCGCGATGGCCCTCAAGGTGGAGGCCAAGCGCATCGCCGCGGCTGCCGGGGTACCTCTCGTGCCCGGCGCCGAGCTCGACGGCGATGTGACGGAGCCCGACCTGCTCACGACGGGAGAGAAGGTCGGATATCCGTTGCTGGTCAAGGCATCTGCGGGCGGTGGCGGCAAGGGAATGCGGATCGTACGCACGTCGGACGCTCTCGCTGAGGCAGTCACGGGCGCGCGCCGCGAGGCGGCAGCGTCGTTCGGCGACCCGACCGTGTTCCTCGAGCGCTACGTCGAGCGTGCCCGGCACGTCGAGGTGCAGGTCTTCGGAGACTCGCACGGCGCCGTCGTGCACCTCTTCGAGCGCGAGTGCTCGATCCAACGTCGGCATCAGAAGATCGTGGAGGAGTCGCCGTCGCCCGGAGCGACGGGTTCGGTTCTCGCGCGGATGTACGCCGCGGCCACCACGCTCGCCGCAGCCATCGGCTACGTCGGCGCCGGCACCGTGGAGTTCCTCGTCGCGGGGGATGGCGCTGCCCAGGAGTTCTTCTTCCTCGAGATGAACACCCGCCTGCAGGTCGAGCACCCGGTGACGGAGATGGTGACCGGCCTCGACCTGGTCGCCTGGCAGCTCGAGGTCTCGCAGGGTGGACGACTTCCGCTGCAGCAGATGGAGATCCAGCGCTCGGGTCACGCGATCGAGGTACGCCTCTACGCCGAGGACCCCGCCCGCGACTTCCTCCCCAGCACGGGAACTGTGGCCACCTTCGACGAGTGGTGCATCGACGACGCCGACGTCCGAATCGACAGCGGCGTCGCGGCCGGGTCAGCCGTGTCACCGTTCTACGACCCCATGCTGGCCAAGGTGATCGCGCGAGGTGAGAGTCGCGCCGCAGCCGCGGCATCTCTCGGCTCAGCTCTGGCGCGGCTGCGCATCAACGGCGTGACGACCAACATCGACTCGCTGATCGCGATCCTGCGCTCGCCCGGATTCGGCGAGGGGACCACCACGACGTCCTTCCTCAGCGATCACCCCGAGCTGTTGCTCGGGACGCTCGTTCCCGCCGAGGTACGCCGGTTGCACCTCGTGACGTGTGCCGTGGCGCTGCTCGAGCCCGAGCCGCTCCACGGTCAGGCAGTGCCGATGACGCGCGGGTGGCGCAACGTCGGTGGGGTTCCGGAGCTGGTCTCGGTGCGCTATCGCGACGGCGCCGACGATGTCGAGACGACGCTCGGGCGCTCGTGGGGTCGTGGAGGGGCGACGTACTGGATCGCGCTCGACACCGACGGACCCGTGACAGCCGCACAGACTCTGGCGACCGACCCGCGCTTCGAGCGCATCTCCGCCAGGCTCGAGTCGGAGGACCGCTGGCCGTCACCTGAGGTCCGTCCTGCACGCCTCGAGATCGATGGCGTACGCCAAGCCGTGGGCTGCGGGGTGGGCGACGACCATCCGGGCGCCTCAGACCGAGCGATCACCGGAGCCGCGCCGGTCCCCGGGCGCTCGGTCGTCGTCGAGTCGCACGGTGTGCGCGCTCGCTATGACGTCGTCACGCCCTGGGCGGGGTCCGGCCACGCCGCAGCGGCTGGCGCACCCTCGACCCCCGTGCCCGGCACCGTGACGCACGTGGCGGTCCTGGTCGGTGACGTGGTCGAGGCGGGAGCGGCGCTCGTCGTGCTCGAGGCGATGAAGATGGAGCACACGATCCGCGCCGACACCGCCGCCACGGTCAGCGCCATCCACGTCACGACCGGCCAGAGCGTCGAAGCCCACACCATCGTCGCCACCCTCACCCCCACTCTCGATTCATGATGAATGTGCCCCGACGTGCCGTAGGCGCAAGCGAAGCGCCCCACTGCGTCCATAGGCTGCGGGGCGGCAACCTCCCCTGTGGATCGAATGGGGCGCCTCACGTGCGCCCAACGCACGTTGGGGCACATTCATCAGGTGAGGGGGGTGGGTTGTGAGTGGTGAGCGGGTGGCTGTTCGGATTGCGAACTGTTCGGGGTTCTTCGGGGATCGGATCTCGGCGGCCCGGGAGATGGTCGAGGGTGGGCCGATCGATGTGCTCACGGGTGACTGGCTCGCCGAGCTGACCATGCTCATCCTGGCGCGGCAGCGGATGAAGCACGGCGTGGGCAGCGGCTATGCGCGCACGTTCCTCACGCAGATGGAGCAGGTGCTCGGCACCTGCCTCGAGCGCGGCATCAAGGTCGTCTCCAACGCCGGTGGTCTCGACCCCGCGGGGTGCGCTGCGGCGCTGCGGGCGTTCGCGACCGAGCACGGGCTCGACGTGCGGATCGCGTACGTCGAAGGCGACGACCTCCTGCCCCGCCTCGACGACCTGCGGGCGCGCGGCGAGACGCTGACCAACCTCGACACCGGCGAGAGCCTCGAGTCCTTCGGGATGCCGGCGCTCACGGCCAACGCCTACCTCGGCGGCCGCGGCATCACCGCCGCGCTGCAGGCAGGCGCCGATGTCGTCATCACGGGTCGTGTCACGGATGCGGCACTCGTCGTGGGCCCGGCCGCCTGGTGGCACGGTTGGGACTACGACGACCTCGCGGATCTCGACCGCCTCGCGGGCGCGGTCGTCGCCGGTCACGTGATCGAGTGCGGCGCGCAGGCGAGCGGTGGCAACTACTCGTTCTTCACCGACGTGCCCGGCCTCGAGCACGCGGGCTTCCCGTGGGCCGAGGTCGCCGCCGACGGCAGCAGCGTCATCGGCAAGCACGACGGCACCGGCGGACTCGTGAGCGTCGGCACCGTCACGGCCCAGCTGCTCTATGAGATCGGGGGTACGTCCTACCCCAACCCCGATGTCACGGCACGATTCGACACCATCGCGCTCGAGCAGGTCGCGAAGGACCGTGTGCGCATCTCCGGGGTGCACGGCTACGGCGCGCCCGCCACGGCAAAGGTCGCGCTCAACACCCTCGGCGGCTTCCGCAACTCCGTCTCGCTCGTGCTGACCGGCCTCGACATCGAGGCCAAGGCTGATCTGGCGCTGCGTACGATCGCGGGAGTCTCACTGTCACAGACACTCTCGGCGTCACCCACGCAGCTCGCGGTCGCCTCACGATTCGCGGTGCGCGAGCTCCACGTATCGCTGCTGCGACGTGACCGCGAGGATCCCGCGACGACATCAGATGCGCAGGCCGAGCTGCGTCTCACCGTGAAGGCGGGTGATCCGAAGGCCGTCGGCAAGGCGTTCACCGCCCCCATCGTGGAGAGCGCGCTGGGCAGCTATCCCGGCATGTTCCCCACCGCTCCCCCGGCCGAAGGCACGCCCTACGGCGTCTACTGGCCGACCGCCGTGCCCGCAGACCTCGTCACCCAGACCGTGCTGCTCGACGACGGCATGAGCGAGCCGCGAGTCGTCGGAAGCTACCCGTCCGGTCGCAGCGGCGAGGTGTCGTTCATCTCCTACGCCGCGCACCCCAGTGACGGACAGCGGTGGCTCCGAGAGCCGACGACACGCATCTCGCTCGGCTCGTTCGTCGGTGCGCGCTCCGGCGACAAGGGGGGCAACGCCAACGTCGGTCTGTGGGTCCGCCCGTCAGGCGACGGCGCTCTCGACCAGGCTCGCTACGCCTGGCTCGTGCAGTACATCGACGCGGACCGCATCCGACTGCTCCTGCCCGAGGCGTCAGCCCTCGGCGTCGAGATCCACACGTTCATCAACCTCAGCGCCGTCAACGTCGTGATCCACGGGCTCCTCGGACGCGGGGTGGCCGACTCGACGTCGCTCGATCCGCAGGCGAAGGGCCTCGGCGAACACGTGCGCGCCCGATACGTCGACATCCCGACGGCCCTGCTCGCACCGGGACCCGCCCGATGAGCACGCGCACCGAAGGTCGACCGGCGCCGCTCACCGATCGCGGGCGCCGCACTCGCGACAAGCTGCTCGTCTCGGCGCGCGAGGTGTTCGAGAAGCGCGGCTACGCCGGCACCCGGATGGCCGATATCGCCACCGCCGCAAGCGTTTCACACGGTACGACGTATACCTGGTTCGATGACAAGGAGGCCGTGCTGCGCGCGCTGGTCGCCGACATCGTGACCGAGGTCTATGCCGCGCTCGCGATCGGTGACGACGTGCCCGAACCGCAGGAGCGGATGCTCGAGGCCAACCGGCGCTACCTCGCGGCCTATCGCCGCCACGGCCGGATGCTGGAGGTGGTCGAGGAGGCAGCGACCGCCGACGATCACTACCGCGACGCGCTCGCCGGGGTGCGCCGCGACCACGTGCGCAGAGTCACCCGAGACATCAGGCGCCTGCAGAGCCAGGACATCGCCGACACCGACATCGACGCAAGTGTTGCCGCGGGTGCGCTCTGCGCGATGGTCGAGGGATTCGGTCGCCACTGGTATGGCCGTGGCGAGCAGGTAGGTGCCGCGTACGACGACGAGACAGCAGTCGAGACGCTGAGTCTCCTCTGGGCCCGTGGCCTTGGCCTGCGCGCATCGAACACCAGCACGGAGGAGCAGGGATGATCACGACGCCCGAGCACGATCAGTTCCGCAAGGTCGTGCGCGACCTCGTCGAGAACGAGATCAACCCCCACGTCGAGGAGTGGGAGGCGGCGGGCACGTTCCCGGCGCACGAGCTGTTCCCCAAGCTCGCCGCCGTCGGTGCGCTTGGTCTCGAGTTCGAGCCCGACTACGGCGGCCAGGGGGCCGACCACTCGTTCACCGTGGTGCTGGCCGAGGAGCTCGGTCGCGCTGACTGCGCGGGAGTGCCGATGGCCATCGCCGTGCAGGTCGCGATGGCCACGCCAGCGCTCGCGCGCTTCGGCAGCCACGAGCTGAAGCAGGCCTACCTTGAGCCGGCGCTGCGCGGCGAGATGATCTGCTCGATCGCCGTGTCGGAGCCCGACGCGGGGAGTGATGTCGCCGGGATCCGCACGCGCGCAACGCGAGACGGCGACGACTGGGTCATCAACGGTCGCAAGATGTGGATCACCAACGGCACGCAGGCCGACTGGCTGTGCCTGCTCGCGCGCACGAGCGACGAGGGCGGCTATGCCGGCATGTCGCTCATCGTCGTACCCACGGCGACCGAGGGGTTCAGTGTCGGACGCAAGATCGAGAAGATGGGCAACCGCTCGAGCGACACCGCTGAGCTGGTGCTCGACGACGTACGCGTCCCGGTGTCGAACACGATCGGCGAGGCCGGGCGCGGGTTCCAGCAGCAGATGTCGCAGTTCCAGGACGAACGGATGATTGGTGCCTACATGGCGGTCGCGGGGGCGCGTCGCGCGATCGACCGCACGATCGACTACCTCCGGATGCGCGAGGCTTTCGGTAAGCCGCTGCTGGCCAACCAGCACCTGCAGTATCGCCTTGCCGAGCTCATCGCCGACGTCGACGTGATGCGGGAGTACTGCCTCGCCGCAGCAGACCGGATGGTCGCCGGTGAGGACGTCACACGGATGGCGACGATCGCCAAGCTCAAGGCCGGTCGCCTCGTGCGCGAGGTCGCCGACACCGCGGTGCAGTACCACGGGGGGATGGGGTACGCCGAGGACATGTGGGTCTCGCGCTACTTCCGCGACTCACGCCTCGTCTCCATCGGCGGCGGCGCCGACGAGGTCATGCTCCGGGTGCTCTCCCTCCTCGAAGGCATGGGCAAGCGATGACCCACCCCACCGAGTCTCGGTCCGCGAGTTACTGCCCCAATCCTCGGATTCAGACCCCACAACTATGGATTCAGACAGTAGCTCGAGTCGCTCAGGGGCTCGGGGTGGGGCGATGACGGTGACGTATGGCGTCGAGGCTGGGGTGGCGACTCTCACGCTCTCGAGTCCCGCGACGCGCAACGTGCTGACCGCGGAGTCGATGGCCGCGATGCGCGACCACCTGCGTGCCGCAGCCGAGGATCTAGCCGTACGCGTCGTCGTCCTCACCGGTGAGGGCAGCACCTTCTGCGCGGGCGCGGACCTCTCCGGCGCACTGGCCGGAGACAGCGACTCGTTCACGAGCAGCGGCCCGGCCGCGATGGCGGCGTTGCTCGAGGCGATGCTCGACCACCCCAAGCCTCTCGTCGCGCGGGTGCAGGGCCATGTCGCAGGTGGCGGCAACGGCCTCGTCGCCGCGTGCGACATCGCCGTGGCTGCCGAGTCCGCGAAATTCGCGTTCAGCGAGGTGCGAGTGGGTGTCGCGCCGGCCGTGATCTCGGTCGTGTGCCTGGCCGTCATGCACCGCCGTCATGCACAGGAGCTGCTCCTGACCGGTGAACGCGTGTCCGCCCAGCGGGTGCTCGAGGCCGGCCTGGTCACCGCAGTCGCCGACGACGACGCGCTCGACGCCGTGGTGTCGTCGTACGTCGATGCTCTCGTTCTCGGAGGCCCGGAAGCCATGGGCCACACCAAGAATCTGCTCCGGCGAGTTCCGAAGCTCACGCGCGACGAGGCCTTCGCCTTCACCGCGGAGCTCTCGGGATCGCTGTTCGCGAGCGCCGAGGCTCGCGAGGGCATGGGCGCCTTCCTCGAGCGCCGCTCCCCCAGCTGGGCGCCATCGCCTCGCAGCTGAGTCCTCGAGCCACCGGTCGAATCGCGGCCCGCCAGCCGGGTGCGACGGTGAGATCTCTGACTCGAGGAGCTCAGCCGGTGGGGAGGTCGTCCGGCTCGTCGATGTCGCGTGACCAGTGGGCCGGGTCGTGCACCTCGACCACGTGCAGGCCGTCGAGCAGGGTGTAGGCACCACGGTTGCAGGGATCCACGCCCGCGATCCCGGCGCGCAGGGCAGTCACGCGATACGCCGCGAGCAGCGGCTGACGCCGACCGTCGGAGTCCACCGTGACCGCAGCGTCGGCGTCAGGCTCCGCACCGAGTGCCTCGACGAGGAGCGGGAGCAACGGCGCCGGCTCGATCAGGTCGCCCGCGAGCACGATGACCACCGCAGCCTCGACCTGCGGAAGCGCCGCCGCAACGGCGGCGAACGGGCCGGAGAAGGCCGGCTCCTCTCGAACCCGGACGACGTCAGGCGGCAGCCCACGAGGCGGCCCGACCACGACGACCGCCGAGGTGACGCCGAGGGCTGCATCGAGCGCCCCGTCGAGGAGGCGGCGACCCTCCACCCTCGCGTCGAGCTTGTCCCGGCCGAACCGACGCGAGCGACCCCCGGCGAGCACGATCACGGCGACGTCGGGGCGCTGGGTGCTCATGCCTCGACGTTAGTCCCGGTGGGTGTAACGCTCCGTGCACGTTGCACCCCGTTGCGACGCGCGGCGCTGCCGTCCGCTCTGCGGCGGTACGGTCGTCGGCCCCACGTGGTGGCCGTAGGGGCGCTTTCTTGCACAACTGAGCGTGCCGACGCCGGGTGGCGCCAGCAGCCAGCCTGAGCGTAAACGCTTGCACAGACCGACCCGCACTCCCTACTCTCGACCGAGAACCACCCTCACGAAGGAGCGCTCGAGTCCATGGCCATGACGATCCGCGACATCGCGCGCGAGGCCGGCGTCTCGACCGCCACCGTGTCCCGCGCGCTCCGCGGCCTTCCCAACGTCGACCCGGTGACGCGCGAGCGGGTGCGCCAGGTGGCCGAGCGCCTCGACTACGTCGTCTCCCCGGCCGCCTCGCGTCTCGCCTCCGGTCGGGCGGGCAGCATCGCCGTCATCACCCCCTACATCGCCCGGTGGTACTTCGGTCGGGTGCTCTCAGGCATCGAGAAGGTGCTGCAGGCCTCGGAGCTCGACCTGCTCCTGTCGAGCATCGGCGACCCGAGCGAGACCCACCGCGTGCCCCCGCACCGCAAGCTGCGCCGGCGCGTCGACGGCTTCCTCGTCATCTCGCTCTCGACCGAGACCGAGGGAGTCAGCGAGATCTTCGAGGCGGACCTCCCCGTCGCGCTGATCGACACGGAGCGCGAGGGCTGCTGGTCGGTCGGCATCGACGACGTCGCCGGAGCACGCATGGCCGTGCAGCACCTCATCAACCTCGGGCACGAACGCATCGGACTCATCTCCGGGCGCCCGCTGCCTACGCCGTTCCGGCCGGAGGAGAACCGCTGGATCGGCTATCGCGATGCGCTGCTCGACGCCAGCCTCGCCGTCGAGCCCGACCTCGAGGCGTGCGGGCACTTCACCATCGAGGGCGGAGAGCGGGCGATGACCACGATGCTCGCGCGACCCCACCCACCCACTGCTGTGTTCGCGATGTCTGACGAGATGGCTTTTGGTGCGCTGAGATCCCTTCGTGCACACGGACTTCAGCCCGGGCGCGACGTGTCTGTCGTAGGATTTGACGGGCACGAGATGTCGGAGCACCTCGATCTCACGACCATCGTGCAACCCGTCGAGGAGATCGGGGCGCGTGCCGCGCAGTCACTGCTCGAGGCGCTCGACCATCCGACCCGCGACCCGCAGCAGGTGACCCTGCCGCTGAGCATGGTCGTGCGAGGTTCTACTGCGCTGCGGCGCAGCCGCACGCACGACGACGGGGATCGCTAAGGGCTCAGTGCACGCTGTCAGCCAACGAGAGCGTGCTCCCGGACATCACGCATGGGCGGGCGCAGCGGGAGATCGCCGCGCAATCCCGGTGCCGCCGAGGTGTCGGCTCGAGAGAGGGCAGCTCGCAGCACCTCACGCGCCTGACCGGTGAGCGAGGACAGCGGGCGGTTGCGGTGCACGCGGGTGCCTACGTCGACCTGGGCGATCGACTCGGCACCCCACGCCGCAGCGATGTCGATGAGCAGGCCCATCTCGACGCCGTAGTCCGGCTCGAAGGGCACCGACTCGAGCACCTCGCGCCGGGCGGCGTACTCGCCACCGAGCGGCTGGCGCACATGGGCCAGGCGTGGATGAAGCAGGGAGAGCACCGGTCGTGCGGTGAGCTCGGTGACACGACCTCCCTCGCCGGTCTGACCGCTGAGCGTGCGCTCATAGACCGCCCGCACCAGGGTGACCGACGGGTCGGCGAGCAGCGGCCCGACGAGACCGACGACGACGTCGGCGGTGAGACCCACGAGGTCGGCATCGAGCCAGACCACGATGTCGCCCGTGGTCGCCGCGAGGGATCTCCAGAGCACGTCGCCCTTGCCGAGCGCGGGGCCATAGTCCGGCAGCACCGAGTCAGCGGAGATCACCCGTGCCCCGGCGTCGCGGGCGATCTGCGCCGTGGCATCGGTCGACGCGTGATCGATCACGACGAGGTCGTCGAGGAGGCTGGACTCGCGTACGAGTGCGGAGTGCAGGGTCGTCACGATGAGCCCGACCGTGGCCGCCTCGTTGCGGGCCGGGATGCACAGACTGATGCGGTGAGACCCCTTGGCTGCCATCAGATCTTCGAGCGCGAACTCGCGGTGATGATGCTCGCGACGCAGGTCGATCGGGATCCGTGGTCGGCCCAGTCTCGGCAGGTGTCTGCGCTGCTCCGGCATGACGTGATCCCCCACGGCCCCTCCAGTCATCGACGTGCCTGTGCCGGGACTCCCGACGCCGCTGGGCAGTGCCCAGTGACCCGTCCGACGCGTGCGACACGTCTGAGGATCCACTCGCAGGGTGACCAATGAGTGACGGCGCGATGTCGGGCATGCGCTGCACAGAGGTACTGAGAGCGCAGATGAGCGGCTGATACATCGGACGGCGGGTCAACCACTCGGTGCACAAGGGACGTATCTGGCACGCACTGAGGACGAACCAGGACGAACACGCCCTCGGCGGAAGCCAGGATGGCTAGGGTCTGGCTCTCACCACTGCGAGCGGCGGACCGGCCGGCGAAAGGCGCCCACTCACGATGGCCCGC
>JANMBJ010000007.1:0-18135 GCA_031360335.1 Candidatus Nanopelagicales bacterium
TTCAACAACGTCGAGACCCGCCCCGGACTCGGATACCCCCGCACCCACGAGGACCAGGAGAAGTGGGGCGGCGGCTGGGTTCGCACGCCGCGCGGGAAGCTCAAGCTCCGCGCCGGCGGACGGCTCAAGCGGCTGTCCCGGATCTTCAGCAATCCCAAGCTGCCCGGGCTCAAGGACTACTACGAGCCCTGGACCTATGAGTACGACACCCTGCTCAACGCACCCGCCGGTGACGATGTCCCCGTCGCGCGGCCCAAGTCGCTCATCACCGGTCTACCGATGCAGATCACGTGGTCGGCCAACTGGGACGACGACCTCGGTGGAGCCCCCGAGCACGCACCTCAGGACCCGATCGTGAAGAAGCTCGGCGACAAGATCAAGTTCGAGTTCGAGCAGACCTTCATGTTCCACCTGCCGCGCATCTGCGAGCACTGCCTCAACCCCGCGTGCGTCGCGAGCTGCCCCTCCGGCGCGATGTACAAGCGAGCCGAGGACGGCATCGTCCTCGTGGACCAGGACGGTTGTCGCGGCTGGCGCATGTGCGTCAGTGGATGCCCGTACAAGAAGGTCTACTTCAACCACCGCACCGGCAAGGCCGAGAAGTGCACCTTCTGCTACCCCCGCGTCGAAGCCGGACTCCCCACGGTCTGCGCCGAGACGTGCGTGGGGCGGCTGCGCTACATCGGGCTGTTCCTCTACGACGCCGACGCCGTGCTCGCCGCCGCCTCGGTCGAGGACGAGCACGACCTTCTCGAAGCGCAACGCTCGGTGATCCTCGACCCCGACGACCCAGCTGTCGTCGCTTCGGCTCGGGCCGAAGGGATCCCCGAGGACTGGATCCAGGCAGCGCAGAAGTCACCGGTCTACGCCCTCACCAACCGCTACCGCATCGCGCTCCCGCTGCACCCGGAGTACCGCACCATGCCGATGGTCTGGTATATCCCGCCGCTCTCACCCGTCGTCGACGCGGTCAGCTCCACCGGTGCCGACGGTGAGGACAAAGACACCCTGTTCGCGGCGATCGACCAGCTGCGCATCCCGGTCGAATACCTCGCCGAGGTTTTCACCGCCGGTGACCCGAAACCGGTCGAGAACAGCCTGCGGATCCTCGCCGCCATGCGGTCCTACATGCGCCGGGTCAACCTCGGCGAGGACCGCGACGAGGCGATCGCCACCGCGGTCGGCATGACCGGCCAGACCATAGAAGAGCTCTACCGGCTCCTTGCCATCGCCAAGTACGAGGACCGCTACGTCATCCCCGCCGCCCACGTGGAGGCCGGGCGCGCCCTGGACGAGATCGCCGGCTGCAGCCTCGACTACAGCGGCGGCCCGGGTATGGGCGGCACCGGCTCCTTCGGCGAGGTCTCCACCACGCCCGCGTCGGTCGAGACCTTCCAGCTCACCAAGCAGCGAGCAGAGGCCGACCGCTACGACCAGCTGCCCGAGGGCCAGGGCGCCATCGACCTGCTGACCTGGTCCGGCGGTGAACCCCCGCCCGGGATGTTCCCGCCCCGCCGCGACGTGGGGTCGGACATCACGGACGAGGGATCAGCATCATGAGGACATCGTCGAAGCCCACCAGCGACGACCGTCGCGTCGTTTTCGCGGCGGTCTCCCGGCTCCTGCAGTACCCGGACGACGACGTCGCGGAGGTCCCGTCGATGCTGTTGCCCGTGCTGGCCGGGCTTCCCAGGGGCAGCGGGGTTCCGCTCTCCCGCTTCCTGGGCTACCTCTCCACGACACCGTTGCTGCAGCTGCAGACCGAGTACGTCGCGACGTTCGACATGAAGCGCCGCAACTGCCTCTACTTGACCTACTACCTCAACGGGGACACGCGGCGACGCGGGATGGCGCTGTGGCGGTTCCAGGACGCCTACCGTCAGCGTGGCTTCTCCGTCGAGGGTGGAGAGCTACCCGACTTCCTGCCCTGCGTCCTCGAACTCGCGTCCGTCGGTCATGAGGACATGGCGTTGGCCCTGCTCCTCGAGCACCACGCTGGCATCCACGTCCTGCACGAGTCGCTCCTGGCCATGAGCTCGCCGTACGCGCAGGTCCTCGAGGCGCTCGAGGCGACCCTGCCGGCCCCAACGGCAGAGATCCGCGCCGCGGCGTTGACCCTTGCGGCGGAGGGTCCGCCTGCCGAGGCGGTCGGCCTCGAGCCGTTCTTCTCCGTCGACTCCCTGAAGGTGCGCTCATGACCTCGTTCGTGTGGGTCGTCCTGCCCTATGCCGCACTGACCTGCTTCGTCGTCGGTCTCGCCTGGCGTTACCGCTACGACAAGTTCGGCTGGACCTCGCGCTCCTCCCAGATGTATGAGAAGAAGCTGCTGGCGTGGGGTGGTCCGCTGTTCCACTTCGGGATCCTCGGCGTCCTCCTCGGCCACATCGTCGGACTCGTCATCCCCGAGACGTGGACCACCAAGCTCGGCATGTCCGAGGACGCCTACCACGTCATGGCCGTCACCACCGGGACGGTGTTCGGGCTGATGACGGTCGTCGGCCTCGCGCTGCTGATCTACCGCCGCCGCTCCACACCCTCGGTGTTTCGTGCGACCACCCGGATGGACAAGGTCATGTACGTCGCGCTAGGCGCCGTCATCGGCGTCGGCATGTACAACTCATTCGTCGTCCAGCTCTTCGGCGCCGGTCACGACTACCGACAGGACGTCGCCGTCTGGTTCCGCAGCATCTTCTGGTTCCAGCCCGACGCGACGGTGATGCAGTCGGCTCCGCTGTCATTCCAGATCCATGCACTGCTCGCCATGGCGCTGTTCGCGCTGTGGCCGTTCACCCGCCTCGTCCACGTCTTCAGTGCCCCGGTGGGCTACCTGGCCCGCCCGTACATCGTCTACCGCAGCCGCGACGCTCACGGCTCCGCCCGGGCACCACGCCGAGGCTGGGAGAAGATCGGCAGCTGACCGCAGCGACACCCGGCACCAACGAAGGAGGAGAGGCATGGACGACGCATCACTCACAGACCTGGCCGATGACCACATGCGGATCGCCGCTGACTCGTCCAGCGGACGCAGCAGCCACACGGTCTACGGCGGGAGTGGCCACCGCCTCCGCCAGACGCTCATGGCACTGGCCGCGAGCCGACGTCTCGACGAGCACGAGAACCCGGGCGAGGCCACCCTCCAGGTCCTGCGGGGTCGCGTCCGGCTGAGCTCCGGAGAGCAGAGCTGGGAAGGCGGACCGGGCTCGTACGCCGTCATCCCGCCGGGGCGTCACGCGCTCGAGGCGCTCACCAGCTGCGCCGTGCTCCTGACAGTCGTGCCCACCGCATAGCTGCGCGCGACGATCGGGCAGGCGTGAGGTCACGTCCAACGACGCCAGCCGGCCAGCCGTTGTTAGATGCCACCCGCCACCCCCGCCCACTTCGGCAACAGGTGGTGGGTGATGTGCTGATGGCCGAGTGGCCGAAAGGGCCACGAACTGGGGCGACGGCCCGAGACCCCCTGGGCTGGCCTAGTGCAGTGACGCGGTGAGCAGCTGCTCGCAGTTCGCGCCGACGAGCCGCACCGCAGCCTCGGCGATGGGTACGTCGGGGATGTCGACGGTGTCGCACGCCTGGCGCACCCGCTCGGTGGTGGCCACGACCCGGGCACGCGCGGAGCCCTCGCTCAAGCCCCAGCCGGCGGCCTCTGCGACGATGTCGGTCAGGTTGATCTGGGGCAGCTCGGTCGCGCCGCCGACGGACATCGCGGCCCAGGTGCGCAGCGCCGGCCACAGCGCCGTGGGTACCGTGTCGTAGAGCGGGGCGAGCACGATCCCGTCGGCGGACGGGTGCAGGAACGAGATGTTCTTGCCGTGAGCGTCGCCGTTGCCGCTCAGTACGGTGAACACGACCTGGTCGAGCAGCGCGTAGCGGGACGCCGGGTCACCCCAGGCTTCGAGCAGGGCCGCGACCTGACGCAGCCGCGGGCCGCCGAGGCGCTCGTACTTGGTGCGGCCGGCGCTCGGCTCGAGGTCGATGCCCAGCGCCTGGCAGGAGTCCTCCTGGTGGATCCGGCGAGGCAGCGACCCGGTCGCGGGCTCCCGGTCGAAGCGGGTCACGATCAGGGCGTCGAGCTCACCGAAGGCCACCAGCTCGGACCGCGCTGCGGGCAGCTGCGCCGCGCGGGCGATCTGCAGGCACGTGTGCTCGGCGATCACGAGGCCCCGGTGCGACCGGTCGTCGACCTTGAGGATGTGGGTGGAGGGGTACCCGTGGACCGGGCGCGCCCACCCGCCGTCCTCGAGCGCGACCAGGAGCATCTTGTCCTGCAGACCCGCGATCGACAGCTCGGAGTCGTCGTGCACAGCCAGCGGTCGTGCCTTGTCCGCCAACGCGGCAACCTCTTCGTCGAGCGCACCGGAGGTGTAAGGATCCGCCGCGGCTCGGGGCCGGTCGGCCACCGCGTCACCGACGACGACGGCACCGGCGACGTCCTGGCCATAGGCGAGCAGCAGCGCGAACACGTCGGTGTCCAGGACTCCCGCTCGCGAGGCCAGCGCTCGCCGGTGATCCTCCTCGGGGAGCAGCCCGGCGAAGAACGCCCGGGCGTCCACGGTCCGGGACCCGGTCGGTAGCGAGCAGGACAGCAGGGGCACGTTGAGCGGGTACCGGTCGAGCACATCGGTGTCGTAGGTGAACCGCACGGTGGTCCCGCGTCGCGGAGAGCTCGTGATCGCACCGACCGGCTCGCCGTGCAGCCAGACCGGTGCAGTGCGGCTACGGGCCATCGCTGCGCCCCGGGACGGTCACGACGACCTCGGCGCCGAGCAGACGCAAGGCCTTCATGGCGCGCTCGAGCAGGACGACACTCAGGCCGGCCTCCATCTTCGCCAGGTAGCTGCGCCCGAGGCCCGTTCGCTCGGCGAGCTCCTCCTGGGTCATGCCGGCCGCCAGTCGGGCCTCCCGGACCGCGCCGCCCAGGTCCTTGCCGGTGCGCACGGTGAACGTGCGGGCCATGTCAGCCTCCCTCAGTGTGCCAATATCAGCACAGTACGCCTCAGGAGACCATTGTGCCAATATTGGCACACCAGGGCAGTCGACACTGTTGTGCCAATATTGGCACATTCCACCTCTCGTGACCCTCCCGCCAGGGCTGTTCCGGCAGCAGATGAACGACATCCTTGAGGCGCTCGACCTTGAAGGCTGACTGACCTCCCTGCCGAGAGAATGCTGCGTGTGGGTGTCGGTGGGTTCGGTGGACTCGGCGACCGTCCCGGCGGGCCCGGTCACGGCGCAGTGGCGGTCCATCTCGAGGGCGGTGCGCGGCCAGGTGTGGCCGGCGAGCACGGCTTCCACACACGAGATCACGGTGTGTGAGCCCGCTCGAAGTTCTACGAATCGTCCCTATGCGAGATCGGTTGCAGCGCCTCGTGCCCGACCCTCGGTGTTGTCGACCTGCCTCGTGCGGAGGTAGACGACTTGCCTACCTCCAACAGTTCGCCGTCGACTGCCTCACGATCGACCGGGCGTTCACCAGGGCCATCAGCACGTCGCCCGAATCCCGCGCCGTGATCAGCACCCTGGGCAGCCGATAGCACCGTGGCGGCGAGGTCGTGACCGAGCGCTGTAGCTGACGACGTACTCCTGCATGCCGTCCGCACGGCGCTGCCGTACCTGGCAGAGGCCGAGTGATGGTCTCGGCGTGGCCTGCACACGGCCGTCCTGGACAACGCACCCATCGATCGCTGCGCGTCATCAGCGAAGGCGGTTCACTCCCGCGCGGGTCATGCCCCCTCAAGAATCGGAGCTCTCCATGCCGATACCCAGATGACCACGAGAGGAGGTGTTGCTGTGTCCCTCGCCGAACAGGGTAGGACTGAAGTCGCGATCGATGACTTGTCTGCGCTCGTACCGGATCTGTTCCGGCTCGTGCTCGAGCAGTCGGCGACCGCTCTCTGCCTGGTCTCGGCCGACGGTCGCTTCCTCACTGTGAACCCGGCCGCGTGCACGCTGCTCGGTCGGTCCAAAGACGAGCTTCTTCACTGTTCGTTCCAGGAGCTCACGCACTCGGACGACCTTGACGTTGACGAAGCACTGGCCAGACGCGTCATGGCCGGGGAGCTCGATACCTATCGACTGGCAAAACGCTACCTGCACCCCGATGGGGCAGTCGTCTACGGCCGCCTCACGGTCACTGGCGTCCGGGACGCGACTGGGGAGTTCCTCTGCTTCGTGTCCGAGATCCTCGACGTCACCGGGGCGACGCACTCTCAAGAAGCCGCTCGAATCGCGCAAGCCCAACTACGAGGCGTGATCGACAGCCAGCTGGACCCCTGGGTCCTCTGGCAGGCCATCCGAGACGTGAAGGGGTCGATCGTCGACTTTCGGTACGTGGATGCCAACGCAGCCGCCTGCGCCGCCAACGGACTCGACCGCCACCAGCTGCTCGGCAGAACGTTGCTGGAGCTCTTCCCCGAGCATGGGGTCTCCGGGCTCCTCGGGCAGTACGCCGATGTTGTGCGCACGGGCGCCCCGCTCGCACTCGATGACCATCCGTTCCACGCGTTGGACCAGTCCGGTCGCGTCGGGACCCGCTGGTTCGACAACCGAGCCACGAAGGTCGACGACGGCATCTCGTTCACGTGGCGTGACGTGACGGACCGGGTTGTGCAGCGTCAACGTTTGGCAGAAGCGGCGTTTCGAGATCCCCTTACCGGGCTCGCTAACCGTGCTCAGCTCGACGCCAGACTCGCTCAAACAAGTGAACGACGCCAGGCAGGGCGAATCGATGCCGTCCTCTACTGCGACCTCGACCGGCTGAAGTCGATCAACGACACGTGGGGTCACGAGGCTGGGGACACGGTCCTCATGGCAGTCGCCACCCGGATGAGGGAAGCAGTGCGCGTGGAGGACCTGGTAGCACGAGTCGGCGGTGACGAGTTCGTGGTTGTTGCCGGAAGTCTCGGCACCCTGTCGGATGCTCACCTGCTCGCGGGCAAGATCACTCAGGCTGTGAGCCGCCCGCTACGTGTCCGAGGTAGTGACATGGTTCCGTCGATCAGCGTCGGCATCGCGATCGCCGAGCAGGACGAGGACCCGAGCTCGACACTTCGTCGCGCAGACCTGGCCCTCTACCACTGCAAGTCCCAACGCGACGGCATCCCACCCACCTCAGCGCGCGGCACCCCCCGCGATGCTTCCGCAAGGTCGGCCTAATGGCGCCAACAGCCGGCTCAGATCGGACACGCCAGACCTGAAGGAACACGACGGGCTCCCACTTGTCATGAGCTCGTCGCGATGCAGCTCGTCGGGTGACTGCGAAGGTCAGGATCCGTTCAGTGCCAGGGAGTTCCAGCCCCGGTCCGGGAAGCCGACTGCCGCGGCGACCCGTCCGGATGCCTCGTTGCCGGGCCGGTGAAGCTAGGTCCGTACGACCCCGCGTGACAGCAGGGACGACGCGGTGGGGGTGCTCGGGGCGTTGTACGGGTGGCCGGTCGAGGGCCGTCAGCGGACTCGCTGCCAGGTGGCGCAGCCGGATGTCGTGAACAGCCTGTCGGTGGTCAGGATGGTGATCTGGCTCGGCCCGGTGGTCGTTGCCTGCGCCAGGACGTGTCGGATTCCGGCTCTGAGCTCGCCGAGCCGGGCCCACGTGCACGTCCCCGATGCGGGTGCAGCGGATGCGTAGGTTCCTGACTTGACGGCTGTGCCGATGACGTACGTGTCGGCGCTGCCGGCGAAATGCAGATACCTGGCACCGGAGACTGCTGCTCCGGATCCCTCGTCATGCAGAGTCGTCTGGCGGTCGAGGTTTCGGGCAGCGGTGGACGAACGTGACGCCGCCCCCGTGGTCGACCCCTCGGTAGCGGCGGTCGGGGTGGCTAGCACCTCGGAAGATGCTCGGGCGTGATTGCCGACGACGCCGACGAACGCCGCGAGAAGCATCCCGGCCAGTGCGGCGACCGTGAGGCCCGTCCGTCTTCGGGTGATCGTTGCTGAGGGCATGACTGATTCCCTTCGGGCGGGTGAACGTCCCCGGCTGAGGGTGTCGCGACGACCTTCGGAAAACCTTGGACGACGAACCGCCATGGCAGCGGAAGCCGGCGGTAGGTCGCGTGCGGTGTGACCGTCATGCGGTGGCCTCTCCAGCTGCGGAGCAACCCCTCCGAGATCGCCCCGACTCCGTCGGCGCGCTCGGCCCTCAGCGTTGCCTTGCCTACCTTGTGCAACGACGGTGTCAGCCACCGACGGACCTGCTCGCGTCTGGCTGAGCGGCGGCGCAGAAACGTTGTGGCAGAGCGTGTATGCATGCCATCGTTCCGCCGCCGTGACTCTTCGCAGTGTTCGAGCCACCCGTGTGCACGATCACAGCGAGTTCTGGCGTGTGCACAGCGTGATGTTGCGCTGCAACGGCTGCTCGAACGGTCTAGCGTCCGAAGAGCGAGACCTGCAGGAGCGCCACTAGGCGTTCACGGGTCGCATCTAAGGGGAAGTCATGAAGACAGGAACGAAGCGCAGGCTGCTTGCAGTGAGCCTCACTACGGCAGTGGCGATCGGGCTGGCGACCACGGCGTCCGGATTTACGGGGGCCTACTTCAGCGACGCGAAGTCCGGTGCCATCACGGGCACCGTCGGACAGGTGAAGATCGTGACCTGGGGTGGCAGTGGTGCGGATGGGCTCAACCTGAACTTCGAGCACCTCATGCCGGGTGAGCCGCAGACGGTGACGTTCAACTACACCTCACAGGGCACGGGCCCCCAGGACGTCTACCTGGCTTTCCCCGACGCGGCATCACTGCACGCCCTGAACAACCTGGGCTCGTTCGGTGATGTGACGGTGACCGACACCTCGAGCGGTGTCGTCTTCCACTCCACGAACCTCAACGACAATCGCCCCGATGCCTCCGGCACCTGCGGGGCCTTCGTGCCGACGGGCTGTTGGCCCCTGCCGGCCACCCTGCTCGTCCGCTCTGGCTTGGCGGCGGGCGCCTCAGGCTCGGTCAGCTTCACCTTCTCCTACCCCGGCAAGATGACTGGACACCAGGGCGACGCGTGGAACATCTACCCCTCGCACGGTGCGCTGCCCTCTGACTCGTCGACCAGTGGCAACGGATTGCCGTACCGCGTCGTGGCCACCCAGGTTGGCCACACCCCGTAGTGGAACCACCGGGTGGGCGACGCGTGCGCCGCCCACCCACGGGTCCACGACGAGCCGGTGGACACGTCGAGCAGCGCCTGTGAACCATGGACGATGGACGTAAGGACGATCATGACGAAGCGACGCAGAGCGCTCTCGACGATCGCGGTCCTGTCGCTGTGCCTCCTGATAGCTCTGGCCGTCATCGGGTTGCGAACCCACCGGCTCTATGCAGTTCAGACAGGCTCGATGTCGCCGGCAATCCCCTCTCGCAGCATGGTCATCGTCGAGCTCGGCGTCTATGAGCTCGGGCAGCCGATCACCTTCACCCACGACGGGTCGCTGATCACCCACCGGTACGTCGGTAAGAACGTCGACGGCACCCTCGTCACCAAGGGTGACGCCAACGACACGATCGATGCCTCCGGCGTGAAGCTCGCGGACGTGGTGGGCGGAGTCGTTGCTGCACCTGCACACTGGGGTTACTGGCTCGTCTACATCAAGAGCCCCATCGGCTTCTCATCACTGATCGTGACGATCGTGCTCCTCTACCAGATCTGGATGCTGTTCGGCACGAAGGAGCACGAGCTCGCGGTGAGCACCGGCCAGGCTCGACATGCCTTCGTCTGATCCGGCGCTTCGTCACCCGGGTCGGGAGTCATCGAGGAGGCGTCCGATGTGCCTGAGGCCGAGTCCAGGTGGAGACGATGCTGTTCGTGCAGAGGGCGAACGGTAGGTCACCTGCGGGGGCTGGAGCTGCCGTCCTCCGTAGTGCGAGGTGGGAAGCGTGGTGCCGAAGCCGGGTACCGTCCCACCTGTGCAGACGCCTCGAGCGGCTCTCGTCCTGGTGCTCGGATCGATCATGGTGGGCACGGGATTGTCATTCGGACAGGGGATCGCGGTCGATGCGATCGCGCCGCTGTTCAACTCAGCGCTGCCCATCGTGACGTTCGCGGCCCTCGCAGCGATGCTGCGTCGCCAGCTGTGGGCGTGCGTGCTGTTCGCAAGCGCCGTGGGTCCGTTGGCGATGGTGGGCTACTACGCCACGTCGACGTTGCGCGGGCTTGGCGCGTCGAGCAGCTGGGCGCTGCTGTGGATCGTCGCCGGCATCATCGCCGGCTCAGTCATGGGTGCAGCGGTCTGGGCCATGAGGCAACCCCTTCCCGCGATGCCTGCGTCATGGGTACGCGGCTTGGCCGTCGGCTTCTGGCCGGGCATCGCGTTCGGCGAAGCGGCCCACGGGCTCACCAGGATCGCTGACTCGACACCGGCGCTGTACTGGTGGGTCCAGGTCGGCGCGGGGGTCCTCGTCCTCGCCGTTCTCATCACGACTCGTCTGACAGCCGTGACTGCGCGGCTGATCGCTGTCGCTTCCGCAGCGGCAGTCGGTGCAGGCTTGTACGTCGTGTACGGCGGGCCCTGACACCGCCTCGCGGCCGCTGGTCGATCTCGGACGAGAGGACTTCTGATGAGGATCACCCTGACGAGCGTCATGGCCGGCGACCAGGCCACAGCGTCACGCTGCCATCACAATCTCCTGAAGCTCGTGACGAAGAATTCGATAGCGCCAACGCGGTCTATGGACCGCGCTGGCGCTATCGCTCGGGAGCGCGGCATCACGGGAAGCCGGGCTGCAGCGGCGGGAGGCGTCGAGGTCACCCCACCGGCGTCCAGCGTTGTCACGGTATCGAGCAGGAACGGAGAAGGTCGCGACGAGGCACTGCGCGTACGGTCGGCAGACCAGTCACGACGAGAGGATGCGCGAGCGATGAAGACGATGACGTGCAAGCAGCTCGGCGGACCGTGCGATCTCGCTCTTCACGGAGACACCGCCGACGTGGTGATCAAGGGACAGGACCGCCATCTCAAGGATGTCGTCGCCGGAGGTGACGAGACCCACCAGATCGCCCTGTCGAGCATGAAGGGCCGCTGGAAGAATCCGATCGCTGGACTGGGGTGGTATCGCCAGGTCAAGCGCGACTTCGCCGACCTCCCCGAGGACTGATCGGGGCGGTGTGTGCTGGCTCAGTGCTGCGACACCGTTCGTGACCGCGGCGGAGTCGCAGACACGCGGGCGGTGATCGGCCGCCCGGCACGACCGGGCAGGATCACGGCATGACGACGCAGCAGGAGCTCATCCCTCCGTCTCCGCAGGTCTTCAACCTCGCGATGGTCGGCCTCGGCAATGTCGGGTCAGCGTTGGTGAGCCTGCTCCGCGAGCGTGGTGACCAGGTGCGCGAGGAGCTCGGGCTCGAGCTGCGGCTCACCGGCGTCATGACCCGTCGCCACGGACTGGTCTCCGACCCCGCCGGGCTCGATCTCGCGGCCCTCGAGCGCGGCGAGGTTCCTATCGGGAAGACCTACGACGTCGCCCAGCTCGCGGCGTGGCTGCGGGCGAGCGCGGCCGATGTGCTCGTCGAGCTCAGTGCAGTCAATCTCGACACCGGACAACCGGCCATCGACTTCCTCCGCGCGGCGCTGTCGACGGGTGTGCACGGTGTCACGGCCAACAAGGGCCCGGTGGTGCACGCCTATCGAGAGCTGACCGACCTGGCGGAGCTGCACGGGGTGCGCTTTCGCTTCGAATCATCGACCGCCGACTGCCTGCCGGTCTATTCGCTCTATCGCGAGTCGCTGCCGCTCGAACGACCGCACCGGGTCCGTGGGATCGTCAACGGCACGACGAGCGTGATCCTCGAAGCGATCGAGGCGGGAGCGTCCTTCACCGACGGCGTACGGATCGCGCAGGAGCGGGGCATCGCCGAGGCGGATCCCAGTCTCGACGTCGACGGGTTCGACTCGGCCGTCAAGGTGGTAGCGATCGCGAACGTGCTGATGGATGCCGACCTTCGCCTCGCCGACCTCGACGTGACGGGTATCCGCGACATCGACCCGGATGAGGTTCGAGCTGCCGCGGCCGCGGGAACTCCGATCCGCCTGGTCGCACTTGTGGAAGCCGTCGACGGTGTGGTCCGCGGTCGAGTGGCACCCACGAGGCTCGAAGCCGACGACCCGTTCCACGGGATCGACGCGATGGCGCTCGGCCTCCACTTCGAGGGCGACCTCATGCCGGGCCTCACGATCGTCGGCCACGACCTGACGCCGCGCCAGACCGCCTACGGAGTGCTCGCAGATGTCATCTCGGCCCTGCGTGGTCGCTGAGCGCACAGCATGGCAGCCCCACGACGCAGGGCGAGAGAGTCAGGTGAGGCGGACCAGTCCTGCGGCGACGACCTCCGGCGCCGGCATGGCGCGGATGTCGTCGGCGATGCCGGCAGCGGCATGACGGAACTGCTCCTCGACCATGATCCGGCGCACGGCCGCGCCGATGACGTCGGGAGTCGCGTCGGCGGGGTGGAGGGCGATCCCGGCGCCCGCCGCCACGACTCCGTCGGCGTTGCGGAACTGGTCGGCCGCCTGGGGCAGGCACAGCTGGGGAAGACCCTCGCTCAGCGCGCCGAGCACCGTGCCGGAGCCGGCATGGGAGACCACGGCCGCGCACCTGGGGAGGACGTCGGTCTGCGAGACGAAGCGCCGGACCGTGACATGAGCCGCCTGCCGACCGAGGGCACCGGGATCGCCGCCAGGACCGACCGTGACCAGGATGCGTACTCCGAGCCCGTCGAGGCCCTCGATCACCGATTGCAGGACGGCGACCTGGTTGGCGGACTGCCCCTGCACCGTACCGAGGGTCACGTAGACCAGCGGCTCCCCGCTCATAGCAAGGACTTCGAGCATTTCTGAAGTCGGCTCGCCAGTGTAGGGGACTGGCCGCAGCGGCTGGATCCTGGTGATGTGGCCGGTCGACACGGTCTGCACCCGCGGCGGGCAGATGTCGAGATAGGAGGCGGTGAAGCAGCCAGCGTGGTCGGGGATCGACAGTCCGTGTTCGGCCCACAGCGGAGCCAACCTCGCGCTGGCATCATCGAGGATGGCGGTGGGGATCGCGCCCCCGAAGGCGTGGGTGATCGCCGGGATGCCCAGCAGCGCACCGACCAGCGGGGCAGCGAGCTCAGCGTGCTCGTGCACGAGCAGCTGCGCCCCCCAGTCCCGTGCGATGGGGAGCAGATCGGCGAACATGATCGGGGTGGCCGCGGCGCCGAACATGCGCGGGAAGACGAAGGCAGCCCGGTCCTCGGGGCGAACGCCTGTCGCCGAGACGCGGGTCGACTCGACGAGGGTGTCGATCGACTCGCGCGACAGACCCGCCGGGACGGCGTTGATCCCGGCGGCAGCGACGTGCGCACAGCCGTCGACGCTCGTGGCCCACCGGACGTCATGGCCGAGCGCAGCACAGGCTCGAGCGAGCGGCACCATCGGGAAGATGTGGCCGTATCCCCACGTCGAGGAGAAGAGGATCCGCACAGCTCCTCCTCCTCCCGGGTCGAACGCGCGACCAACTGTCAGTGTTGGCGTTCAGACCAGCCCGTGCAAGGGCTGCACTGGCCTTCGTCGAGCACTCGGCATCCGCGCTGCTCGGGTGGTCCGCCCACGACGTCGCTCGATTGTTCGGCCACGCCGCGCAGACATCGCCGAAGCTGTCGGACGTACAGCGGAGCCAGGGAGGGCGCTGCGCCTGCTACGAGAGGTTGCGGTCGTGGGAGCCGAGGTCGAGCTCCTCGGCCCGGCGGACCGCAGCTCGACGATTGTTGACGCCGAGCTTGGCGTAGATGCTCTTGGTGTGCGACCGCACGGTGCTCAGCGACACGACGAGATGACGGGCGATGTCGGGACCGTCGAGGTCGGTGCCGAGGAGGCGCAGCACCTCGAGCTCACGTTCGCTCAACGGCTCGATCAGCCCCTGCGACGACGATGCCCGGGGAGTTGTCGTCGACATCGCGTGCAGGAGCCGACGCACATAGCTGCGGGCGACACCAGACTTCTCCAGGTCCCGGAGCACGACGACAAGGGGAGCGCCTTCGTCGACGAAGATCCGGACATAGCCTTCCGGCTCGGCGAGCGTCACGGCTCGCTCAAGAGCCGTTCGAGCAGCGGGAAAGTTATGGTGCGACTGGAGATTCAGCGACTGAAGGACGAGGATCTCGATGACGCTCCCGGTGCGTGCACCGTCGTCGGCGGCCCGAAGCAACTTCTCAAGGAGTGACGTCGTTTCATCGGCCGAGCCCGCTGCGCTCGACGTCTGCGCCATGAGCACCCGCGCGAGAGTGATGTGCTCGTACTCGCTCAGGTAGTCGAGGTCGTCATCGACCGAGAGGCTGCGTTCACGCACCCACGCGAGAGCCGCACCGATGTCGCCCTGCGACACGTGCAGCCGAGCGCGCATGGCGGGCACGGGGCGCACGCGTGGGAAGAAGTCGCTCACGTAGAGGCGGTCGGCCTCCTCCAGCAGCTCGCCAGCACCGACGAGATCGCCTTCTGCCTCGCGGATCCGAGCCATAGCGACGCGCCAGCGATAGGGATTCTGCGGCAACCCGTTGTGGACACCCAGGTCTCGACTCGTCGCGAGTGCCTGCTCGGCTGACGCCAGGTCGTCGCGCTCGCGGAAGAGCTCGCTCATCCCGACGTACATGTCGGCCGTCCCGCGGAGCACGGTGTCGCCCGGTCCGTTCGCGAGCTGCAGTGCCCGCTCATACGTCCGCTGGGCATCGACGAGACGGCCTTGCGTACGCCGGATGTCGGCCAACGCAACTGCACAGCCGATGGTGTCGGCGGTGTGCCCTGCCAGATGCAGACCCGCTACGCACTCGGTGTAGGACCGGTGCGCGCCGTCGAGGTCCCCGCCCATCCAGCAGGCGAGCCCCAACAGCCCGGCCGCCGCCGCACGGGCGAGATGGTCGTCGGCGACGGCACGATCGAGGGCCAGCTGCGCATGCCGGACCGTGCTGGCCGCGTCGCCTCTCGCCAGCGACAGAGCAGCTCGATAGAGCTCGATCATCGCCGGGAGTCGTGCGACCCCGCCGTCATCGATCATCGGGGCGGACCGAGCGGGCGGGCGCTGCACCAGACCGATCGTGTCCAGCAGGCGCTCCGCCTCCGCGAGCCGGGCTTCGACGCCGTCGATCTGACCGACTGCCAGCATCGCCCCGGCAAGGCCGACAGCGAGCACGGGCCGGGCGCGGACCACGTCGTCGGGAAGGGCGTTCAGCCAGGCCTGCACGGTGGCTTCCTGCCGCGTCCTGCTCATCTCCGGGAGCGCGAGCTCGACCAGGTCTGCTGTGCGCTCGAAGTCCCGCGCGGCGAGGGAGTGCCGGATCGCCTCGGCAAGATCAGCCTGCGCGGCAAACCAGACGCTCGCGCGACTGTGCAGATCGGGAACGACGTCGGGCTGCTCGTCGAGCAGGTGCGCATGCAGCACGTCGGCGAAGAGCTGGTGATAGCGATACCACTGCCGTCGGTCGTCGAGGGGGACTACGAACAGGTTGTCCCGGTCGAGCTCGGCGAGCTGTGCCTTGCCACCTTCCTGACCGGTGACCGCGTCGCAGAGCGGACCGGTGAGCCGGTCGAGGATCGAGGTCTGCAGCAGGAACTGATGGACGTGGCCGGGCTGGCGCTGCAGCACCTCTTCGGCGAGGTAGTCGACGATGTAACGGTCGTCGCCGGTGAAGCCGGCGATGAACGCGGAGACGTCCTCTCTCCCCTGCATCGACAGGGCCGCCAGCTGCAACGCGGCGATCCACCCTTCGGTGCGTTCCTCGAGCGCTGCGACATCGTGTGCCGTCAACGCCAGCCCCATCCCCTCGGTGAGATAGGCCGCGGCCTCCTCGGGAGTGAAGCGAAGATCGGCGGCCCGGATCTCGACGAGCTGCCCACGAGCGCGCAGTCGTGGCAGCGGCAGCGTCGGGTCGGTACGGCTGGCGATCACCAGCTGTACGCGCGGAGGCAGATTCTCCAGCAGGAACACCATCCCGTCGTGCACCTCGGGCGAGTCGACGACGTGGTAGTCGTCGAGCACCAGCACGACGTCGGTCGCGATCGAGTCGAGGTCGTTGAGCACCGTGGCGAGCACCGCGTCGATCGGTGCCCGCGGTCGCTGCAGGAGGTCGAGGGCACCTGCGCCGACACCTGGCCCCGCAGCCCGCAGAGCGGTGACGAGATAGGTCCAGAACACCCCGGGATCGTTGTCGCGCTGGTCCAGCGAGAGCCACGCCACGGCGCGGCCGTCGGCCGTCGCGGTCGCGAGCCACTCGGTGAGCAGCGTGGTCTTGCCGAAGCCGGCTGGGGCAGACACCAGGGTGAGCGTCGCCTCCGCACCTCGGCCGAGTCGCTCGCTGAGCCGGCCTCGCGCGACGAGACCGGTGCGCAACCTCGGGACGTGGAGCTTGGTCTCCAGGAGCGGGCCGAGCATCTCCACCCCACCTCACGAGAACTGCCCGAGTGGTCGACAGAGCTTGCCGCCAGCGAGACCCGATGGGTCCGTGGCCTCATCCTGCCAGCAGGGAGCTCTCGTACGACCGACGCCGGGCGGGTGCTCTCCGGCCGAGGGCATCGCGCCGGCTCAGGGCTCGGCGATCTCGGAGGTCATCGGACTCCTCGTACGGGAAGGATGGCGAAGGCACCGACGATCGCGCAGATCCCGGCGACGGCATACAGCACGCCATAGCTGCCGCCACCGATGAGCAGGATCGCGGGAGCAACCGCGGGCGCGATGGCGAAGGGGAGAGCGCCTGCGATGTTGAAGACACCCAGATCCTTGGCAACACTGTCCTGGTCCGGCAGCACGTCGGCGACCAGAGCGAGGTCGACGGCGGTGTACATGCCGAAGCCGAGTCCACCGATGGCCATGCCGACGAGAAATCCGTTGAAGCTGCTCGCGACCGCGACGACGAACATCGCCACGCCGTAGACGATCGAGGCGGTGAGGACGAACAGCTTCCGGCGGCCGATGCGGTCGGACAGCCTCCCGGCTCCGACGGACGCACCCATCAGGACGACCGACTGGACCAACGTGCCCAGAAAGATCTGGCGGGGTACGTCGGACTCTGCGCTGCCGACCTGGTCGAGCAGGTAGTAGGCCTGGTAGGTCACCAGGAAGGCGTAGGCGAGCACGAACATGAGACGGCTGAGGAACGCCCACGCGAAGTCGGGGCTCTGTCGAGGGGCGACGTAGAACGTGCTGAGGACCTCGCGCAGCGTCCACGGCGGCGGGACCGACTCGCCGAGCCGACGGTCGTGGAGCGTGACGGTGAAGAGCAGGATGAAGAAGCCGGCGATCGCGCACGGCACCACGAACATCGCGACCTGGTTGCCGGAGAACAGCTGCACCAGGAAGGTGCCGCTCACCGCCGCGACGGGCAGGCAGACTCCGAGGACTCCCGACACCTGACCGCGTTGCGCGGCCGGGACCTGGTCCGGCAGGACGGCGATCATCGCTGCGAGGAGCGCGTTGAACAGCAGCTGCGCGATGCACCACCCGACGAGGACGACCGGCACGGCGGGCGCGAGCGCGACGACGAGGATGCCGATCGAGCCGCCGATGAGGCCGACGAGCATCCACGGCCGACGCATGCCCCACGACGAGGTGGTGCGGTCGCTCATCCTGCCGAAGAAAGGATTGCCGACCATCGACACCAGCGCGCCGATGCCCGTGACCTGAGCCAGGCTGCGGGGCGCCTGGTCGAGCCCCACGAGCGAGTTGACCTTCAGCGCCAGCGTGACGAGTGCGGGTGCGAGGAACAGCAGGCAGGTGCTCATGTAGGCGAGCGTGTAGAGCGAGATGAAGCCCCAGCCGACCCGGACCTCGACGAGCGGTCGGGTGATGGTCGAGACGGTGAGCTGGTCGACGAGTGCGTCCGGCCCGGACAACTGGCCGACCGGGTGACCGTTGACAGGGCCGACCGCAGGACCTGTCGGGTCGGGCATGGCGCTCTCCTTGCGGCGACCTGGATCCGGGCGACGAACCGGAGGCACTGACCCGCGACGTGCGCGGTCGCCGGAGGCGAAGCTGCCAACTCCCGCGACGATGTCACGACGGCGCAGGTCTGTCGAGAGCCCACACCCGCTGACATGGTCGTGGGGGGGGGGGGGGGGGCCGGGCGGGGGGCGGGGCCGAGCGGCCCAGGCCGCGGGGCGCGGCGGGGGGGGGGGGGGGGGGGGGGGGGGCGGGG
>JANMBJ010000060.1:0-1671 GCA_031360335.1 Candidatus Nanopelagicales bacterium
CGCAGGCGGTTGCGCCAGCAGGGCTGCGACGTCGCAGGCGATGAGCAGCTCCTCGTCCGTGGCGACCACGAGGACGAGGGTTCCACCGACGGCGCTGACCCGGCCCGAAGCTCGCGCGCCGTGCGCGGCGTTGGCCCAGTGGGGCACGCCGTGACCGTGCTCGTCACTGTGGATGAGAGCAGCACCGGCACCATTCATCGTGGATGTCTTCGCGGTTGGTGCGCTTGCGGCTCTCGGTGTGCCGCCCCGGGAGGCGGTCGACCTGCTTGCCGCCGCGTACGCCCTCCAAGGGGGTGACGCACGGAGTGAGACAGACTCTCTGTTGCGACAGGTGACCAGGCGGACGAATCGCCGCCTTTCTCAGCACCGAGGAGCACACTCCACGGAGGTGTGCACGAAGGGGGCCCAACACCGAGTTCGAGCACAGGCATCTTCGGATCAGCCGACCGGCAGATGGTCCTTCCAAGCTGGCCATGCCGGTTCGATCCCGGTCACCCGCTCGATCAAGTCCCGGCCCTCACGGCTGGAACTCGTTGTCCCACAACGCGTTTGGCCGAATGACCGGCTATCGCAAATGTCGACACAGTCGAACAGGCAGCCCCAGCCTGAATGACTGGTCACGACGGTTAGAGGGGCAGCGGGTGCTTACCTCCGTGCGTGATTCTCGCTGGTGCGAGTACGTCCGAACCGGCGGCCCTACTTCGACGCCGAAGTCACGCATCCTCCGTGACCCAACTTCGGGCTGCAAGGAGCGGGTGAATTCCACGACGCGGGTGCGGGCGCCACTTCCACCGCGACTGGACACGGCCTGTAGGGCCACACTGCAAAGGTGCGACGGCAACTGGGCATCACCGCGGTCAGCGTGACGGTCGCCGCGATCGCCTACATTCGATGGTTCCGGCCATGGCAGCTCACCTGGGGTGCCACGGCGGACGAGGTGTCCCGGCCACTGGCCGGCGACGACCTCGTTGAACGCCCGACCTTCAACGCAACTCGTGCGATCACGATCGGCGCGCCGCCCGCGGAGGTCTGGCCGTGGCTCGTGCAGGTCGGGCTCACCCGGGCCGGGTGGTACAGCTACGACATCCTCGACAATCTCGGCCACCGGAGCTCCCGCCAGATCCTGCCCGAGTTCCAGGACCTCTCCCCCGGCGGCATCATCCCCATGAGCCCGGACGGCACCCAGGGCATGAACGTCCTGTCGATGGAGCCGCCGCACACGATGGTGTGGGGCACCCCCGGTGACACCACCTGGACCTGGCAACTCGACGACGCGGAGAACGACTCAACCCGCCTGCTCGCTCGCGTCAGGGCCCGATACCACTGGCTTTCCCCAGCAATCGCCTTCTCCGCGCTCGTGGAGTTCGGCGACATCTGGATGATGCGCAAGATGCTCATCGGCATACGCGATCGCGCCGAGCATCCTCACACGTCGTCACTGCCCGACCGAAACGAGACCGAGTCACGTTCGTTGCGCATCACATGAGGCGCGTTCCGCCACATCATCAGCATCAGGACGCGGCTCCGAACACCACCTGAGGATGCAGGACGGGTCTGCCCAGAGTTTGGTTGACACCTGACCTGTGAGGATTCGTCCTCGCTGGAAGGATGTCGACCATGCCGAAGCCGTATCCCCAGGAGTTCCGCGACGATGTCGTGGCCGTGGCCCGT
>JANMBJ010000098.1:0-3204 GCA_031360335.1 Candidatus Nanopelagicales bacterium
GGGCGTGCGCAGCGAGCCCTCGGCAAGGCCGACCGAGGCCAGGATCCGGCGTACGCCCTGGACGTGGATGTCGTCGCCGGAGTGCGAGGCGGCGGCCAGTGCCAGGAGCTCGCCCCGCTCGGGGTAGCCGAGCTCGACGAGGCCGGTGGCCTGCATGAGCTTGCTGCAGGAGCGGGGAAACATCGGCGAACCGACATCGCCCAGCGCCAGCACCACGCTGCCGTCGGGGTCCACGATGGCGAGCGAGCCGCGGTGGACCCCCTCGACGAACCCGCTCCGGACGACCTCGGCCAGCACGACCGACGCCTCCGAGCCTGACTCAGGCACCGGCCTCGGGGGCGAGGAGCGCATCGACCGAGGCGGTGCCGTCGCGGTAGCGACCTCCGAGCTCGGCGGTGAAGGCGTCCATGACCTGTTGGACCTCACGCCGGGTGACGGAGACCTCGCCCTCGTGGACGGCGAGACGCTCGAGCGCATCGTGCAGCTCGGCATCGGTGCGAGCGGCGACGTCGGAGACGACGGCGTCGGCGACGATCTGCTCCACGTCCCGGCGGTGCTCGTCGACCCGCGACGGCTCCACAGTGATGTAGCGGCCGGAGCCACGGGTGCTGCGCTGCTCGTCACCGAGGATCTGGCTCAGCTGCTCGAGCACCGACGCGCTCGGCGCGGCGTCGGGACCCCGGCGCCGGAGCTCCGCCTCCACGATCGCGATCCGGCCGTGCAGCATCCGGCGGAGGAACGACAGGTCGGCCTCCTCCTGCTCGGCCTCGTGGCGGCGCTCGCGAAGATCGGACAGCGAGAGTCCCTCGAGGTTGTCGGCGAAGTCAGGTGCGAGCACCTTGTCGACGCGACGACGACCTCCGGGCATCGGCCTGGTCATGCGCCCACTCCGTTCCGTCGGTCCTTGACGTTGAGCATGGTCCGAGCATCATCCGTGGACATCGGAGGACGCAGTGCCAGCGTGGCGAGAGTAGCGGCCCGCTCCACCAGCTCGGCATTGTCACGCACCGGGCGGCCGGGCGCGAACGTCAGGGTGTCTTCCATCCCCACCCTCAGGTGGCCTCCGGCCGCGAGCGTGGCGAGTGCGACCGGCAGCGTCGAGCGGCCGACTCCGGTGGCTGACCACGAGGCACCGGGCGGGAGCATCCGGGCCATCGTGACCACGCTGTCGATCGTGCCGGGCGCTCCGCCGGGCACCCCCAGCACGAGGTCGGCGTGGACGTGCCCGCCGTACGGGAGCCCCTCCTTGTCGAGGAGTCGGTTCAAGGAAGCCACGTGGCCGAGGTCGAAGAGCTCGAACTCGGGCACGATCTCGAGCTCCTGCGACCGTCGGTAGAGCTCGACGATGAAGTCCCACGGGTTGAGGAACACGCTCGACCCGAAGTTCACCGTGCCGCAGGTGAGCGAGCACGAGTCCGGGAGCGCCTCGAGGACGCGGAGTCGTGCGTCGAGCGGGTCGGTCGTTGCCCCGCCGGTCGAGAGCTGCACCACCAGGTCGGTTCCCTCCCGCACGGCGGCCACCGTGTCGGTGAGCCGGGCCAGGTCGAGGGAGGGTCGCGCCACCTCGTCGCGGATGTGGATGTGGATGAGGGCGGCGCCGGCGGCCTCGCAGGCCTTCGCGGTGGACACCAGCTCCCCGAGGGAGACCGGGAGCGCGGGAGCGTCGTTCTTGGCCGTCTCAGCCCCCGTGGGGGCGACGGTGATCAGGGTCGAGGGGGGCACGGCGCCCATCGTGGCACGACGTACGCACAAGTCGGCTCCGGGGACTCAATCCCAGGCGGGTTGCGGCCGATGGTGGAGACAGCGCCTGGTGTGGGCGCGCTCTGACTGGACGAGGAGGCCTGGCGTGCCCGACGGCAGCTTCCCCGCCCGCGTGGACTCCGTGCTCCTGGAGATGGCCTCGCAGGAGGCCACCGGGTGCCTCACCCTGACCGACCCCGATGGCGACCACTCCTCGGTGTGGTTCCGCGATGGTCTGGTCTACGCCGTGTCCGTCCCCGGCCGCCGTCCGCTCCTCGGCGTCCGCCTCATGTCGTCCGGTGCCCTCACCCCGGAGGCGCTGGCGGAGTCCCTCGAGGTCCAGCGCACCGAGCTGCAGGGCTGGCGTCTCGGCGAGCTCCTCGTGCACCTCGGCTTCGTCGACCGGGCTGTGGTCGAGTCGTTCGTGACCGAGCAGGTCCGTGACCAGGTCGCCGACCTCCTGCACTGGGACGTCGCCTCCCGCAAGTTCCGCAACGGAAAGCGCACCCGTCAGGACGTCGCACCGCCCATCGAGGTGACCGACCTGCTCGAGCTGGCCCATCAGCGCGATGCCCGGTGGACCGAGATCCTGCCGTTCATCGGGGGCGCCGACGGCGTTCCCGTCCTGTCTGCCTCGTCGACGACGACCCCCGACGTCGTGCTCGGCCCCTATGACTGGGCGCTGCTGTGCAAGGTCGATGGCGTACGCACCATCGCCGACCTCGCCGACGACTGCGGCTTCACCGTGTTCGAGGCGGGCATGGTCGTGGTCGGGCTGCTCGATGCCGGGCTGGTCGACATCGACAACCACCTCGAGGGCGTCGAGGACTGGACCGACGAGGTCGACGATCACTCCGACGACGCGCCGACTGACGACGAGGTCGCTGTCTCTGTAGCCAAGGTCGCTGCTGCTCTGCACGACATCAACCTCGGGCCGAGCTCCCCGTCGCCGTTCTCCCCGCGCCCCGTCGCTACGGAGTACGCCGGCAAGTCCTCCTCACGGTCGACCCCGGACCCGGAGCCCACACCCGAGCAGGCCCCGACCCGCAAGTCGCCGTTCACCTCACGACCCATGACCGAGCAGCTCGCCGATGTCGTGTCGCTCAAGGTCGAGCGCGAGGAGCGCGACAAGGCTGTCCGGGATGCCGCCGAGGCCGACCTGGCGCGCACCGAGCGCCAAGAGCGCGAGGCAGGAGAGCGTGAGGCCGCCAAGCTCGCCGCGGCAGAAGCCGCCACTGAGGCTGCCCGCATCGCGACCGAGGAGGCGGAGGCAGAAGCAGAGCGCCTCGACGCCGAGCGCATCGCTGCCGACGAGGCCGAAGCCGAGCGCGCCGAAGCAGAGCGCGCCGAGACCGAGCGCCTCGAGCGCGAAGAGCAGGAGCGCCTGGAAGCAGAGCGCATCGCCGCCGAGCAGGCCGAAGCAGAGCGCATCGAAGTAGAGCGCGAAGAGCAGGAGCGCCTCGA
>JANMBJ010000133.1:0-3526 GCA_031360335.1 Candidatus Nanopelagicales bacterium
GAGCTGTCACCCGCCATCCATCGCGAGCGGAGCGGAGAGAGCGCAGGCAAATCAGCGGTGCCTGTGACATTGCATCGCGAGGAGTTGATCCCACTACATGAACAAGATCGTCAAGGTCGTCGAGCGTCTGCTCTCGACCGAGCCGATGTGGGACTGGCAGCACAAGTAAACCTTGTGGCTAGCCAGTTCTAGGTAGGTGGAAGTTCAAGTTTGGGCCTCTGCTGCCGATCCCGATCCTGCCGACATCTATCTCGGACCTGTGTGTGAGACGAGCGTAAGGAGGGACGACCGTGCGCGACATGTCCCTCACTGCGCGCCTCTATCTCATCGCCGTCATCGTGGTGGGCGCCGTGCTGGTCGTCCACAGCGCCCTGCAGCTGGGCCGGGAGGAATGGCTCGCGGTGATCCCGCTGGCCGTCCTCGTGGTCCTGGCCAAGTGGTTCGCCAGCGACCTGCGCCGCCACGTCAACATCAGTGTGGGCATGCCTGTTGCCATCGCCTCGGTCATCCTTCTCGGGCCAGCCGGTGCCACGATCGTCATGTCTGCCGTCGTCCTCGCCCCGACCACTGCGAGGCTCTACAACCGGTTGTTCAACGCCGGAATGTTCGCCATCACGGCAACGATCACGGGTCACGTCTACGAGCGTTTCGGCACTGTTCTCCTCAACTCCACCGACGCCGTCGGGTTCTGGCAGGTCATCTTTCCGAGCCTGGTGGCAGCGCTGGTGCTGGAGATCGTCAACGGCCTGCTGCTCGTCACGATGATCGCGCTCTCGGAGCGGGTGTCTCCGCTGCGGGTCTGGTACGGCACTCTCGCCGAGTCGGCGCTGCCCATGTTCATCTACTCGATCTTCGGGCTGATGCTCGCGGTGGTCTGGTCCTACGCGGGCCCGATCGCCGCGGTGCTGGTCCTTGCGCCCCTCATGGTGGCGCGCTGGGTGTTCGCGGAGTTCTCGGCCCGCCAGGAGGCCTACGAGGCCACGATGCGCTCGCTCATCAAGTCGGTCGAGACCAAGGACCTCTACACCCGCGGCCACTCCGAGCGGGTGTCGCGTGCCTCAGTCCTCATCGGCCGACGTGCCGGGATGCGCGAGGACCGAGTCTCGAGCCTGCGCTATGCCGGCATGCTCCACGACGTCGGCAAGCTGGGTGTCCCCACATCGGTCCTGCAGAAGGCCGGCCGGCTCACCGAGGAGGAGTTCGAGGCGATCCAGCAGCACACGGTCCGTGGGCGGGAGATCACCAAGGACCTCGAGTTCCTCGGCGAGGCCATCGAGGGGATCCATCTGCACCACGAGCGCATCGACGGCCGCGGCTACCCGCTGGGGCTCAAAGGCTCGGAGATCCCGGAGTTCGCCCGGATCATCGCAGTCGCCGATGCCTTCGACTCCATGACGACGACGCGCTCCTACCGCGGTGCTCGCAGTATCGAGGACGCGGTGGTCGAGCTCCGCGTGTGCAAGGGCTCGCAGTTCGATCCGGTCATGGTCGAGGCGCTCGTCGACGCGATCGACGCCGAGGGCTGGGACGCCTCCGACACCCTTCCGACCGACCTCCCCGTGCCGCTCGACTCGGTGCCCTCCTTCGCCAGTGACGACGACGACCCCACGGCCGCCGACCGCCTCGGGCTCCCGAGTGCAGCGCCCGACGACGCGTCGGAGCTCGCAGATGACGCCACCCTCGGCCGCAGTGGGGATGAGCCGACATGAGCAACGACCGTGAGATCCGGTCGACCGGCCCGCTGCTCGTCGCGGCCGGTCTCGTCGTCATCGGCGCGATTGCCAAGGCCGCCCAGTCCGGGATCATCGACCCCGGCGCGGCGCTCGCCTTCGTGGCGTTCATCGCCCTCGGCGAGATCCTGCGCATCACGCTCCCCGGTAGTCGCCAGTCGGCTCCGCTCGCCGCCGCCGGTGCACTCGCCTTCGCCCTGCTGCCCGCCCCCGACCGGATCTCCGACCTGCCCTACTCGGTGGCGTTGGCCGTCAGCGTCGTCACCGTGGGGTCGATCGTCGGGGCCTTCCCGAGCGCCCTGGTCGGTCGTGGGATGCATCTTGACGAGCTCGCGCGCCGCGTTCTCACCACGCTGTTCGCTGCGACCATGTTTGGTCAGATCTATCCGCACGTCATGCCGAAGGGCACCGAGACGGCGTGGAAGCTGGCTCTGGCGATGACGGTCACGGCAGCCCTGGCCGCCGCAGTCGACGCAGTGCTCGCTGCTGCCGTACGCGGCACGCAGTCGCATGCACCCTTCCGCACGGCAGTCGTCGACGAGTTCCGTGCCCTGCTGGGAATCTCCTCGGCCATCGCGGCGACGGGTGTCCTCATCGCCCTCGCGACTCCGAAGATGGGACTGTGGGCCCTGCCGGTGTTCGCCGTGCCGCTGCTGCTGACGCAGTTCGCGTTCCGTCGATATGCGGCGATCGACGCGACCTACCTGCAGACCATCCGGTCGCTGTCGAAGGTCACCGAGGTCGGCGGCTACACCGAGACGGGTCACTCTCGTCGCGTCTCGCGGCTCGCCGTCACCATCGGCCGTGAGATGGGCGTCAGCGAGCGGGACCTCACGGATCTGGAGTACGCCGCGCTCATGCACGACATCGGACAGCTCTCCCTGCCGGAACCCATCCCCGGTGGTGCGACCACGATGGTGTCCTACGTCGACCAGCGACGGATCGCCGAGCTCGGTGCCGAGGTGATCCGCCAGGCCGGGGTGCTCGACCGGGCTGCGCTCATCGTCGAGCGGCAGGCCGACCCGTATCGTCCCCACCGCGGACAGCTCGACACCACGCTTCCGCTGGAGAGCCGGATCATCAAGGCGGTCAACGCCTATGACGATCTGGTGGGTGCTTCGCTCGAGAGCGACCGCAAGCTGCGCGCCATCGAGCGGCTTCAGCTCGGGATCGACCGTGAGTTCGACCCCGGTGTCGTCGACACGCTGTCGCGGATCATCGAGCGCCAGACCGAATACGCCTACTGAGCCTGCGTCACGGAACCCTGCACGACGCTTGAGTCGATTCCCTCAGCCCAAGTCCCTCAGCCCGAGCCGTTCAGCCCTATCCGTTCAGCCCTATCCGTTCAGCGCAGCGGGGGGAGCTCGAGCCGCACGTCGGGCGTCCTCTCCTCGTTGCCGCTCCCGTCGGTCTCGAACAGCTGCACGGCCCCGCGCGCGGCGTAGAACGCCCGTGCGGCGATGTTGTCGGTGAAGGCCCACAGCTGAAGCGGCCCGGTGTGCTGGGCGCGAGCGTGGGTGAGGAGGGCGGTGCCGAAACCGCGTCGTCGCAGGTCCGGGTCGAGGTAGAGGTGCTCGAGGTCGCCGTCGTGGACGAACGCGAATCCGATCATGCGGTTGTCGAGCTCGGCGACGTAGCCGTCGTGACCGGCGACCAGGCCACCGAAGAAGGCAAGGTCCTCCTCAGGTGTGTGCAGCACGGGAAGCCAGGGCATCGCCGCGGTGCGCGCCGCCTGGAAGACCTCGGTGATCGAGGCTACGTCGTCGGCGGCGGCTGGTCGGATCACGAGGTCGGCC
>JANMBJ010000176.1:0-8940 GCA_031360335.1 Candidatus Nanopelagicales bacterium
GCCGACCCACCACCCGACCCCGGTCACCCCGACCACTGCCAATTCCAACCACCCACTGACCGACGCTACGAATCACCACTCGCCGGCACCACCGGCCTGCACCAGCGACACCACCACCGACCCCTGGCATCCTGACCAGCACGCCCCCAGCGGAGCCAAGCCCGCATCGACCGTCGACCCGTGCAGCGATCACGCGTCCGCTGTTCCGGCACACTGTCTCCGTGCCGAAAGCCGAGTTCACGATCGCTCCCGCTGCGGTCTCAGACGCCGCGGATATCCACCTCATCAAGATGCGCGCCTTCGCCGAAGAAGGTCGCCTGAGCGGCACCCGGGATCTCCCTCCGTTGCAGGAGGATCTCGCCGCGGTCGAACGAGACATCCGGACGCACACCGTGCTGGTCGTCCACGCCGACGGACGCACGGTCGGCAGCGCGCGTGGGCAGGTGTCGGGGACGTCGTGTGAGATCCGCGCCGTGTGCGTCGACCCCTCGTACCAAGGGCGTGGGATCGGTGCCGCACTCGTGCGAGCGATCGAACAGGCACATCCCGACGTCGAGCGGTTCGAGCTCACCACCAGCACCCTCGTGCCAGGAAACGTCGAGTTCTACGAACGCCACGGCTACCAGGTCGTCGGACGCACGACGTACACCGACACCATCGTTCTGGCACACCTGATCAAGACGACCGGTTCAGCAACGACGTCGTGACACCACGGTGCCCCGTCCCCGAGCCCGGCAGGGACGTTCGTCGTCGCGTCGCCCTCGAACCGAGCCCGACTGTCTCAGCAGGGCGAAGGCAGGTGGCACATCGGCGCGGCAGCTAGAGAGCACGCCACTCCGGGCTGACGCGGCCTTCCTCGTACTCCCACGAGCCGTCCTGCTGACCTGTCGAGGCTGTAGCGATCCTTTCCCAGCGGGATGGACCAGACGCCCTCGCTGACCGCCGGTGGCCACCCATCGGCATCCACCTCCAGCGAGAAGCGAATCTTCACCGGCTCAGCATTGCTCGTCATGAATCCCCCGTTCAGGCAGCTGCCCAGGAGTCTGCCAAGTTCGGCCAACCGGACCGTGAAGACCATCGCTACGTGGTCGAGATCATGGGACGACATGCTTCCAGCCCGGTGCGCAAGCATCCAGAGCGCCGTCCTGATGCTCAGTCGCCGGAATCCTGCAGGAGGGGGCGCAGGACGTCGAGCACGCTGATGTCCTCGATGGTGCTGGGCGGGGCTTCGGGGCGGCCGTCGGCGATGCCGCGCATGGTGCGGCGCAGGATCTTGCCGGACCTCGTCTTCGGGAGTGCGGGAACGACGACCACACTCTTGAGTGCGGCAACCGGGCCGATCTCGTTGCGTACGGCCGCCACGATCTCCCTCTGCAGCACGGCGGGATCGATGTCGGCGCCGCTCTTGAGGACGACGAACGCTCGCGGGATCTGGCCCTTGAGCTGGTCGTGCACGCCGATGACGGCGCACTCCGCGACCGAGGGGTGCGTCGCGACGACGGCCTCCATCGATCCGGTCGAGAGGCGGTGGCCCGCGACGTTGATGACGTCGTCGGTGCGACCCATGACGAAGACGTAGCCGTCGGAGTCGATCGAGCCACCGTCACCCGTGGTGTAGTAGTCGGTGAAGACGCTGAGGTAGGACTCGACGTAGCGCTTGTCGTCGTTCCACAGCGTCGGCAGGGTGCCGGGGGGCAGCGGCAGCTTGATGCAGATGTTGCCCTCCTCCCCCGGAGCGACCTGCGTGCCGAACTCGTCGAGCACTCGCACGTCATAGCCCGGCATCACGACCGTGGGCGACCCGGGCTTGATCGGCATCGACTCGAGGCCGCGAGGGTTGGCGGCGATCGGCCAGCCCGTCTCGGTCTGCCACCAGTTGTCGATCACCGGGATGCCGAGGATGTCGGTGGCCCAGTGATAGGTGTCGGGATCGAGCCGCTCACCGGCGAGGAACAGGGTCTGCAGCGACGAGAGGTCATAGCCGGTGCGCAGGGACGCCGTGGGGTCTTCCTTCTTGATCGCGCGGAACGCCGTCGGCGCCGTGAACATCGCCTTCACCCCGTAGTCCGCGATCACCCGCCAGAAAGCTCCCGCATCGGGCGTGCCCACCGGTTTGCCCTCGTACAGCAGGGTTGTCGCGCCGACGAGCAGCGGTGCGTAGACGATGTAGGAGTGGCCGACGACCCAGCCGACATCGCTCGCCGCCCAGAACACGTCGCCCGGGCCGATGTCGTAGACGTTGCGCATGCTCCACGCCAGCGCGACAGCATGGCCGCCGTTGTCCCGCACGATGCCCTTGGGCTTGCCGGTGGTGCCGGAGGTGTAGAGCACGTAGAGCGGATCGGTCGCAGCCACCGGCACACAGTCGACCGGCTCGGAGCGCGCGACCAGCTCGGTCCAGTCGACGTCCCGCTCGCCCATCGCCGCGTTCGCCTGCGGTCGTTGGAGAACCACCGATACGTCAGGCTTGTGCGTCGCGAGCTCGAGCGCCCGGTCGAGCATCGGCTTGTACTCGACGACCCGACCCGGCTCGATGCCGCACGACGCCGACAGCACGACCTTGGGGGTCGCGTCGTCGATGCGGATCGCGAGCTCGTGCGGGGCGAAGCCGCCGAACACCACCGAGTGCACAGCTCCGAGCCGCGCGCTCGCCAGCATGGCGATGACCGCTTCGGGCACCATGGGCATGTAGAGCACGATGCGGTCGCCCGCCTCGACCCCCAGCGAGCGCAGGCCACCTGCGAAGGTCGCCACCGCGTCGAGCAGCTCGGCGTAGGTGTAGGTCTGCTTCGTGTCGGTGACCGGGCTGTCGTAGACGAGCGCCAGACGATCGCCGTGACCGGCCACCACATGGCGGTCGAGAGCGTTCCAGCAGGTGTTGAGCCGCCCGCCGGAGAACCACCGGAAATAGGGCGCGTCCGACGCGTCGAGCACCGTGACCGGCGGGGTGTCCCAGTCGATGGCCTCAGCGGCGTCGCCCCAGAACGAGGTGGGGTCCTCGATGCTGCGTGCGTAGGCGGCAGCATAGGGGCCGGTCTTCGCCATGGCGTTCCTCCCGACAGCGTGTGACCTCAGGATGTCCGCCTGAGTTGCTTCGATGTCGGCCAACCCGGGAATCGGTCGCCGAGCAGCCCACGAGGTGCGCCGAACGGTCACCCACCCCGTCGATGTGCAACCACGACGGGCTAGAGGCCGTCGTGGTCACACATCGACGGTGCTCTACTCGGCGGCGGCGAGCTGGCCGCAGGCGCCGTCGATCTCGCGTCCGCGGGTGTCTCGTACGGTGACCGCGATGCCACCCATCTCGAGCCGGCGCACGAACTCCCGCTCGTCCTCGGGCCGCGACGCCGTCCACTTCGATCCCGGCGTGGGGTTGAGCGGGATGAGGTTGACGTGGACGAGCTTGCCGCGCAGCCGCTTCGCCAGCAGGTCTGCGCGCCAGGCCTGGTCGTTGATGTCCTTGATGAGGGCGTACTCGATGGAGACGCGGCGGCCGGTGACGCGGGTGTAGTTCCACGCGGCGTCGAGCACCTCGCTCACCTTCCACCGGGTGTTGACCGGCACGAGGGTGTCGCGCAGCTCGTCGTCAGGCGCGTGCAGCGACACGGCGAGCGTCACCGGGATGCCCTCGGTCGCGAGCTCGCGCATGCGCGGGACGAGGCCGACGGTCGACATCGTGATGCCGCGCGCCGACATGCCGAGCCCCTCAGGACTCTTGTCGACCATCCGACGCACGGCGCCGATGACCGCCTTGTAGTTGGCGAGCGGCTCACCCATGCCCATGAAGACGACGTTGGAGACGCGCCCGGTGCCACCGGGGACCTCGCCGCGCGCCAGCTCGCGTGCGCCGGCCACGACCTGCTCGACGATCTCGGCAGTCGAGAGGTTGCGGGTCAGACCGGCCTGACCGGTGGCGCAGAACGGACAGTTCATGCCGCAGCCGGCCTGGCTCGAGACACACATCGTCACGCGGTCGGGATAGCGCATCAGCACGCTCTCCACCAGAGCCCCGTCGAACAGGCGCCACAGCTGCTTGCGCGTGGTCCCGGAGTCGGTGGTGAGCTCGCGCACCGACGTCATGAGCGGGGGCGTCAGCGCCTCCGCGAGGCTGTCGCGCAGGCTCGCGGGTATGTCGGTCCAGGCGGCCGCGTCGTCGGAGAGCCGGGCGAAGTAGTGACGCGAGACCTGGTCGGCGCGGAACTCCGGAAGTCCTAGTGCCGACACGGCCTCGCGACGTTCGGCACCGGTCATGTCGGCGAGGTGGCGGCGGGGCTTGCGGCCCTTCGGCGAGGTGAAGGTCAGCTCACCGGGAACGGGGCGGCGGGGGTTCTCGAGGTCCTCTGTCATGGCGTCCTCGAGTCTCGCACGGTTGTCACGGACCGAGGAACACGCGCAGCAGCAGCCAGGACGTGAACGCGTTGGGCAGGAGGGAGTCGAGGCGGTCCATGAGCCCGCCGTGGCCGGGCAGCAGGGTGCTCATGTCCTTCACGCCGAGGTCACGCTTGATGGCCGACTCGACGAAGTCGCCGCCGGTCGCGGTGACCGTGAGCACCAGCCCGGTGATCAGCCCCTGCCACCACGGTGCGTCGAACAGCCACACGAACAGCGCCACACCGGCTATCGCCTGCAGCACCAGGCTCCCGGCGAACCCCTCCCACGACTTCTTCGGCGAGATCTTCGGTGCCATCGGGTGGCGACCGGCAAGGACTCCCGCGGCATATCCCCCGATGTCGCTGCAGATCGTGAGCACGACGAAGGTGATGATCCGCTGCGAGCCGTGCGAGGACCCGAGCATGAGCGAGACGAAGCCGCCCATGAGGCCGAGGTAGCCGGCGACGAGCAGCGACGCCGAGGCGTCGGCGACATAGCCCTCTGGGCCGGCGACGAGGCGCCAGCCGAGGCAGACCAGCACCGTGGCCGCGAACACCGCGACGAAGGGCAGGATCCCCCACCAGTAGGCGACCTGCACGGTCGCGGCGATGCCGATGTAGACCGGCGGCCAGGCCACCGAGATGTCGCGCTGGGCCAGCGCACCGCGCAGCTCGTGCGCAGCGATGACCAGCGCCACGGCCACGATGACGCTGAAGACCCACGGGAACCACAGCACCGGCACGAGGACGAGTCCGATGCCGAGCGCCGCACCGACGAAGAAGGCCGACACCAGGTCCCGGCCTGCGCGGCCGGTGGGTGCGGGCGACTCGAGCGGTGCGGTCATGGGGAGTCGGGCTGCGAGGTCATCAGACCTCGAGCAGCTCGGCCTCCTTGTGCTTGAGGAGGTCGTCGATGGCTGCGACGTACTTGTGGGTCAGCTCGTCGAGCGACTTCTCGGCGCGACGGACGTCGTCCTCGCCGGCATCGCCGGCCTTCTCGAGCTTGTCCAGGACGTCCTTCGCGTGGCGACGGATGTTGCGCATGGAGATGCGCGCGTCCTCGGCCTTGGTGCGCGCGACCTTGATGTAGTCCCGGCGACGGTCCTCGGTCAGCTGCGGGAAGGCCACGCGGATCACGACGCCGTCGTTGGTCGGGTTGACGCCGAGGTCGGAGTCGCGGATCGCCTTCTCGATCCCGGTCATCGACCCCTTGTCATAGGGGGTGATGACGACGAGCCTGGCCTCGGGGACGGCGAAGCCGGCCATCTGCGTGATAGGCGTCATCGCGCCGTAGTACTCGGCCGTGATCTTGTCGAACATCCTCTGCGTGGCACGTCCGGTGCGGATGCTGGAGAAGTCCTCCCTCGCCACCCCCACAGCCTTCTCCAGCTTCTCCTCGGCCTCGAGCAGGGTCTCGTCGATCACCGGAAGGCTCCTCGTTCGTCGGGTCGGCAGTGGTACGTGCGTGGTGCGGTGGGGCTGCTGCGAGTCGCTCAGGAGGCGACGAGCGTGCCGATCCTCTCACCCCGTACGGCTCGGGCGATGTTGCCCTCGACGAGCAGGTTGAACACGAGGATCGGGAGGTCGTTGTCCTGGCAGAGGCTGATGGCCGTGGCGTCCGCCACCTTGAGGCCGCGGGACAGCACCTCGGAGTGGGTGAGGGTGTCGAACCTGACGGCACCCGGGGTGATGCGCGGGTCGGCGTCATAGACCCCGTCGACGCCCTTGGCCATGAGCACGATCTCGGCACCGACCTCAAGGGCGCGCTGCGCGGCCGTGGTGTCGGTGGAGAAGTAGGGCGCCCCGAGACCGGCGCCGAAGATGACGACGCGGCCCTTCTCGAGGTGCCGGATCGCGCGGCGAGGGACGTACGGCTCGGCGACCTGACCCATGGCGATAGCGGTCTGCACCCGGGTCTCGACGCCCTGACGCTCGCAGAAGTCCTGGAGCGCGAGGCAGTTCATCACGGTGCCGAGCATGCCCATGTAGTCAGCGCGCGACCGGTCCATGCCGCGCTCGTTGAGCTGCGCGCCGCGGAAGAAGTTGCCGCCGCCGATGACGATCGCGACCTCGACGCCGCTGCGTACGACGCCGGCGATCTGTCGCGCGATGTTCTGCACGACGTCGGGATCGACCCCGAGCGCACCGTCGCCAGCGAACGCCTCACCGGAGAGCTTGATCATGACGCGCGAGAACCCCCCCTCGGGCACCCCTGGCCAGGTGTCGAGCGTGCCCTCGAGCGAGGGTTGTACGGGACTCACCGAGATGCCGGAGGCCGCCATCGCGGCGGAGCTGGACGGGTCCACGATGGCGGCCTCCTGGAGATCGGGTCTTCGGGCGAGTCTGTCAGGGACGAGGCACCGACGGGACTCAGGCGCCGATCTCGAAATGCGCGAAGCGCGAGATCGTCGTGCCCGCAGCGTCGAGCACGGCCTGGACCGACTTCTTCGACTCCTGGACCGACTCCTGCTCGAGCAGGACGTTGGCCTTGAAGTAGCCGTTGACCGTGCCCTCGATGATGCGGGGAAGCGCAGCCTCCGGCTTGCCGTCCTCGATCGCCTTGGCCTCGGCCACGCGACGCTCGGTCTCGATGACCTCCGCCGGAACCTCGTCGCGCGTGAGGTAGCGCGGACGCATGGCCGCGACCTGCATCGCGGCGGCGCGCGCGGCGTCCTCTGAGCCTTCGTAGGCCACCAGCACACCGACCTGCGCGGGCAGGTCGGCAGCGCGCTTGTGGAGGTAGACGGCGACAGGGCCGTCGAGCACGGCCACCCGGCCGAGCTCGAGCTTCTCGCCGATGATCACAGCGAGCGCCTCGATGGCCTCGGCGACGGTCTGGCCGGTCTCGAGCTCGGTCGCGGCGAGAGCAGCGGCGTCGGCCGGACGCGACTCGGCGGCCTGGGCGACGATCTTCGCAGCGAGCGCCTGGAAGTCGGCGTTCTTGGCGACGAAGTCGGTCTCGGCACGGAGCTCGATGAGCGCACCGCCCGCAGCTGCCACGAGGCCGTTGCTGGCGTCACGCTCGGCACCACGTGCTGCCATCTTGGCGGCTCCCTTCACGCGGAGCGCCTCGGTGGCCTTCTCGAAGTCGCCGTCGTTCTCGACGAGGGCCTTCTTGCAGTCCATCATCCCCGCGCCGGTGAGGTCGCGGAGCTTCTTGACGTCGCCTGCACTGATGTCGGCCATGACTGTTGTTCGCTCTCTCTCGTAGTCAGTCGAGCTGGATGTCGGGGAGCACACCGACCGCGCAGGTGCGCGCGGATCGCCCGGTGCCTCGCGGCTGCGGCCCGGGTCCGGTCCTCGTGGACCGGCCCAGGCCGCAACGCAGATCGTGCGGTGAGGTCAGGCCTGGTCGGCCGGTGCCTCGGTCGTCTCAGCGGCAGCCTCGGTCGGCTCGACGACGACAGCCTCGGCAGCGACCTCGGTCGGCTCGGCGACGACGGCCTCGGCGGCAGCCTCAGCGGCCGCCTCGTCGGGCGTCTCGGCGACGGCGGCGACGGCAGCGGCCTCGGCGGTTGCCTCGGCGGAACCCTCGACGGGAGCCTCGGCAGCGACCTCGATCGCCACCTCGGCAGCGGCGCTGGTGGGCACCTCGACGGGGGTGTCGGTGCCGGCGAGCAGCTCGGCCTCCCACGCGGCGAGGGGCTCGTCGGTGGCGACGACGCCCTCAGCTGCAGCTGCGGCGTTACCGCGACCGGCACGGGCCATGAGGCCGTCGGCCACAGCGTCGGCGATCACCCGGGTGAGCAGGGCGACAGCGCGAATCGCGTCGTCGTTGCCCGGGATCGGGAAGTCGACGATGTCGGGGTCGCAGTTGCTGTCGAGGATCGCGACGACCGGGATGTGGAGCTTGCGCGCCTCGGCGACCGCGATGTGCTCCTTGTTGGTGTCGATGATCCACACCGCGCTGGGCACCTTGGTCATGTCACGGATGCCACCCAGAGTCTTGGTGAGCTTGTCCTTCTCGCGCTTGAGGACGAGCAGCTCCTTCTTCGTCATGCCGGAGCCTGCGACGTCGTCGTAGTCGAGGAGCTCGAGCTCCTTGAGGCGCTGGAGGCGCTTGAAGACGGTCGAGAAGTTGGTCAGCATTCCGCCGAGCCAGCGCTGGTTGACGTAGGGCATGCCCACGCGGGTCGCCTGCTGGGCGACGGGCTCCTGGGCCTGACGCTTGGTGCCGATGAACATCACCGAACCGCCGTGTGCGACGGTCTCGCGGATGAACTCGTAGGCGCGGTCGATGTAGGTCAGCGACTGCTGCAGGTCGATGATGTAGATACCGTTGCGCTCGTTGAAGATGAATCGCTTCATCTTCGGGTTCCAACGGCGGGTCTGGTGTCCGAAGTGCACGCCGCTCTCGAGCAGCTGCTTCATCGTGACGACGGCCATGGGCGGTCGCTCCTTGATCTCGGCGCCGAGGCGCGCAGGCGCAAGCCCGCGACGCGGCAGCGCCACTCGGTTTCGTCCACCCGCGCCGGTCGGCCGGGTGCCTGACTCCCGCCGGACGCGCCTTCCCGGACTGACCGGACCGAGGGTGCGCCGCCGGCTCTCACGAGGAGACCGGGATGCGGGC
>JANMBJ010000282.1:0-16153 GCA_031360335.1 Candidatus Nanopelagicales bacterium
GACATCTCCACGACCAAGATCACGTCGGTTGAGTGGCCAGGGGGTCGGCTAGAGGCGGAGGTGGCTGGCTCCGTTGAGGTCGAGGACGGTGCCGGTGGCCCACTGGGCGCCGGGCGAGGCGAGATAGCGCACGGCGTCGGCGATCTCCTCGGGACTCGCGACCCGATTCAGCGGGCTCTGGCCACGGATGGCGTCGCCCTCAGGTCCCTCGAGCAGGAACGCCGCCATGTCGGTCTCGACGAAGCCGGGCGCGACCGTCGTGACCGACACCCCGGTGCCGCCGAGCGCCTTGGCGAGCGACTGGCCGAAGGCGGTGAGGCCAGCCTTGCTGGCGGCGTATGCCGGAGCGTCGGGCTCCCCTCGGAACGCCCCGCGCGAACCGACGTTGACGATGCGCGCCGAGCCGTCGCGCGGCAGGTGCTTCAGCGCGCAGTAGGTCGCGTTGGCCGCACCGACGAGGTTGACGCCGAGGGTGTCGGCCCATGCCTGCTGCCAGGTCTCGTAGTCGACGTCGTCGACGCTGTGGAAGGAGTAGACGCCCGCGTTGTTGACGAGCACGTCGAGCCCGCCGAGCCGCAGTGCGGCGTCGTCGACGAATGCCTCGACCGCGGCGGCATCGCGCAGGTCGCCCTGCACCACCACGTGACCCTCCCCCGGCAGCTCGGCGGCGAGCGCGTCAGCCGAGTCGCGGTTGCTGCCGCAGTGCACGGCCACGACGTCGCCCTCGACTGCGAACGCCCGACAGATCGCCGCACCGATCCCCCGCGAACCACCGGTGACGAGAACCCGACGACCACCCTCATGAGCCATGAGCGCAGTCTGCCCGACACCTCGCGGACCCGACCCGAAACCGCGACATCGGGCATGCCGCGAGAAGTGCCGTGGCCGCCTGCTCGCTAGGGTCGGTCGATGCAGATCGTCGACCTGCCGGAGCACCTGTACGCCGACGCCGTCGGGCTGTGGCACGAGGTCGGGCTGACCCGTCCGTGGAACGACCCCGACGCTGACCTGAAGCGCGCGATGGTCGGACCCACCTCGACGGTGCTCGCAGCCCTCGATGACGACGGGCGCTGTCAGGCACGGCGATGGTCAGCCGGCGTGCGTCGTGCTCGGTGGGTTCCTCCCGAGCTGGTCGGTCAGCGCCCGCGCAGGGACCGGTAGCGCAGGGCCAGGGTGGCGGTGCTCGCGTCGAACGCCGACAGGTCGGGGATGTCGTCGGCGGTCAGCGCCGGCAGCAGCTTGCCTGCCATCTCCTTGCCGAGCTCGACACCCCACTGGTCGAACGAGTCCACACCCCACACGACGCCCTGCGTGAGCACGACGTGCTCATAGAGCGCAATGAGCGAGCCCAGGGAATACGGCGTCAGCCGGTCCAGCATCAACGTGGTCGACGGGCGGTTGCCCGGCATCACCTTGTGCGCCACCAGATCCTCGGGCACACCGGCCGCGCGCACCTCGTCGGCAGTGCGACCGAATCCCAGCACGTGGGCCTGCGCGAGCACGTTGGAGATCAGCTTGTCGTGGTGGTCACCGACACCGTTGACGGGCTGCGCGAAGAACAAGAAGTCGGCCGGCACGAGCGAGGTGCCCTGGTGCAGCAGCTGATAGAACGAGTGCTGGCCGTTGGTGCCCGGCTCACCCCACCAGATCGCGCTGGTGTCGACGCCGACCGGCTCGCCGCCGAGTGTGACCGACTTGCCGTTGCTCTCCATCGTGAGCTGCTGGAGATACGCGGGAAAGCGTTCCAGATACTGCTCATACGGCAGGACCACGTGGGACTGAGCGCCCCAGAAGTCGCGATACCAGACGCCGAGCAGACCCATGAGCACCGGCAGGTTGCGGGAGAGGTCGCTGTGGATGAGGTGCTCGTCCATCGCGTGGAAGCCCGACAGCATGTCACGGAACCCGTCCGCGCCGATGGCGAGCATGAGCGAGAGGCCGATCGCGGAGTCCATGGAGTAGCGACCACCGACCCACTCCCAGAAGCCGAACATCGCGGCGGTGTCGATGCCGAACTTCTCGACCTCGGCGGCATTGGTGGACACGGCGACGAAATGCTTGGACACGTCGGCGTCCGGACCCAGACCGCTGATCAGCCACGACCGCGCAGTGAGCGCGTTGGTCATCGTCTCCTGCGTGACGAACGTCTTGCTGGAGACGACGAACATCGTCTCGGACGGATCGAGGTCGCGCGTCGCCTCGACGATGTCTGTGCCGTCGACGTTGGAGACGAAGCGGAACGTGATGTCGCGCCGGGACTGGTGACGCAGGGCTCGGTAGGCCATGACCGGCCCGAGGTCCGAGCCACCGATACCGATGTTGACGATCGCGGTGATCGGTTTCCCGGTGCTGCCCTTCCACTCCCCCGACCGCACACGCTCACTGAAGTCCGCCATCCGGTCGAGGACGTCGTGCACCTCGGTGACGACATCGACACCGTCGACGATGAGGGTCTCGCCACGCGGCATGCGCAAGACGACGTGCAGCACCGATCGGTGCTCCGTCGTGTTGATGCGTGCGCCGCTCGTCATCGCGTCGATGCGCTCGGGAAGCCCCCGGTCCTCGGCCAGGCGCACCAGCAGCGCGAGGGTCTCGTCGGTGACGAGATGCTTGGAGAGGTCGGCGTGGATGCCGACGGCATCGACGGTCAGTCGGCTCGCGCGACCGCGGTCCTCGGCGAACAGCGACCGGATGGTGCGGCTGCCCCACGCAGCGCGGTGCGCCTGCAGCTCCGGCCACACGGCCGACGTGGTCACCGGGCCACGGTCCCACGTCGAACCCGAAGCGTCGCCCACGGCGTCCTCCTCATGCCTTGAGGCACGGGGCGCCCTGTTTGTCCCCTAACCTCGCAGTAGGACCCTAGCGAGGATCCCCAGGACACAGACGCCGACGGAAGGCACGACACCATGGCCACGGATTCCCCGATGCAGCTCGGCATGGTCGGACTCGGGCGCATGGGCGCCAACCTCGTACGACGCGCGATGCGCGACGGCCACACCTGTGTCGTCTTTGACGTCAACCCCGACGCAGTCTCGGCGCTGGTGACCGAAGGCGCGATCGGCGCGACGTCCGCCGCCGACCTGGCCGACAAGCTCACGGCTCCTCGCAACGTCTGGATCATGGTGCCGGCCGGTGAGATCACCGAGTCGACAGTCACGTCGGTCGCCGCGGCGCTCGAGTCTGACGACACGATCATCGACGGTGGCAACAGCTACTACCGCGACGACATCCGCCGCAGCAAGGAGCTGGCCGAACGGGGAATCCACTACGTCGACTGCGGCACCTCGGGTGGTGTCTTCGGGCTCGAGCGCGGCTTCTGCCTCATGATCGGCGGAGACGGCACCGCCGTCACCCGCCTGACCCCGATCTGGCGCACCATCGCCCCCGGTGTCGAGACCGCAGAGCGCACCCCCGGCCGCACGGGCGACATCGCGCAGGCGGAAGAGGGCTGGCTGCACTGCGGGCCGGTCGGCTCCGGCCACTTCGTGAAGATGGTCCACAACGGCATCGAGTACGGCCTCATGGCTGCCTACGCCGAGGGTCTCAACATCCTGCAGAATGCCGACGAAGGCTCGCGCCCGCGCGACAAGGACGCCGAGACGGCACCGCTGGACCACCCGGAGTTCTATTCCTACGACATCGACATCCCCGCTGTCACCGAGGTCTGGCGACGCGGCTCGGTCGTCGCGTCCTGGCTCCTGGACCTCACCGCCACTGCGCTGCACGAGTCGCCGGCGCTCGAGGAGTTCTCCGGACGCGTCTCCGACTCCGGCGAGGGCCGCTGGACGGCGATCGCGGCCATCGAGGAGGGGGTTCCCGCCCCGGTGCTCACTGCCGCGCTCTACCAGCGATTCTCCTCGCGTGGCAACGCCACCTACGGTGACAAGGTGCTCTCCGCGATGCGACAGCAGTTCGGCGGCCACCACGAGACGAAGTCCTGACCGGCCGGTCGCCCTGACTCACAACCGCGGGCGGCCGCACCACCCAGGGTCCACCGCGATCGGTCGCCATCGTAGGACGTGATGCGGATCCGCTACTGCGATACGCGGTTGCGGCCGGCGTTCTTGGCCCGGTAGAGCGCAGCATCGGCGTCAAGCAGGATCTGGGCGGGGCTCCCGTGCCCGTCGTCGGTAACGAGGCCGATGCTCACGGTGGTCTCCGGCAGACCGCCGGAGTCGTCGTCGGACACTGCCGCGAGCAGAGCCTGCGCGCGCTTCTCGGCGTTGACCGGCTCGCGCAGCGACGTGAGGATCACGAGGAACTCGTCGCCTCCCAGCCGCGCGACGACGTCGGTGTCGCGCAGTGCCGCGGTGAGCCGGTGTCCCACCTCGACGAGAAGTCGGTCACCCGCCTGGTGCCCGTGCGTGTCGTTGACCTCCTTGAAGTGGTCGACGTCGACGTAGAGCACACCCACCCACCGCTCGGTGTCACGGGCGCGAGCGACAGCACGGTCCAGCGCTCGAAGCGCAGCCTCGCGGTTGAGCAGCCCGGTGAGGCCATCGTGACCGGCGAGATAGCGCAGCCCCTCGCGTCGCTCGACCTCCTCCTGGATGTCGCGAAGGGCGGTGAGCCCGCCGATGACGCGACCGCTCGGGTCTCTCAGGGGGCGCGACAGCACGCTCATCCAGCGCCAACCGCCACCCGCGGTCGCATAGCGCAGCTCCAGACGGTCGACACCGTTGCGTCCGTCACCGAGAGCAGCCAGACGGCGCTCGTTGGCCATCTCCCGGTCGTCGACGTGCAGCAGCGGTCCGAGCGTGGTGCCGACGATCGTCTCGGCGTCCCAGCCCAGAACCTCGTGCACCGACGGTGAGACCCACACGCACCGACCGGACACGTCAACCTGGAAGACGACGTCGGCGGAGTTCTCCGCCAGCAGCCGGAATCGCGCCTCGTCCTCGACCGACGCCTCCGACAGCGCCCGGATGGAGCTCAGGACCGACGCCGTGGCCCGGCGCCCGTCCGCGGTGTCGGACACGTCGCGCAGCGTCGTGGCCGCTCCGGCAACATGGCCGTCGGACGCGCGGATGGGGTAGGCCGCGACCTCGACCCAGGAAAATCGACCAGCGCCCTCCGTGCTTGTCGACTCGACACCGACGACATGCTCCGCCACTGGCTCTCCGGTCGCGATCGCTTGAGCGACAGGGTCTTCCTCGATGCTCAGCGGTCGCCCGTCGGTGTCGACCATGCGCCACACCGGATTCTCCGGGCCGCGCCCGAGCAGCTGATAGGAGTCGACACCGAGGATGAGCCCGGCAGCGTCATCCGCCCCGACGAGGCGGCCCGACAGGTCGAGGATGACGACAGCGTCATCGCCGCGCAGGTCGATCGAGACGGCATCCCGCAACGTGGCCGTGGCTGTCTCAGCCCACCGCACATCACTCACGACACAACCCGTTCTCGTAGATCCCCAACCGGCAGACACCGACACGCTAGGGGGTCGGCCGCACCCAGCGCGACCACTTGTCTGCGAACACTGCCTACACCCCCTCGATTGGGGGTCTCGCGCAGTGTCAAAGACGCACGCCCAGGAGGGCAAGGGCGACATCGCGTACGAGCGGTCCGGCCGCTGCATCCTCGGCACCGGGGCCGCCCGCGCGCAACAGGGTGTCTTGGGCCCACCGGTCGATCACGGCGAGCGCACCAGGCGCGTCGAGGTCGTCGCTCAGGTGGATACGTACGCCGGCCAGCACGGACTCGGCCGACGGCGCACCAGGCGCCGCGATCGCCGCGCGCCACGTCGTGAGGCGGTCCTGTGCCTCGGTCAACCCTGCCTCGGTCCAGTCCCAGTCGCCGCGGTAGTGGTGCGCGAGGATCGCCAGCCGGATGGCGGCGGGGTCGACGTCGGTCGCGCGCAGGCGCGAGACGAAGACCAAGTTGCCGCGCGACTTGCTCATCTTCTCGCCGTGGAGGCGCACCATACCGGCGTGGGTGTAGTGCCGGGCGTAGGGCCACTGCCCGGTGGCCACCTGAGCCTCGGAGGCGCCCATCTCGTGGTGCGGGAAGGCAAGGTCGCTGCCACCCCCCTGGACGTCGAGCGGGGAGTCGAGGTGATCGAGGGCGATCGCTGTGCACTCGATGTGCCAGCCGGGGCGTCCGCGGCCGAACGGGCTGTCCCACGACGGCTCCCCCGGACGCTCGAGCTGCCAGAGCAGGCAGTCGAGCGGGTGCTCCTTGCCCGGCCGGTCGGGGTCACCACCGCGCTCGGCGAAGACCGTGAGCATCGCGTCGTCGGACAGGTTGGCGACCGAACCGAATCGCTCGTCGGCATGCACCCGGAAATAGAGGTCGCCCTCGATGTCATACACCGCGCCGGCCGCCTGCAGCTTGGCGATGTAGGACAGCACCGCGGGGATCGACTCGACCGCGCCGATGTAGTCCTGGGGTGGCAGGACGTCCAGAGCTGCCATGTCCTCACGGAACAGCTGTGTCTCACGGTCGGCCAGCGCCATCCAGTCGTCGCCGGTCTCGAGCGCACGCGCCAGCAGGGGGTCGTCGACGTCGGTGACGTTCTGCACGTAGGCCACCGCGAGACCGGCGTCGAGCCAGACCCGCTGGACGAGATCGAAGGCGACGTACGTGGCTGCGTGGCCCATGTGTGTCGCGTCGTAGGGCGTGATGCCGCAGACGTAGATGCGCGCCTCCGGACCCGGCGCGGTGGGACGAACCTCGCCGGTGGCGGTGTCGTGCAGGCGCAGCGGCAGCCCGTCTCCGGGGAGGGACGGGACGTCAGGACGTGGCCACGCATGCATGTCGGCGATCCTACGGTCTGCCCTCTGCCCCGTCGGCCGTGGCGGCCGACAGGGCGGTCAGAAAGCGGGCCAGGGCAGCGACGGCCAGCCGTCACCCGGGAGCGGGAACGCGGCCTCGCGGATCCGTCGCATCAGCCGCTGTCGGGTGCGGGCGAGCTCGCGTCGCGTGAGCAGCTCGGAGAGCCGGTCACCGAGCTCGCCATCGAGGTCTGCGCCCAGCCGCTCGAGGTCGGCCATCGTCGCGTCGTTCAGGCGCTCCCCCGCCCACCCCCACAGGACAGTGCGGAGCTTCTCGTCCTCGCTGAACGTGACGCCGTGATCGACGCCGAAGGTCGCCTCGTCGGTGTCGGGCTGGAGGACGCCGCGCAGCACATGGCCGCCCTTGCGGTCGGCGTTGTTGACCACGGAGTCGAAGACGCACATCCGGCGAAGGTCGTCGTCATCAGCGTGCACGAGCGTCACCGGATGACCCTCGGCGCCGTGGGCGTCGAGGACCTCGAGCCAGCCCTTCGGCGTACGCCCGCGGTCGACGACGTCGACGAGGCCACCGCCGTGCGGCATGTCGCCGCCGTCGGCCGGGGTCACCCAGGCCTGCGCCATGCCCTGTCCGAACGGGCCGCCGTCGCGCCAGGCGGTGGGCGGCACGAGGTCCCAGCCGAGCGCCGCCGACACCCTGTAGGCCGCCACCTCGCGCAGGCCGAGGGTCGACTCGGGGAAGTCCCAGAGCGGCCGCTCACCAGCGGTCGGCTTGTAGACGCACATCACCTCGACGCCATCGAGGGCGCACAGGGCCAGCAGCGTGGCGTTGCTCGCGTCGACGAGTCGACCCTCGACCGTGAGGTCGCCACGGGTGAGGACCTCGAGGAGGTCGTCGGTGCTGAGCACGAGAGTCAGCGCCGATATCCGTTGGCACGCGGGCAGATATGGCCGCCGGGCTCGAGCGGGAGGTTGCAGAAGGGGCACGGCGGACGACCCGCCGACACCACGGACATCGCGCGCTTGGCGAAGGCCCGCGCAGCGGGACCCGTGAGTCGGATGCGGAGCACGGGTGGACCGTCGTCGGGGTCCTCCTCGAGGTCGGGGACCTCGTCCTCGTCGTCGACGACCTCGTGCGCCTCGATGATGACCAGCTCGGTGTCCCCGTTCCACCCGAGTGCCATGGCTCCGACGCGGAACTCCTCCGTCACGGGCGGATCGAGCGGGTCGAGGTCGTCGCTGCCCAGCGGTGCGGTCGCAGGCACGGTGGTCTCACCCCCGGAACGACGCACCACCTCGTCGAGCAGACCGTCGACGCGCTCCGCCAGCACCTGGACCTGTTGCTTCTCCAGCGCGACGCTCACGACGCGGTTGCCGTCTCGAACCTGGAGGTAGAACTGACGCTCCCCCGGCTGGCCGACGGTGCCTGCGACGAAACGATCAGGCTGGTCGAAGAGGAAGACCTGGCGTACCACATCGAGAGCCTATCCCGGCGCTCAGGACCCTGCGCCCCCACCGACCGCTGCGTCGGATGACGCTCTGCGCGAACGCCGCTTCGTCGCAGGCTTCGCGACGAGCCCGGACAGGTCGCCGCCACTGTCGTTGGACCGCAGCACGAACGGGCGCAGGTCCGTGTAGCGGATGACGGTGACGGATGCTGGGTCGATCGTGATGCGCTGGAACGTGTCAAGGTGCATGCCCAGCGCGTCGGCGACGATCGCCTTGATCACGTCCCCGTGGGACACCACCACGTAGGTCGGATCCGGGTTCGCCAGTGTCGCGAGACGGATGTTCCAGTCGCGCACCGCGGCGACGGCTCGGGCCGACATGTCCGCGAGCGACTCACCCTCTGCACCGGGGAAGACGGCGGCGCTCGGGTGGCTCTGGACCACCTTCCAGAGCGGTTCCTTCGCGAGGCTCTTGAGCGGCTGGTTGGTCCAGTCGCCATAGCGGCACTCACCGACCCGCTCGTCGACGTGCAGCGGAGGCAGCGGATCGCGGCCCGCGAGGATCGCGTCGGCCGTCTCGCGGGTGCGCTCGAGCGGGCTGGTGACCAGCGCGGTGAGGGGTACCACGGCGAGCCGGGCGGCGGTGGCGGCCACCTGCTCGCGGCCCTTCTCGTCGAGGACCACGCCGGGCGTCCAGCCAGCGAGGACGCCGGTAGCGTTGGCCGCAGTACGACCGTGCCGGACGAGGATCACAGTGGCCACGTGTCGACCCTATGGGCCGAGTGGCGATCCTGCTGACACGATGAGCGGGTGATCCGAGGTGTGGGGCTCTACTGCGACGGCGTGCCCCGCCGCGACGTGCCCGACGCCGTGCTCGCCGGCGGGACGTTCGGCGACAAGGACGTCCCGCGGCTCCGGGCGATGTGGGACGAGGCCAGGTCGGGAGGCACCGACAGCTTTGTCTGGCTCGGCCTGCGCGAGTGCTCGCACGAGGAGTTCGACCGGGCCGCTGTGCTCTTCGGCATCGACGAGCTCCAGGCCGAGGACGCCATGTCGATCGGGCAGCGTGCGCGCGTCGAGATGCAGGACGAGCACGTCTTCGCCGTGTTCAAGGTCCTCGGCTACGTCGAGGAGACCTCCGACGTCGAGACCGGCCAGATCGCGGTGTTCGTGGGTCCGTCCTACGTCCTGTCCGTACGTCTTGGCGACCCCGGTGACCTGACCCGGCTGCGCACCGAGCTCGAGGCCAACACCGACCGGCTTCGGACCGGCCCGATGGCCGTGCTCCACGGCATCCTCGACGTCGTCGTCGACGGCTACCAGGTGGTCGTCGACGAGCTCGCCATCGACATCGAGCAGGTCGAGGAGCGGGTGTTCTCCCCCGCCCGCACGGACGATGCCGCGATCATCTACAAGCTCAAGCGCGAGAACCTCGAGGTGCGTCGAGCCCTCGACCCGCTGCGCCCCGTCGCCGACAACCTGCTCGGGCAGAAGTTCGTGGCCGTCCCCGACGAGCTCGCTCCTTACTTCCGCGACCTCGGTGACCACTTGCTGCGCGTGCAGGATCTCTCGGCTCAGCACGACGTGCTGCTGGGCACCGTGCTCGAGGCGTCGCGCTCACGCCAGGCGGTGCAGCAGAACGACGACATGCGCAAGATCTCGGCGTGGGTCGCGATCGCCGCAGTGCCGACTGCGATCGCCGGCGTCTACGGCATGAACTTCGACTTCATGCCTGAGCTGCACCAGGAGTGGGGCTATCCCGCGGTGCTGCTCCTGATGCTCACGGTGTGCATGCTGCTGTTCCGAGGGTTCAAGCGCAGCGGCTGGCTGTGACCGACGCTCCACCGCTGCGGGTGCCGCCGCTGACAACGATGCCGAGTCCCGATCCCGAGCCACCGAAGCCGCGGTCGGACTGGTTGGTCATCCTCGACTGCGACGGCGTGCTCGTCGACACCGAGCCGCTCTCGATCGCCGTCGACGTGCAGGTGCTCGCCGATCTCGGCGTACCGATGACGGCGCAGGCGGTCGCCGACCTGTTCGTCGGACGGACCCACGACTACTGGGTCTCGGTGGTCGAGGGACGGCTCGGCGCCGCGCTGCCCGACGGCTGGGAGGACGACTACCAGCACCTCTACGAGCAGTCGTTCCGAGAGCACCTGCGCGCGGTCGACGGGATCGTCGAGGCACTCGACGCGATCACGCTGCCGACGTGCGTCGCCTCGAGCGGAGGGCACGACAAGGTGGCGTTCACCCTGGGGCTCACAGGTCTGTGGTCACGCTTCGCGGGCCGGGTGTTCAGCGCCTCTGAGGTGGCCCACGGCAAGCCCGCTCCCGATCTCTTCCTGCATGCCGCCCGCTCGCTCGGCCACAAGCCGGCGCGGTGCGTGGTCGTCGAGGACAGCCCCTTCGGGGTGCAGGCAGCGCTGCGCGCCGGCATGACTCCGATCGCCTACGCCGGTGGCGTGACATCCCGCGCGAAGCTCGAGCGCCCGGGTGTCACCGTCATCGACGACATGCGCGATCTCCCGCGCGAGATCGCCCGGATCACGGCAGGCTGATCCCGCGAGCGTTCCCCCCGGACGCAGCGACGGGTCAGCCGCGTACGTAGGTGGAGCTCCTGGGCAGCGGTACTCCCTGCAACGTGCGAAGCGGTCCGTCGATCCGCACCACGGGCACGTCCGCGCAGCCGTCAGCCTCCATGTACGGCAGCAGCACCTCGGGGTCGAGGGTCGTGACCACCACTGCCGCGTGCGCGCCGGCTACTGCGCGCACTGCCGCGCAGACCTCGAAGGTCGGACCTGCGTTCTCCGGCTGCCCGGTCTCGACGCCGATGATGCTCGACGTCACCTTCGTGAGGAACGGGTTCGGGAAGATGCCGGAACCCACCTCGACCGGCACGGTGATCGCGGGAAGGAACTTCGTGCCGTAGTCGACCGCGATGTCGTACTCCCGAGCCGACTCGCTGCTCCCCTGGAGATCCCGGGCGGTGTTCAGCGCGAGCACTCCCGAGACCGCCGGGATGGGGAGCACGAACGCGCCGAACAGCGCGATCGCCACAGCGACGACGGCGATCCGCGCGACCCTGGCCCACGGACCGAGCCGGTTGATCTTCCGCCACAGCATCTGCTGCCCCCTGGCCACGGCCGTCATCGACCAGAGGGCGACGAGCGGGAGGAGGAGGAGGACGAAGAACCACAGGGCCTTGAGGACGTAGTACTGCGTGACGTCGAGGCGCCCGCTGCCGTAGAGCAGCAGCCCGGCCATCGCCAGCAGGGCGAGCGCCATGCCCAGGAGTGCGCGCACCGCGTCGTGCCGTCGAGCGCGCAGCAACCAGCCGACCGCGATCACACAGAGAATGAGGACAGCGATCGGCGGCCCCGGAGCGGCGCCCGGGATCGCTGCGATCGAGATGCCACCGGCGCGCACCACCCCGAGCATCGCCGGCAGCGCCACAGCAGCGGTGAGCGCGGCGACTGCGACCACGACGAGAGCAGTACGACGACCAGGCACGAGCGGCCGCCCGCTGGATCCGCGCCGGCGGCCGACGACGATCGCGAGCAGGCCGGCTGGAGGCACGATGACGAGGGCCTGCCACAGGTGGGCGACGGTGGCCGTGACGAGGCACGCGAGGACGACGAGCGGCAGCAGCCGGCGTACGCCGGTGCGCTCGAGCTCGAGAGCGACGAGCGGGAGGCTCCACAGCGCGACCACGGCCAGCATGCTGGGCGCGGCGCCGAGGTAGATGAAGGTGACGGCGAAGGAGTTGACCACCAGCAGCATCGCGGGGCCGATGGCCGCGGCGCCGACGGTGACGGCTCGGCTGCTCCCCAGGAGCGGGCCCAGTCGCAGGACGAGGGTCGACGCGGTCGACATGAGTACAGCGAGCGAGAGCCAGGTGGTCGCCGCGACGAGCCGCAGGTCGTAGGCCAGCAGGTCCGCCGGACCGGTGCTGGGAGCCCCGGGCGTCGAGACGAGGGCGAGCAGCGTGTGCAAGGCGGACGGATAGGCGTTGGCCGCGTAGTCGAGTGCGCCGGTCTCCCGGATCTGCTTGACCAGTGCCAGGTGCCGGGTGATGTCGGTGCCGTAGAAGGCCCAGCTGGCTGCGGCCCGCACGCTGCTCGCCTGCAGGACGGCGATCGCGAACGCCACCAGAGCCGGTGCGTAGGCGATCCAGAGGGCTCGTGAGGGGGTTCCGCGGGCGTCGGTGGACACCGACCCTCGACGCGAGTCCAGCACGGCCAGGACGCCGACGAGCACAAGAGCACCACCCACGGCAGCGGGTGCTACGAACAGGTCGACCCCGACCGCGTGGGCAGCCACACCGGCGAGGGCCGATCCGGCGACACACGCCGTGACACCGAGCGGGAGGGCGACGTCGAGAGGCACCCTGCGCATGAGCAGCGAGACGACGCCGAGGACGAGTCCGCACAGCACCAGCACCGGCGCGGCGAGCAGCAGCCCCGCGAGGGTGACGACCAGACCGGTGCCAGCCAGTGCTGTGCGCCGTGGGAGCCTCGGGCGCGCGTCCGCGACCGGCACGAGGACGGGGACCGGCGGTGCGAGTGTGGCGCCCCCGACCGACACGACACCTCCTGCGCTCACCAGCGGCCACCGTGGCCCTGTGGGGGCATCGGCAGGGGCGCGCCCTATCTGAAGCCCACCGCAGGGCGTCGGCGCCCGGCTCCCCGAGCAGGATCGTGGCGTCTCAGGTCGCGGCGAGGTGCCCGGTGTAGACGAGCAGCAGCACGAGGGCCCCGAGCGCGACGCGGTAGAGGGCGAAGACTGCCATGGAGTGGCTGCCCAGCCAGCGCAGCAGCCAGGCGATCGACACGTAGCCGACGCCGAACGCGACGACCGTCGCGACGATGGTCGGACCCCAGGCCGGGCCGCCAGCATCACCGAGCTTGCGCGCCTCGAAGAGGCCGGAGAGCACGACGGCAGGCACCGAGAGGAGGAACGAGAACCGAGCGGCGTCCTCACGCTTGTAGGTCAGCGCGCGACCGGCGGTGATGGTCGCGCCCGACCGTGAGACCCCGGGGATCAGCGCGAGAGCCTGGGCGGCACCGAAGAGCAGTCCGTCACGCAGGTGCAGGTCGTGGATCGTCTTGGTCTGGGCGAAGCGCCTGTCGACCGCCCACAGGACGACACCGAAGAGGATCAGCACCCCCCCGATGATGCGCAGGTCGCGAGCCCCCGTCTCGATCTGGTCCTTGAACGCCAGACCCAGCACCGCGATGGGGATCGTGCCGTAGATCAGGTACCAGCCGAGACGGGCGTCGAGCGTGCCGCGTGGCTCGGGCTGGTAGAGCGCACGGAACCACGCGCTCACGATGCGCAGCAGGTCGCGCCAGAAGAACAGCAGCACCGCGGCCATGGTGCCGAGCTGGACGACGGCGGTGAAGGCCGCGCCGGGGTCGTCCCAACCGAAGAACGCGGGCACGATGCGCAGGTGCGCCGTGGATGAGATCGGCAGGAACTCCGTGAGTCCCTGGACCACTCCGAGGACGATCGCCTCGAGGTAGTTCACCGTCCTTCACCGAGCCCGGCCGCCTCGACCAGCTCGCCCATCGCTCGCAACGTGGCGATCCGCTCGTCGAGGGTGCCGGCGTAGGTCGCGACGGTGAGGGTGGTGACGCCCGCGTCGGCGTAGGCCTGCAGCCGCTCCTGGATGCGCTCGCGCGGTCCGATGAGCGACGTACGGTCGATGAACTCGAAGGGCACGGCGGCACCAGCGCCGGCGTAGTCACGGGCGAGGTACTTCTCCTGCACCTCCGCGGCCTCGGCGTCATAGCCCATGCGCACGGCGAGCTGGTTGTAGAAGTTCTTGTCGCGGCTGCCCATCCCGCCGATGTAGAGCGCGCTGTAACCCCGCATCGCGTCGGCGCAGGCGTTGACGTCGTCGCCGATCATCACCGGCACGGTCGGCACGACGTCGAACCCGTCCATCGTCTTGCCCGCCTTGGCGCGACCGGCACTGATGGCTGCGAGGTGTTCGGCGGCATGCTCCGGCGCGAAGAAGATCGCGAGCCAGCCGTCGGCGATCTCGCCGGTGAGCTCGAGGTTCTTCGGGCCGATGGCCGCGAGATAGATCGGCAGGTCGTCGCGTACGGGGTGCACGGTCAAGGTCAGTGCCTTGCCGGGTCCGTCGGGCAGCGGCAGGGTGAAGAACTCCCCGTCATAGGCCACCTTCTGACGCGCCAGCGCCATGCGGACGATCGCGACATACTCCCGGGTGCGAGCCAGCGGCTTGTCGAAGCGCACGCCGTGCCAGCCCTCGGACACCTGCGGCCCGGACACCCCGAGCCCGAGACGGAACCGACCGCCGGACAGGGTGTCGAGCGTCGCGGCGGTCATCGCCGTCATCGCGGGGGTGCGGGCCGGGATCTGGAAGATCGCGGACCCGACGTCGATCTGCTCGGTCTGCGCGGCGATCCACGACAGGACCGTCGCTGCGTCGGAGCCGTAGGCCTCAGCGGCCCAGGCGACGCAGTAGCCGAGACGGTCGGCCTCACGGGCCAGCGCGAGGTTGTCGGCGTCGTTGCCGGCACCCCAGTAGCCGAGGTTGACTCCCAGGCGCATTCGACTGACCTCTCTCACGACGACGACCCTCGCGGAGCCTAGCCGTCGATCCGTCGGCGGCCCGGATAGGGTCGTGCGACATGGAACAGCGTCCGCTCGGCCGGTCCGGCCTGCACGTATCGCGCCTGGCGCTCGGCACGATGACCTGGGGCCGCGACACCGACCGGCACGAGGCGCGCGACCAGCTGCTCGCCTTCCTCGAGGTCGGCGGCACCCTCGTCGACACCGCCGACGTCTATGCCGACGGGATGTCCGAGGAGGTCCTGGGATCGCTGCTCGACGAGGTCGGTCGCGACAGCGTCACGGTGGCGACGAAGGCCGTGTCGCGCCCCGGCACCGCGCGCCGTCTCGACGCCTCCCGTGGCCACCTGCTCTCGGCGCTCGACGCGTCGCTGCGCCGGCTCGGCGTCGACCATGTCGACCTCTGGCAGCTGCACGCCTGGGACCCGTCGACGCCGCTCGAGGAGACCCTCGGGGCGCTGGACACCGCGGTCGCATCGGGCCGGGCGAGATACGTCGGCATCAGCAACTACTCCGGCTGGCAGACAGCAAAGGCGGCGACCCTGCAGGCGTCGCGAGCCGGCACCGCTCCCCTGGTGTCGACGCAGATGGAGTATTCCCTGCTGCAGCGCGGAATCGAGCGCGAGGTCGTCGACGCTGCTGTCGACGCCGGGCTCGGCATCCTGCCGTGGTCACCGCTCGGTCGAGGGGTGCTCACCGGCAAGTACCGCCACGGCACACCGGCCGACTCGCGTGCCGCGTCGTCGCACTTCGCGAAGTTCATCACTCCGTATCTCGGCGACGAGTCACGACGCGTCGTGGACGCCGTCGCCACGGCAGCCGAGGGGCTGGGTGTCGCGCCGCTGGAGGTGGCGCTCGCGTGGGTGCGCGACCGACCAGGTGTGGTCGCCCCGATCCTCGGCGCCCGCACCGCGGCCCAGCTGCGCGGAGCGCTGACGGTCGAGTCGCTGACCCTGCCCGACGAGATCGTGGCGGCGCTCGACGAGGTGTCGGCGCCGGTGCTCGACTATCCCGACCATGCTGGAGCGTCACGCTGAACGCCGTACCCGACCTGCTCTCGGCCGCTGCGCGTGCCGGGCACACGACGCTGCCCCGCGACGTCGTCCTGCGCACCTGCTCGACCACCGACATAGACGCCGCGCTCGGCGAGGGCTCGGTGCTCGAGGTCGAGTGGCACGGTGCGCCGGCTCTTGCGCTGCTCGAGGTGGCCGAGTCCGAGGAGCTGCTCGCCGACGGCCTCACCTCGCTCGCCGAGGAGAACCGCCTCGCCGTCGTGGTGGGCTCCGACCCGGCGGGGCGTCGGGCTGCGCTGGAGAAGGCGCTCGGGTCCGGAGTGTCGTCGGTGGTGCTCGACGACGCGCACACGGTCGGCCTCGA
>JANMBJ010000297.1:0-8384 GCA_031360335.1 Candidatus Nanopelagicales bacterium
GAGAAGGTCGTCGAGGTCCAGAAGTACGGCCGCGAGCCCATCTCGCTGCACACCCCGCTCGGCGAGGACGGCGACAGCGAGTTCGGTGACCTCATCGAGGACTCGGAGGCCATCGTCCCGGCCGACGCCGTGTCCTTCACGCTCCTCCAGGAGCAGCTCGACTCGGTGCTCGACACCCTGTCCGAGCGCGAGGCCGGCGTGGTCAAGATGCGCTTCGGTCTCACCGACGGCCAGCCCAAGACTCTTGACGAGATCGGCAAGGTCTACGGCGTGACCCGCGAGCGGATCCGCCAGATCGAGTCCAAGACGATGTCCAAGCTCCGCCACCCCAGCCGCAGCCAGGTCCTCCGCGACTACCTGGACTAGACGGCTCGCACGGGAAGCCCCGATCCTCGTTGTATAGCAACGGTTTCGGGGCGTTTTCCTGTTGGGACCTGGTTCGCCCCCTCTCGTTGTCACGATGACTCGGGGTCCACGCGTGATCGCGACAACGTCGACGAGCCCGACCAGCGCGCTCTGGTCCCCTCCCGCGAACTGCACCTGCGGGCCGAGCGCACGAGCCGGTGGTGGGTCCACGAGCTGTGTCCTCGCCTGGCCGGGCCCTATCGGCCGGTGTCGCTGGCGGCGGTCGCGACGGGCTGGCGGTCGAGGACCTGGGTTTCGAGGATGTGGGGTTCGAGGGGTCGTCCGAGGAGGAATCCTTGGGCTTGGCTGACGTTCTGGCTGCGCAGGTGATCGAGCTGCGCCGGAGTCTCGACGCCCTCTGCGAGGGTGTCCAAGCCGAGGTCCTTGCCGAGCTGGACCAGGGTGCTGATCAAGGCCCGGGACTCTGGGGAGGTGCAGATGGCGTTGGTGAACGCGCGGTCGATCTTGAGGCAGTCCACGGGGAACTGCTGGAGATAGGCGAGGGAGGAGTAGCCGGTGCCGAAGTCGTCGACGGCGATCCTGACGCCCAGTGCTGTGACTGCTTCGAGCCGTGCGGCGGTGGCGGCCGCGTTGCGCATGAGGGCTGTCTCGGTGACCTCGATGATCAGTGAGGAGGGGGCCAGGCCGCTGAGCTGGAGTGCTTCGCGGATGTGGTCGACGATGTGGTCGCTGTCGAGTTGACGCCCGGACACGTTCACGGACACGTCCAGTGCGTTCCCCCGGGCGTGCCAGTCAGCCATCTGGTCGCAGGCCTGTCGCAGGACCCAGCGTCCGACTTCCCGGATCTGACCGGATTGTTCGAGCAGCGGGATGAACTCGTCGGGCTGGACGAGCCCGAGGTCGGGGTGGTCCCAACGTAGGAGCGCTTCGACGCCGATCAGGGTGAGGTCGTCGAGGTTGTAGATGGGTTGGTAGACGAGGCGGAACTGGTTGCCTTCCAGTGCGGATCGGAGGTCGAACTCGAGTTCGACCTGGCGTGAGATCTGCGTGTGCATCTCCGGGAGGAATACCTCGTAGCGGTTCTTCCCAGCGGCCTTGGCCCGGTAGAGGGCGACGTCGGCGTTGCGCAGCAGGTCCCCGGCTGTGTCGTGGTCGCTGGTCGCGATCCCGATGCTTGCGTTGACGAGGATGGGCAGGTTGGCCGCGTCGAGGTTGAAGGGTTGACGCATCACGTCGAGGAGCCGTTCCGCGACGAGCTCGGGTGAGGCTTGGTGCTGGCCCCCGTCGACGAGGATGACGAACTCGTCGCCGCCCATGCGCCCGATCGTGTCGGTGTCTCGCAGCGTGGCGACCAGCCGGGTGGCGACGGCGATCAACAGTTCGTCGCCGGCGCCATGGCCGAGGGTGTCGTTGACGTTCTTGAACTCGTCGAGGTCCACGAAGAGCAAGGCGCCGGTCGTTCCGTGTCGGCGGTTGCGCGCCAGCAGCTGGTCTATCCGGTCCATGATCAGCGCCCGGTTGGGCAGGCCGGTCAAGGCGTCGTGCAGCGCCTGATGGCGTAGCTCGCCGGTGCGCTCGCGCACGAGGTTCAGTGCGCGTTCCCGGCCGCTGCCCAGTACCCATAGCAGCGTGGCCAGCAAGACGCTGACCCCGATCCCGGCCAGGAGCAGCGCGAGCGCGCCGCCGTTCGCGGCGATGCTGCCCGATGCGGCGGGTGCCTGAGTGCTGACGGTCCACCCGTTGTGCAGGTCGATCGCGGTGGAGAGCCCACCGACGACGGACGGGCCGGCACGGAAGCTGACATCGGTGGTGCGGTGCCGGTAGGTGAAGGTCACGGACATGTCGGGTTGTCCCTGCCGGGCCTGGTCCAGCAGCACGTTCGGGAGGACCACCATCGCGATCCACCCCCGGAACGTGGTGCGACGAACAGCCACCGAGGTGGGGATGAGATCTCCCCGGTAGATCGGGACGTAGATCCCCAGCAGTGGAGCAGCTCCGGTCGAGACGGGGAGGTACACCCCGGTCCCGGTGTCGCGACTGGCGAGGATGTCGGGGCTGATGGCGCAGATGTCGGTTCCGGCGAGCGCGGCGCTGTCGGCGGCTCGGGAGAAGCCTGAGACGGCGAGGCAGTAGAAGGGACGGTCTCCCGCCGGGACGACGTGCAACCGGCCGTCAGGTGACGGTGTCCCGACAGGATCGGTCCGTGCGCGTGCCTCGAAGCTCGGCAGTTGCCAGGACGGGACCATGACAGCCATCCCGATCCCGAGCAGTTCTGGGTAGCGCGAGAGCGATTGCTCCGCGTTGGCCCACTGGACGAACTCGACGTTGGTCGTGACGCGGTCTCCGCGGTAGAACGCAGTGGCACCGGCGACGAGGTCCTGCTCGTGCTGGAGCGCCATCTCCAACCTCGAAGACACCCCGAGCGAGGAACGCTCGAAAGCTCGCTGGGTATCATCCGCGCCAGAAGCGGCGATCTGATCGGCGGCGAGGAACGACGCGGTGACTCCGATCACTGCGAGAGCAACGGCGGAACTTGCGAGCCATGCGGGACGGTGTGTGCGGCGCGGGCCTTCACCAGGAGTTGGGGGCGTCGGAACCGGGAGGTGCGCTGGTTGTGCGCCGACCTTCCACATGGAGTCCCCGTATCCGGCGATGGGAGTCACCTGAGCGGTCTCCCACTCACCCCTTCGACGTCCACTCACCCCGAACTTGAGCGAAACCAGGTCCACGGACCGACCTGCACAGCTGGTCAGAACCCTGGGCGGCCTTCCGCTCGGACCCACTCCAGGAAGCGTGCGTCCACGCAGATCTGATGCTTCCGGTTCGACGCCGGTTGCCACGTACGCCACTCGATGGCGTCGGGGATCAGCGCGAGAAGCTCGCGGTGAAGGTCATCCGGCACGGCGCTCGACGAGGTGTCGTTCGCTAGGTCCGTGAGCTCGAGGCGACCCCTGTCGCTCAGCTCCAACCAGGCCCTGGCGTAGGTCTCGACACTCATGCTGGCTCCTCACCTCTGCTCATGCGCGTTCTGCGGACAGTGCAGTCACCTGAGCCCCTCCTACGGTAACCGTCGGCTCGAGCGGATTCCTGCCGTGGCGTTGTGCGGCGAACGGCCACCGAGGGCATCGTGGAAAACGCGGCTGGCTACAGACTCACGAGGCAGCCTGCCGATGACCCAGACCGGCGGGGCCTTCGGTCTCGGGTCACAGGAGGAGACGACATGCACGTTCGCTCTCGACCCTCCCGCGGCCCGGGCGACTTCACCCTCATCGAGCTGCTCACCGTGATGATCATCGTCGGGATTCTGGCAGCGATCGCGATTCCGACCTTCCTCGGTCAGTGGAGGAACGCCGGGAACTCCGCGGCGCGCACCTTCTGCCTGATCGGGCACAACACCAACGTGGGGTCCACCGACGGCCGGTGGACTTACAGCAAGGCACAGGGCGGTCTGCAGAGCACCGTCCAGACAACTGTCCTGCTCGCGCAGGGCTCGTGCTGACCGGCAAGCGAACGGGTGACCTGATGAAGCTCTACTCGAGCGAAGCCGCACTGCAGCCCGGGGTACGGACCCGGCTCGGCTCCCTCCTGGTCGACAGCGGTGTCCTCAGCGGTGGCGACCTGGCCGCCGCGCTGGACCGTCAGTCTGAACAGCCCGGAACGCGCCTCGGGGTCATCCTGCGCGAGATGGGCGTGATCTCCGAGGACGATCTGACCCAGGGCCTGGCCACGCTGCACGGACTCGATGTCGTGGAGGTCGAGCTCCTCACGATCGACCGCGACGTGGCGAGGATGGTTCCGCGGGCCATGGCACAGCGGCTCGGGATCCTCGCCTATCAACGCACCGGAAATACGCTCCGGGTTGCGATCGCCGACCCCGTCGATGTTGTCGCCCTCGATGATCTCCGCGCCATCTTTGGGCGACTCTCACTCGATATCGCAGTGGCTGCGCCGTCTGCGATCTCGCGGGCGTTGACACGGGCGTGGGCTGAGCACGACGAGCAGGACATCCTCAGCGCCTACATCCACGAGACGACGGTCAGTGCCGCTTCGCCGGTCCAGTCCGACGAGGACGACTCCCTCACGATCCAGCTGGTAGATCGTCTGCTGTCCCAGGCGGTGCGTCAACGCGCGAGCGACCTGCACATCGAGCCGCAACGCGACGGTGTCCGGGTTCGCCTGCGTATCGACGGGATCCTCCGCGAGGTCATGAACGTCCCCCCCAGCGGTTACGCCGCCCTCACCGCTCGGCTGAAGATCGTCGCCAACCTCGACGTCATCGAACGTCGGCTGCCCCAGGACGGCCGGGCGCGCATCGTGCTCGCGGAGGGCCCGGTCGATGTCCGGGTGTCGACGTTGCCCTCGATGCACGGCGAGACCGTCGTCGTGCGAATCCTGCCCCCGGCCTCCCAGCTTCCGGGCATGGCTGGCCTGGGTATCGACGTCGATCAGCGTCGCCTCCTGCTCGAAGCCGTCGCCCGACCGCAAGGCCTCATTCTCATCACGGGACCCACCGGATCCGGGAAGACCAACACGCTCTACGCTGCGATCGCCGAAGGAGTGGACGTCGCACGCAACGCCATCACTCTCGAGGATCCCGTGGAGATCGAGCTTCCGGGGCTCACGCAGGTGCAGATCGACGACCACTCCGGGCTGGGCTTCGCTCGCGGACTGCGTGCCTCGCTGCGTCAGGATCCCGACGTGATCCTGGTGGGTGAGATCCGGGACCACGAGACCGCCGAGCTCGCTGTCCGGGCTGCGCTCACTGGGCACCTCGTGCTCTCGACTCTCCACACGATGGACTCGGCCGCGTCCATCACCCGCCTCGTCGACATGGGGCTCGCCCGCTACCTCGTCACCTCGTCACTTGCCCTCGTCGCGTCGCAGCGACTGGTCAGGGTCCCCTGCTCCGAGTGCTGTGTCGCGGACCAGGACGCAGACGCCGTGCTCGACGACCTCGGGGTCGCCGACCACGCGGGGCAGTGGCTGAGTCCGGTGGGCTGCCCCGTGTGCGGGAACACCGGATACGTCGGACGGACCGCGATCGTCGAGATCATGCCGATCAACTCGTCGATCCGCAGGATCCTGCTCGCCGGTGGGGACGAGGAGCAGGTCCGAGGCACCGCCCGCCTCGACGGTGTCGCATCGCTCCACCAGGCAGGCATCGCCAAGGCCCGCCACGGTGGCACCAGCCTCGCCGAGGTACTGCGCGTCGTCCCGAGCTAGACCGCGGCACCCACGCCGAGCAGGACCTGGTAGCTCGGTGGGGTGGCGAGGAGCCCGCGGTCCTGCGGCGTGCGGCCAGCTGGACGCGACAAGTGGTCATACAGCGGACTGCCGGAACGTGAGCTCGGAGCTCACGTGCTCGGAGCTCAGCTGCGGCGTCGGCGGGGTTTGCGGTCGCGGACGGAGAGCACGGCACCGTCTCGGGCGACCACGACGCTGAGAGTCCCTCGGCGCAGGCGCATCCGACCGTTGCCGGCCGAGTCGGGCTCGAGCTCGTCGGGGTCGGCGATGACCAGGCGGATGTCGTCCTCGCTCACGCCGTCGGCGGCAGCCGCAGCAGCGGCACCCTTGGTCATCTGCAGCGGCGCGGGCGCGTCGGGATCGGCCAGGTCAGGGATGTTCTGCGGATACGCCTCATAGGCGGCGACGTCGGCGGCAAACTCCGCGGCCGTCTCCTCGGCCGTGAGCTTGCGTACGGGCGGGCCCTGGAAGGGCAGATCGAACGCTGAGTTCATACGAATCCTTGCCATCAGCCGGCGGTCCCCGCGGTGAGCGCGGCCTCGATGGGGGCGAGGCGTCATGTGCTGCACGGCAGGCCGGCCCACGATGTGGGCCTCCGGCGCTGGGACCACTGTACGGGTCGCTGGGCGGCTCCGTCGCAACCGAGCCGCACCGGGCGCGCCCGGTGACTGCCAGACTCGGGGGATGAGCGGAGCTCGGGCATGAGGGCGGTCGTGCGGGACGCCTACGGCGGCCCAGACGTGCTGCGGATCGACGACATCGCGATGCCCGTGCTGAGCGTCGACGGCGTGCTCGTGCGCGTGCGCGCGACCTCGGTCAACGACTACGACTGGCACCTGCTCACGGGTCAGCCCGCGATCAACCGCATCGGCGCCCTGCGCCGCCCTCAGCACCGCGTGCTCGGGGCCGACGTCGCCGGCATCGTCGAATCCGTGGGCGACGCCGTCACGACGCTCCGCCCGGGTGACGAGGTCTACGGCGACCTGTCGATGCACGGCTTCGGAGCGTGTGCCGACTATGTCGGAGCACCGGCGTCGGCGTTCGCACGCAAGCCGGCGTCGCTCTCGTTCGAGCAGGCGGCAGCCGTGCCCCAAGCCGGTGGTCTGGCCGTCGTCGGCCTGCGCGGCAAGCGGCCGATCCGGCCCGGCGATCGGGTGCTGGTCAACGGCGCGGGCGGCGGCGTGGGCACCCTCGCAGTCCAGATCGCCACGGCTGCTGGCGCTGTGGTGACCGGTGTCGATGCGGCGTGGAAGCTCGATGTGGTCCGTGCTGTCGGGGCCGACCAGGTCATCGACTACGCGACGGAGGACGTCTTCAGCACCGGTCGGACCTTCGACCGCATCCTCAACATCGCCGCTCACCACTCGCTGTCGACCTACCGGGCGGCGTTGTCCCCGGGCGGTTACTGCGGCCTCACCGGCGGCTCCATCCCGCGCGTCCTCGCCGCCATGGCCGTCGGCCCGCTCACCTCGATGTGGCATGACAGCAGGGTCGATGTGCCCCGGTGGCGACCCAACGACCCGACCGACGTGGCCTACCTCACCGCGCTTCTCGAGTCGGGCCAGGTGTCACCCGTCATCGACTCGGTGCGTCCCCTCGAGGAGCTGCCCCAGGCGTTCCCTCGCTTCGGCGCACAGGAGCACACCGGCAAGATCGTGATCACCGTCTCGAGCTAGCAGTCGTCGGGTGCCGCCCAGGTCGTCCCCCCGATCCGGTGAGTCCGCCGTGGATCCGGCCGATGTCCGCTGCCGTGGCAGCTCGATGACGGGTCGGTCGAGGACGAGGGGTCGTCGGTGGGTTGGAGGTCTTCGGGCAGTGATCCGGTGCGGAACCACTGGTCGATGCGGGCCTCGAGCACGGTGATGAGCTGGGTCGTGGTCATGGTGTCGAGGTCCATCGAGACGACCGCGGTCGCCCCGATCTTCCCGATCCGGACCTCGCGGCGTTCCATCGCCTGAAGTGCCCGGCGGGCGGCGGACTCGGGGTCGAGGTGGAAGATCAGCGACGCGGCGACCTTGTCCACCTCGGCGGTCACCCCGACCTCGCAGACCCGGGCGATGATCGCTTCACCTTTCGCGCGGGCCTCGTCGCGGGCTGGCCCGCGCAGGTCCGCGACCGCGGCCGCGATCCCGTCCGCGGCGGCCCGGACCGCGTCAGGGGCCATCGCCCCGGACAGCACCCCGGCCCGCAGGCGGGGGAACAGCTCGAGGGCGGTCCCGAGCCGGCTGACCCGACCCGCGGCACCGACGCTGATCCCGACACCGTCAGCGAGGACCAGGTGCTCACCGGCCTCGACCCGCGCGGAGACCCGGGCCACAACCTCGGACAACAACGCGACATCAGCCTCCAACGACGCACCCCCACCGGGCAGGGTCGAGGTGATGTCCAGGCACAGATAGTACACGTGTCGTAATACGAGCGCAACCCCACATCGCAATGATGCCAACGTATCTCAGCGATTCGTTGTCCACAGCCTGTGGACGAAGAAGCTTCCACGCGCAACGGGCCGACGCAGGTGAACCAGGCGGCAGGGTGACGCGGTCGGGCCAGATCGGCGGGGGTTTCGCATGTCGTAGCACGCAATCACCGTCGGGCTGCCGCGTGACCGTTGCTACCGTGTCGAGCACTGGGTCCCAGTCGGCGACCACAACGCAAGGGCGATCATGGCGAAGACGAAGAACGAGGCTCGGGTGGCATGGAACGAGGCCGAGGAGGTCTATCGGGCCGTGGTCGAGCCCTTCATCCGCGAGCAGAACACCGAGACGATGGACAAG
>JANMBJ010000300.1:0-2899 GCA_031360335.1 Candidatus Nanopelagicales bacterium
GAAGCCGCCGAGGCGGCCGCGAGCCAAGGAGCGTTCTGGTCGATGCACGACGTCCTCCTCGACAACCAGGACACGCTCAAGCCCGACCAGCTCGTCCGTCACGCTGCGGACCTCGGCCTCGATGTCGACCGCTTCACCCGCGATCTGCGCAAGCACGAGCACGCCGCGCGGATCGCCGATGACATCGAGAGCGCGGACCTCAGCGGCGTGAGGGGGACGCCCACCTTCTTCGTCAACGGGGGACGCCACTACGGCGCGTACGACATCGGTGGGCTCTCGGCAGCCGTACGTCTCGCCCGAGCCCGCGCCCTGGCTCGCGACTGAGTGTCGTTGAGCCATCCACGTCGCGGCGGCGAGGGACACGCTTCGTCCCTCGCCACTCACGCACGCGATGGTGGTGTATCTGAGCGACGGAGCCATACTGCAGAGGTGTCAACGCAGCGGGGGCTCGATCGGATCGTCATCTTCGCCGACGCCGTCGTGGCCATCGCGTCCACGCTGCTGGTGCTGCCGCTGGTCGACCTCGCCACCCAAGACGCGGAAGTCCCCGTCGACCGGCTGATCAACGATCACATCGGTCAGTTCGGGGCGTTCGCGTTGAGCTTCGCGGTCATTGCCCGCTTGTGGGTGGCGCACCACCGACTCTTCGAACGCGTCGCCGCCTACGACCGAGTCATCCTCTGGCTCACCTTGTTCTGGCTGTTCACCGTCGCGTTTCTTCCCTTCCCGACCGCGATCCTCGCCCCCCAATCCGGGCGAGGCGCGTCCCTGCTCTACATCGGCACACTGCTGCTCAGTTCGATGGCTCTCGCCGCGACATCTGCCTGGGTGAGCGCACACCCCGCGCTCCAAACGGCGCAAGAGCGCGATGCGACGATCGACGATCCTCAGTGGACCATCGCCGCGCTCTTCCTCGTCGCGTTCACGGTCACAGTGCTCGTCCCCGGCGCCAGCGTCTGGACGCTGCTGCTTCTCCTGCTGTCCGGACCGATCGATAGGCTGCGTCGCCGTCGATACGCTCACCGGCGTTCGTTGGCAGTCCGGGCGCCCGAACGCGTCGATGAGTAGTCGAGGTTGGGGACCTTCACTGCGCAACCGCCGCCTGGGCGGCAGGTGAGATGGGCGAAGGTCGACCCGTGACAATGACAGCCGAAGGACGTGGGACGGCGCGGCTAGGGCATCGGTTCTCGTCACCCGGGATGTGATGGGACGTGTGGCGTCGACGTGACGCGGTGTCGGCGCGCAAGGATTACGCCGAGCACGGCGAGCGCGCCCCCGACGACGGCGAGGGGTGAGGGGCGTTCGCCGAGCCAGATCCAGGCCAGGATCAGGGCTACGACGGGGACGAGGTAGAGGGCTGAGGTGCTGCGCGCGATCGTCGTGCGCGACACCGCAGCCGACCAGGCCAGGTATCCCAGCGCACTGGGAACCACGCCGAGGAAGACGGCGGCCCACCAGGACGACGTGGGTGCCGTCGCGACATCGTTCCTGAGTGCAGGTAGCCCGACGAGTGCCATCGCGGACCCGGCCCACACGGACCAGGTGGTGGCGGACAGCGCCCCGACGGACTCGGCGAGCGGCTTGACCACCACGTGATAGAGCCCTTGGCAGAGGGCTGCCGCGAGAACGAACAGTCCCGCCGAGCTGGCCCCGAGACCGAGCGATGCACCCACGAGCACGGTGCCGGCGAACGCGACGACCATCCCCGTCCACGTCCCGCGCATGGACTCCCCGAGGATCACCGCGGCGGTTACGACGCTGAACAGCGGCGCCGTCGCGATCAGGATGCTTGCTGTGCCGGCCGGCACTGTGAGCTCGCCCGTCATCAGCAGACCCTGGTAGAGGGTCTGACCGAGCAGTCCAGCCAGCACCACGCGTGGCCAGGCCGCTCGGGGTGGGACCTTGATCCGCACGACTGTGGCGAGCGCTGCGAGTGTGACGGAGGCGAAGCCGAGCCGCAGCAGCCCTAGAGCCCACGGGGAGTAGCCCTCCAGCCCGACCCGGATCGCCGGGAACGCGCACGCCCAGGTGATGACGGTCGCGGACAGTGCGAGGTCACCGGTGGAGGGTCCCTTCCGGGCGTGGCCGACGGTCGTCACCGCCCTGACGCGTCTGGGCGTCGTGCGGGCCATGGCGGGATCACTAGGCGATCGTAAGGCCGCTGATCAAGCCGTCGGATAGCAGGAAGTCGAACGTGAGGTCGGCGGTGCCGCCGGGGAAGTTTCCTTCGAGCCGCACGGTGACCGCACAGGCGTTGTCACCCGAGGCCACCCGGTTCAGGACGGTGGTCGTGTACACGTACTCGGATGCCGCGTGGTCCTGCCAATCGCGGATCTCGGCGGTTCCGCGACGGGTCTTGCCTTCGTCCACGACGAAGGCGTCGGCGGTGAACAGATTGACGATCGCGTCCGCGTCGTGAGTGCTGGCTGCCTCGAAGTAGCGGTCGACGAGCTGCGTCGTGGGTGACATGGAGTGCTCCTTCATCGATGGTGCGATCGGCGGTCACGCTGCACGTGGCGCCGAGGCGAGATGGTCGCTCTCCGCACCAGCGCGACGGCGGGTGCATCGCTGGTACGGCGGGGATCTGCCGAGCTGGGGTTCTCGCGCCGAGCGACGGTCAGGGGTGAGCGCTGCGTCGAGCGGGCGTGTCATCGGATCAGAGCAGGGGTCGTGCGGGGGTCGGCGATCGGGTCTGCGGCGGACGTGGCTGGTGCGCTGGGGGCAGGTGGCAGTAGTCGATGCCTCGCGACGGCCACCACGGTGCGGGCACCCACTCCGCCGATGAGCAGGCTGATCGCAGTGAGGACCAGATAGCTGTAGAACCGGTCCCCGACTGGCTGAGCCGAGGCGATCCAGAACAGCGCTGTCGATGCGACGGCGGCCCAGGAGAACGTGAACG
>JANMBJ010000315.1:0-1541 GCA_031360335.1 Candidatus Nanopelagicales bacterium
GGCTGCCGTAGGAGCTGATCCAGAAGGCGGCGACTGAACCCGGCGCGCCGGCCTCAGCGGTCGCTGGCCACCAGTGGGACGTCGACGAAGGCGTTCGCCTCGGCGATGAGCCGGGTCATCTGCGCCGCCCCCTGCCGCACGATGCGCTCAAGCCTGAGCTGACGCTCCTCGAACTCGACCGCCGGCACCGACACCGCCATCGTGCCGACCACCTTGCCGGAGGGGTCCGACACGGGCGCCGCCAGGCAGGCTGACTTGAGTTGGAACTCCTCCACCTCGGCCACCACGCCACGTCGGCGGGCGTCGTCCAACTCAGCCTCCAGCTCCCAACGGTCGACGACTGTCAACGGCGTCAGTCGCTGCATCCCGTGCGCCGTCAGGTAGGCCCGCCGGGCACCCGGCGGCAGGGTCGAGAGCATCACCTTGCCGAACGCCGTCGCGTGCGCGGATTCGGCGAAGCCGACGTCCAGCATGTCGATCCGGGGCGTGCTGGCGGAGTCCACCACGTGCACCAGGACGATCTCGGTGTCGCGGAACATCGCGAAGTAGGCGGCCGCCTTGGCCCGGTCGTGCACGAGCGCGACCGCAGATGCCAGCCCGGGCGTGACGTCGAGCTTGCTGCGGAGCTGCTGGTAGAGCTTGGGGATCTTGTAACCGATCCCGAAGCCGTGCTTGTCGTCCAGCCGGACCAGATAGCCCTCGTTCACCAGGGTGTTGATCAGGTGATAGGTCGTCGACAGCTTGAGCCCCGCCCGCCGGGCGATGGCTTTGGCCGTGACTCCCTCCTCCGCGCAGGACACCACATCGAGCACGCGCAGCGCCCGCTGCACCGAACCGAGCAACCCCCGTTCGCGATCGGTTGCTGTCTCTGAAGCCGTCACTGGCAATCCTTCGGGGTCAGGTCGTGCTGATCGGTGGACTGCCCGTGCGCGGGTGAACGCCGGACTGGCCGAACAGCCAAGGGCTGATCGACCGGGCCGAGGGCTCGCCCGAACTCGGGTGGTCCAGAGGTCCTGAGAGTGCCTCAGCGTGACGCAAACCACAAGACACCGGTTGGCCAAGATCGCAAGTCGGGGCCGGCCGGGACCCCGGGACGTCGTCGAGGCGTCGCCGGACCCCGCGTCGGGGTAGACAGGCACCGACACCGACCCAGGAGATGCCTTGATGACGCACGCCCGCCCGACCGCCGAAGGCCCAGCGATGAGCGGCCCCAAGGCCTGGCCCGGGACGCCGTACCCGCTCGGCGCGACCTATGACGGGACCGGCACCAACTTCGCGCTGTTCAGCGAGGTCGCCACCAAGGTGGAGTTGTGCCTGTTCGACGAAGCCGGGGTCGAGACCCGGGTCCCGCTCCCCGAGCGCGACGCCTTCGTCTGGCACGGCTATCTGTCCAACATCGGCCCCGGCCAGCGCTACGGCTACCGGGTCCATGGGCCCTACGAGCCCGAGCACGGACATCGCTGCAACCCGAGCAAGTTGCTGCTCGACCCCTACGCCAAGGCCATCGACGGGGCGATCGAGTGGGGTGAGGCCCCCTTCTC
>JANMBJ010000042.1:0-5446 GCA_031360335.1 Candidatus Nanopelagicales bacterium
CCTCAAGCTCCCCCCGGACGGACGCCTCGAGGAAGACCTCGCCGAGCTCCTCGACCCCAGCACCTCCACCTGAGGACACCTGACCCACCGAGCAGGTCACCTCCGCCCGTCGAACGACTAGCCGAGCCACTGCTCACCATCATGAGCCGTGGCGCCGACCCTGGTGCTGATCCCGCGCCACCCACCCGGTTGTGGTTGTCAGATGGTTGCGGCCCTGTTCCCGCTGTGGTTGACATTGGGTTGCGCATCAGTGTTCGATTGATTGACAGATGGTTGCGACTGTCGTGGTGGTGCGGTTGTCACATGGTTGCGGTTGTCGGAAGGTTGCGCGATGCTGGTGGCATGACTCGTTCGGTGAGCGCCCTGCGGCGGTTGGATCCGGTGGCCGCGGCACGTCAGGTGTCGGACGCCGGCGACGAGACGTGGACCCTGGAGTTCCTCCGTGCACTCGAGGCACGGGTGCGCACCTCACCGCTCGAGCGGCTGATGGCGACCTGGGACCTGTCCGCGGCAGCGACCGGACGGGTGTTCGGCGTCTCCCGGCAGGCGGTGGCCAAGTGGCGGGGGAGCGGTGTGCCCGACGAACGAGCGGTGGCGCTCGCCGACCTGGTCGCGGCCACCGACGTGCTCGAGCGCTATGTGCGTCGCGACCGGATCCCTGCGGTCGTCCGCCGTCGCTCTGTGCTGCTCGGTGACCTGTCGCTGCTCGAGATGGCCGAGTCCGGCCACTACGACGACGTACGCAGGGGAGTGGCGCAGATGGTCGACCTTCGACGGCTCGCGCCGTGAGCCCGACGACCACAGCGACTCCGACCCGTCAGCCGCACCCCACCACCCTGCCGGACGGACATCGCTGGTGGCGGGTCGCCGACGAGGCATGGGACGACCCGCTGGACCCGACCTGGGCCGACCGTGTCGGCGGGCGTTGGAACACTCCGGGGGACGGCCCGACCCTCTATCTCAACCACGACGTCGAGACAGCGCGTGCTCAGATCTCACGGCTGCTCGACGGGTCTCCGATCGACCCGGAGGACCTGCGCGACGACGCGCCCTACGTCCTGGTCCCGGTCGCGCTCCCCTCGCGCCAGCGGGTCGCCGACGCGACGACCGACACCGGCCTGGTGGCGCTCGGGCTGCCGCGCACGTATCCGCTGACCTCTCGGGGGCACGGCGTGCGTTGGGCACCGTGTCGCGCCGCAGCGCGCACGTCGAGGTCCGCCGGGCTGCGGGGGATCCTGGCGCGCTCAGCGGCGATGCCCGACGGGCGAGAGCTGGCGTGGTTTCCCGCTCGCGGCGCCCAGGGGCGTCTCGATGGTGCGGTCCTGGCCTTCGCCCAGTGGCGTCACGGCATGCCGCAGGGGTCTAGCGTGGACCTGGACTCGTGAACCAGGACGTGCGCAGCGCGCGCTCCTCGGACATGCGGCACCAGGCACGCGACCACACGGGGCGACGACAGGAGCACCAGATCCATGCCCAGCGGTACCGGAACACCTGATGACCCCTGGCTGCTGAGCACCCCGAGCGGTGGGTCGTCCTACAGCCTCTGGCTCGATTCCAGCACGGACCCGCCGCTGCTCACCTGCCTGGTCGGCAAGACGACGCTCACCTATCTCGGCACCGCCCTCGACGACCTCCACGCGATGCTCGTCGAGAACGGCGACTGGGTGCCCCTGGGCGCAGCCGACGAGCAGAAGCCGGCCATGGACGGCACCGTCGAGGCGTGGGCCCGCTCGGCATCGAATCCGATCGGTGGCTGGTACGGCCAGAAGAAGGGTATGCGCGGTCGCTTCGGCGTCTACCTGCCGCCGGCGCTGGTCCACCAGGGCCGCGCCGAGATCGCCATCGAGAACCGCAAGGCCCGCATCCGAGCCCTCTGACCACCCGCGTCACCCGGGGAGAGCCGGCCAGCCGGCCAGCCGGCCAGCCGGCCACGACCTCGGGGAGGGTGCCGCAACCATGACCTGACATAATGTAGCTTATCGGCGATGTGCTGATCGTCCGGTCAGACGTCCGGGCGGCACGGGCCGCGTCCCAGGGACCGCAAGCCCGCGAGGTCGCCCGGCCCGTAGACCAAGGCCGAGCCGGCCCGAGGGAACATCAGCTGGCGCTTGTCGTTGACGTGCGCGAGCCCGACAAGGTGCCCGAGCTCGTGCAGCACGATCGCCTCGGCCTGAGCCTGTCCACCCGGCCTGGCCACCAACGTGCGGAAGTACGCCGCATCGAGGTTGACCCGGCCGCTCACCCACACGGTGTCGCCGGCCGGCGTGAACGCGCCGAGCGGCCCCGCCTCGCCGGCGATGTCGACTCCGAAGTCCGGCACCTCGTCCGCGGTCGCCCACGAGACGACGACCGGCGCCCATCGCTGGCCGAAGACGTCGGGCAGGTAGGGCTGAGGATCCTCGGCAGGCCCTTGGTCGGTTGCACCGTCGACGACGAAGCGCAGGCCCGTCGCCTTGCCCAGCGCGGCGAAGGAGGCGGTCAGGATCGCGGTCGCGCCCTTCGGTGCGTTCGCCGCGCGGACGACGTAGTGGATCGGTCGGCACGGCGACCAGGTGACCGGTGTGGTCTGGTCGCTCTGGTGCGCCAGGAACCGGAAGCCCGAGGCAGCCGACTCGACGGCGCCACCGACCGGCAGCCCAGCCGGCCGCCCACCTTCCTCGATCCCCACCGGCGGACGGTCGAAGGCCGGCGGGATGCTGGGGCTCGCGGAGTCAGCGACGACGCCCGGATCGAGGGGGACTCCGGGGCGCGACAGTCCCCACCAGACTCCCCCGCCGACCAGAGCCGCCACCAGCACCAGGGCGACCGTGCGCGTGGCCCGCGACCGGCGCGTGCGCGGTGGGCCGAGCGGCGACGGGCCGGTGGGCGCGCGGAACGGCGCGGCCTCGATCGGTCGCCCCGCCGCCTGGTCCATGACCCACTGGGGCACGCGACCCGTGGGCGAGCGCGGCAGGTCATCCGGCGGCAGCCCCGTCACGTACGTCTCCCCCGTGCGACATGACCGCCCGACGGCGGTCGCCCGAGGCTACCGAAGCGCCGAGGCTCGGCGCGACCCGGTCACCGCACCTCCCAGCCCCGACCGCAGACCCGGGTCACGAGCCGCGACGGACCGTCGGTCAGCCCGCATGGACGGCGTGACCTGCGGAACGCAGTGCCTCGATCGCCTTCTCCAGCGCTGCGGCGTGCACCAGGACGTAGTCGGTGTCATACGTCGAGACCACGAAGACACTCACGTCGACGTCAGCCAGCGGGGCGGTGAGGGCCGCCATCACCCCCACCATCGAGAAGTCCAACGGACCGGCGACCTCCAGCGCGCGCCAGTCCGGCTCGACGCGTACGTGATCACCGGTAGGTGCCTCGTCCTCGCTGCAGACGACCGACACCTCAGATCCGGTCCGTGTCGCCGAATAGAACGAGGTGCCCGCGACCGGCACCGGCCAGGGGGCGTCGACGGGGAGACGGCACACGGACAGACGCTCGGACAGCACGCGGAGATCCATGACGACATCGTGCCGCACGTGTCACGCCGGGCCCGCGTACGGCACGGGCCATGGCGAGTCGCTCCCACCGAGGCCACTCCCCCGGCATGATGCGCGGATGAGCACCAGCGACGCCGGAGTCCGTGTCTACGACGATCGCGTGACCCGAGGCCGCGAGCAGAAGGCCTGGTACTGGTACGAGTGGGCGCAGTCGGCCTTCGTGACCACCGTGTCCGTCGTGCTCGTGACGCCGTATCTCACGAGCGTTGCGGAGAATGCTGCCGGCTGCCCGGACGTCACCGACGCCAACCCGTGCCGCAACAACCTCGATGTGCTCGGCATCCCCGTGTCGCCAGGCTCCGCGGTGTTCTACGTCGTCACGATCGCCACGGTCCTGTCGTTCCTCGCGATGCCCGTGGTCGGTGCTCTCGCCGACCGGTCGAGCTCGAAGAAGACGTGGCTCGCGGCGTACGCCGTCGTCGGCGCCCTCGCCGCCGCCTGTCTGTTCTTCGTCACGGGTGGCAACTGGGTGCTCGGTGCGGCTCTGCTCATCGTGGGCAACGTCGCGCTCATCGCGAGCCTGACCGTCTATGCCGCCATCCTCATCGACGTCGCTGAGCCCGACGAGCGCGACCACGTCTCCACGCGCGGCTGGGCCTTCGGCTACGTCGGTGGGCTGGTCCTGCTCGTCATCAGCCTGGCACTCGTGCAGCTGCTGCCGTTCGGTCTCACCACCGGCGAGGCGGTGCGGATCTGCTTCGTCCTCGCCGGGCTCTGGTGGGCGGCGTTCACGATCGTTCCCTACCGCGGCCTGCGCGACCGACCCGTCATCGAGAGCCGCTCCGCGGTGACGGTGGGCGGCAGCTTCTCCCAGCTGCGTGACACGTTCCGCCACGTGCGCGACTACCCGCAGACCTTGCGCTTCCTCATCGCCTTCCTCTTCTTCAACGACGGCGTCCAGACCGTCATCGCGGTCGCTGCGGTCTACGGTGCCGAAGAGCTCGGTATGAAGACGACCTACGTCATCCTGGCCGTGATCCTCGTACAGATCACCGGCATCATCGGCGCTCTGGTGATGGGACGCCTGGCCGCGAGTCGCGGTGCCTACCGGGTGATCCGCAGCGCGCTGGTCGTGTGGGTGGTCATCGTGGTCATCGGCTTCCTCATCCCAGCCGGGTCGCTGCCCTTGTTCCTTCTGCTCGCCGCGTGCATCGGGCTCGTGGTGGCCGGCACCCAGGCGCTGTCGCGCTCGCTCTACTCCCAGCTCATCCCTCCCGGTCGCGAGGGTGAGTACTTCAGCCTCTATCAGGCCTGCGAGCGGGGAACCTCCTGGCTCGGGACCCTCGTGTTCGGCCTCGTCCACCAGTTCACCGGGTCCTATCGCTGGGCGATCATCGCTCTCGTGCTCTTCTTCGTCGTCGGAGGTGTGCTGCTGCGTCGCGTCGACATCGCGCAGGGCATCCGCGACGCCGGCAACGAGGCACCCGCCGTCGTCTGACCCGACGCCCCTCCCCGGCGACCGGTCTCGTCTCTCGGAGGCTGAGCGTCGCGAGAGCCGGCCCTGAGCGCCGTTGCGCCGGAGGGGTGATCTGCGTCATGCCCGACGGGTTCGGTGGACGATGCCCACGCACGAACCACCGTGGTCCGACCACGTCACAGCACTCCGTTTATCGGACGGGTTTCCCGAGGTGGGTCCGCGGGAACACCCAGTGCGTCCCGACCGTTACAGGACACAAGACCGGTCATTCCCCCACCGGCGAGCGACAAGGCAGGCAGATTATGAGCGACGGCGCCCTCCGCGGCACCCGACTCGGCGCGACCAGCTACGAGAACGACGATCACGTCGAGCTCGCACCGCGCCAGGTCGTCATCTACGACTGCCCTCAGGGGCACCACACCTCGATGCCCTTCTCGGTCGAGGCCGACCTTCCCTATCTCTGGGAGTGCCGCACCTGCGGTGCCGAGGC
>JANMBJ010000361.1:0-2753 GCA_031360335.1 Candidatus Nanopelagicales bacterium
GGCGCGAGCCCACGGCGTACTGCCGCGAGACGTCCGACACCTGGGTCATGGCGGCCACGACCTGGTCGGAGGCGGAGCGCTGCTGCTGGGTCGCGATGGAGATCTCCTTCGCGGCAGTGGTGGTCTCGTCGACCATGCCCGAGATCCGCTCGAGCGCCTCGACGACCTCGCGCGCGAGATCGGCACCGGCGTGCACCTCGCGAGCGCCGTCCTCGGTCGCCAGGATCGTCGCGTGCGTCTCGGTCTGGATCTGGGCGACGAGCGCCTGGATCTGCCCAGCCGACTCCTGCGAACGCTCGGCCAGCTTGCGCACCTCGGCGGCCACGACAGCGAAGCCGCGACCGTGCTCGCCGGCACGGGCCGCCTCGATGGCGGCGTTGAGGGCGAGCAGGTTGGTCTGGTCCGCGAGGTCGTCGATCACCTCGAGGATGCGACCGATCTCCTGGCTCTTCTCGCCCAGCGAGAGGGCCCGCGACGCGATGGAGTCGACGCGATCGGCGATCTGGTCCATCGAGCGCACCGACGCGGACACGGCCTGTCGGCCCTCTTCCGCATGACGCAACGTCTCCGCGGCATAGCGTGCGACGGCCTCCGCGGTGTCGGCGATCTGCGCCGCAGTCGCGGCGAGCTCCTCGATGGTCGAGGTCGTCTCGGCGACGGCGGACGACTGCTCGGTGGCACTCGCCGCGTGCTGCTGAGCGGTGGCGAGCAGCTCGACCGCGCTCGTCGAGATCTGCTCACCACCGGATCGCACCTGCTCGACGAGCGAACGCAGGCTGTCCAGAGCCTGGTTCACCGACGTCGACAGCACGACGACGGTGTCGTCGTCGTCGGCATCGCTCGCAGCCATGGCCGAGACGTCGACGCCGGCAGACAGGTCGCCCGCAGCCGCCCGCTCGAGCTGGGAGGTGAGGGCGTCGACGCGAGCGCTGAGCTCCTTGCGCTCGCGCGTCGACTTGCTCTCGAAGGCGAGGACCGCCTCCGCGAGCTGGGCATCGATCAGGGTCATGGCGGGCAGCGCCACGAGGGCAAGAAGCCCGAGTGGCACGGCGGACCCGGTCCAGGTGTGCGTCACGAGCCCGGTGAACGCCACGCTCACGGCCTGGAGAACGGCGAAGCCGGCGAGCAGCCAGCCGGAGAACATGAGCGAGGCGAAGAGCACCGTCACGGCGAGCAGCGCCGAGGTGGGGCCGAGGAGGCCACCGCTCGCGCACGCCATGCCGGTGATGCAGACGACCACGGCGAGCAGGATGACCCGGCCCAGGGTGACGACCTGGCGCAGCTGCGCCCCGGCCCGTCGGGCCCGGACGGCCAGCGCCGTCGTGACGGCGGCGACGAGGGTGCCGAACGCCATCCAGGCGACGACCTGGATGACGTCGACCTCGGCATCGGGGACGAACACGGCCGTGAGCACAGCGGACACAGCCCCGCCGGCGACGATCCCCCAGGTGGCGACGCACGCGATCACAGCGATGCGCTTGCTGAACTCCACGACTGCCTCACCGTCCGATCACGGGTACGGGGCCACACACCCCACACTGCTGCTTCGGGACGTCCGGGCATCACCTGAAGGGGTGAACGGCCACCTGCTCGGAGCAGTCGTCCGTGCCACGAATGGTCGAGGGCGCCGTGGGACGCCGATCAGCGGCGGGCGAGGCGGACGCGCAGTGCCAGCAGGGCCGCCGTAGAGAGCACTGCGACAGGACCACCGAGGTCGCTGGGCGCGAGCCCGAGCAGCAGGTCCGAGGCGGACGCAGCGAGCGTCACGGGCGTGGGAGCGAGGTCCTCGAGCACGTCGACGAGCCCGGCCACCGCCTCCGCGACGACGCCGACCTCGACGTCGTCGACGGAGACCACCACGAGCCGGGCGCTCGACGGCAGCGGGGTGACCGGCAGTCCCAGGACCGACCGCAGGTCGACGAGCGGCAGCACGTGACCGCGCCAGTTGCCGACACCGACGACCCACGCCGGGGTCCCCGGGACCCGGGTCGTATGCGGGACGGCGACGACCTCGGCGACGTCGGGTGCACAGATGCCATAGCGGCCGCTCCCCAGCCGCAGCACGACGTGGTCGACACCGCTCGCCTCAGGTTCGACGACGTCGTCGTCGAACCAGGTAGGCATCCCGACCAGGGAGGGGCGCGGGGGCAGCGTGACTGTCACCTGCGGAGCATCGGCCTCGGAGGCTCATCCCTGAAGGCCGTCGAGGTCGCCGGATCCGACCGGCTGCTCGGGTGCCGGCGGCGCCGCGACACCACCGCGGACGAGAGCCCGCGCGCCCCGCGGGAGCGGCCAGACGCTCGCCAGGAGGACCAGGACGGCTCCACCGAGGAGATAGACGTAGGTCCGGGTCAGATCCGGGAGCAGGACGTCGCCGCCCGGGTTGGTGCTCGCGAACAGCATCGTCGGGGCGACCCAGCCCAGCGCCACCGCGACAGCGCCGGTGCGCGAGCCGACGAACCACGCAGCCGCCCGCACGCAGACCGGCAGCGCCACGAGCATGAGCACGAGGCCCCAGGGCACGAAGGTGCCGTGGACCTGCGTTCGCACGGCCGCGAGCGCGACCCCGAGGACGCCGAGGAAGAGCCCGCCCGTCACCAGACCGACGTAGGCCAGCGGGCCGAAGGTCCGCACGGCGGTGTCGGGGGCGACGGGCTGCCCCACACCCCACGCGCCCAGCCCACCGACGTGGAGGTCCCGCACGGCACGCAGAGCCACCGGCCCGTCCCCCGGCTGAAGGAACGGCGCGACAC
>JANMBJ010000380.1:0-9321 GCA_031360335.1 Candidatus Nanopelagicales bacterium
GATCTGGTGGCCAAGCATGTCATGCGGCAACCCGGCACGAGAACTGACCGCGCGGCACCGCCGACGAGTTCCTGGCGCGTGCCCACGCGGTGCCGGCGGGCCGGACGGCGGTTCGCTCACGTCCGCCGGCTGCAGGTCATCCACGCGGCGATGCACGCGATCGTCGACGTCACGACGGGCACCTGAGGCATCGACGAGTGCGGGGCCGGGCGATTCCCCATCTCAGGCAGCATCCTCCACGATCGGCCCGGTGTGCGAGGAGCGCCCACGAACCTGTTCGGACCAGCCCCAGCCGATCAGAATCATCGTGTGGCTGTTCCCGACACGGGCAACCGCGAGACGATCAGTCTCGGCGCCGAGGCGACCCGCGCCCGACAGCCCGGCATCGCGCTGGTGTCCCAGGCTGCTCGCACGAGACAATGGTGGCGACGACGAGACACGGAGGCACCTGATGGCTGACCAGCCGACAGACGAGGCAGCAGACCCTGCCGAGGACCAGAAGGCCAAGTTCCGCGAAGCCCTGGAGCGCAAGTCGCAGGGGTCTCACAAGTCAGCCTCGGGCGGGCCCAACGGCACCACCGGTGCGCATGGTGAGCACTCCGCCGAGGGCGGCAAGCGACAGTTCCGCCGCAAGTCCGGCGGCTGACCAGCAGCGACGCGAGACGACGCCCCGGCACCGACTTCGGTCGGCTGCCGGGGCGCTGCCGTCTCATCGCGTGGCGGTCAGGATCTCCACCCGGGTCGGCCCATAGGTCTCGAGCAGCGGGGCCACCCGGAGCCGCTGCTCGTCGTCCTGCACGACGATCCGCAGCGCCAGTGCCGGATCGGCGGCTAGTAGCGCTCCCCACTCGGCGCTCGGCTGCGTCTCGCCCGTGCCGGCGACGGTCGTGAGGATCCGGTCGATCGGCACTGTCAGCACGCTGCCGAGCCCGGTCGCCGTGCGGCCTGCCTCGAGGCTGTAGGGGTCGGAGAAGACGTTGCCCGGGTTGTCGTCGGTGATCATCGCGACCGTCGTCCAGTGGGTGTCGCCCGGATGCTCGGCCGCGGTGACGACGATCTCGCCACGCCACTCCTGCGTAGTGGTGGCCTCGACCCGCAGGATGAGCGAGTTGATGGCCGGCGACGGCACGTGCGCCGTGACCGATGCGGTGAGCAGCAGCGCGATCGCGACGACCCCGCCACCCACGAGCAGCGGCACGAGTCGCCGCGGCCGTTCGAGCGCCGTGTCGCTGATCCGGCGTACGACGCCCCGCGAGGCGAATGCAGCAGCAATCGGGATCGTCACGAGCATCAGCGCATAGACGATCTTGAGCGTGTAGTAGGACCGGTCGAGCGGGGTTCCTGACACGAGTGCCTGGCGTGCGAACAGCACGGCCACCCCCGCCGACACCACGATGGGTGCCAGGAGCCCGAGGACCGTGGCGCCGCCGAAAGCACTGCGACTGCGTACGAGCAGGACCACCACGACCGGTGCGACGACAAGCACGGGCCACAGCTCGAACGGCGGGATCCCACCACCGATCGAGCCCGGGGACCGACCTTCGAACGGCTGGGTGAGGAACCGCAGGCTCGGCAGGGTGGCTGCCAAGCAGATCAGACCGACCGCGACCATGAGCACGACGTGCGCCGGGCGATGGCGAAAGACCGCCACCAGCACCACGATCGCGGCGACAGCGGTTCCTCCGGCGAGTGGCGGATAGAGGTAGGCAGTGGAGACGACGGCCAGCGGCATGACGAACCAACCGATCCGGCTCATCGCAGCACGGTTGCGGACGCTCACCACCACCGCAGACACGCACAGCGAGCCGGCGAGCAGGAAGTTGGTGAAGGCGAAGTCGGCCATCGAGGTCAGGGACCCGAGCACGCACCAGATCCCCACCAGCGCCGCCGCGAACGTCACCGTCGTACGCCGTCGCGCACCGACCTCGTCACCCTGGGTCAGGGCGCGGGCGGCGAGCCCGGCGGTCCACACGAGCAGCGCGCCGCAGAGCGCCGTCGTGAGAGCGAACCACGCGACGTAGGGACGTACGAGGTCGAGGCCCGCAGTCGAGCGGCCAGCGCCCGACACCCACTCCCCGACCGACCACAGGCTCAGATGCAGCATCGGGTACTGGTCGAACATCAGGTCGTCACCGAGGCCGGAGAAGTTCCAGTCACCGCTGTGCATCACCTGGGAGAACATCGGCAGGAAGCTGCTGTGGTCCCACCAGGTGAGCAGGGCGCCCGAGGTCTGCGGCACCGACGCAGTCGCATACGGCAGCGCCATCATCGCGAAGAGCACGGCACCGACACCGAGTCCCAGCAGGTCACCGACGCCGACCTCGGGCCACACCGGCGCCGATCGAGGAAGGCGCACGCACGCGGCAATCAGAACGACGCACCCCGTGACGACGACGCGCCAGCCGAGCGGTGCCAGGGTCATCCCGGTCGCAGTCATGCCCGCGAACACGATCGCGACGACGCCGGTCGACATGACGGTCGAGATGATGGCGCGCTCTCCGAGACTGCGACCCCACGGTGCGAGACAGCCGCAGACCAGCACCGAGGCAACTACACCGGCCGGCGGCCACACCCACAGCAGCAACGCGGTGCCAGCGAGGACGACCAGGGCGATCACATCGCGCCGGGACAGGTCATGGCGCAACGGCACGTCGACGCCCGGGCGTGCCCCCCGTGCCTGCATCCCGCTGCCTCTCCTCGTCGCGCCAGACCTCGACCGTACCCAACGCAGGTCACCGTCCGTGACTGCGACCTCGGCTGGGGCTGCTGTGGCCTGTGGTGCCTCTGCAGCGTAGGACCCCGACCGGTCGGGTCGAATTCACCCGTGCTTCACCTCGGCGTTCACCCGTTCGGAGCAAGCCTCCCTAGCGTCAACACCACGGCCCACCGACCGTCTCGCGACCAGATGCGGAGCCCCACGTGGACGCCCCACGCCACGCCCGAGCCGACTACTCCCCGCGGCACAGCCGAGCGCTGCCCACCCGCCGCTATGCGCGCGCGATCACCCCGGTGACCCTCGTCGGGGTTCTGGCCCTCGGTACGGTCAGTGCCGTGGCTGTCCCGGCGATCCACGCGACCGGCTCCGGCGACGACGCGCTGGCGTCCCGCGGCGAGCGTCATCACGCTCCGTGGGGTACGTCGGGCTCGGAGGGACTCGACGACGCGCGCGTCACGGGTCGCGACAGCGAAGCGTCGGACGACACCGGTGGCGAGGCCGACCCGGAGCACACCCGGTCCGACGTGGGCCCGCTCGCACCCGTGGGCACGGTCCCGGGAAACCCGACAGCGCCCGACCTGCCGTGGACGCCACCGGGCACCGACTCCCCCAACACCACCTCTCCCGCACCGTCGACAACCGCGTCGACCACGGCGTCGCAAGATCCCTCGTCACAGGTCCCGGCTCCTCAAGCTTCGTCGCAGGAAGCGCCGGCACCGGCCGCGCCGCCACAACCGGATCCGTCGTCGCAGACCCCGGCACCGGCCGACAGCACGACCGCCTCGGGGAGCACGTCGACACCGCCGAGCGCAACACCTGTCGACCCGACACCCCCGGTACCTCCGGCACCTCCGGCACCGACTCCCTCGACGTCGAGCGGCTCGCCCACGCCTGGCCCGACCGGTCCGCAGCCGCCGTCGGTGCCGCCGACCCCCACGGCCGACCCGCACGCGATGCCGACCGGCAACCTTCCCGGCTGGACCCAGGTGTTCGCCGACGACTTCACCCGAGACGCTCCGCTGGGATCGTTCCTCTCGACCTACGCCTCGACGTGGTCGGCCTATCCGTCGCCGTGGCTCGACACCAGCGGCAACGGGCTCTACGACCCCGCCCGCACCTTGACGGTCGCCAACAGCATGCTCGACATCCACGTGCACACCGAGAACGGCACGCACCTCGTCGCGGCACCGTCACCCCGCCTTCCGACGATGACCTACGGCCGCTACTCGGTACGTTTTCGCTCCGACCCGGTGCCCGGCTACAAGACAGCATGGCTGCTCTGGCCGGACGACAACGTCTGGCCGCTCCACGGCGAGGTCGACTTCCCCGAGGGCAACCTCGACCAGCACATCTCGGCGTTCGCCCACTTCGCCGTCGCGGCGGGTGGTCAGGACGCGTTCCCGACGTCTGCGACCTACTCCGGCTGGCACACCGCGACGGTCGAGTGGACCCCTGGCCAGCTCGTGTTCATCCTCGACGACCGCGTCATCGGAACGAGCACCACCTCGGTGCCGTCCGGACCGATGCACTGGGTGCTGCAGACGGAGACCCAGCTCTCGGGCGGCGCACCGGCCGACTCCGCGTCGGGTCACGTGCAGGTCGACTGGGTCACCGCCTACACCTACACGCCCTGACACCCTGCGCAGCAACGGATCCCGGCTGTCGGACCACGGCCTCGGTCAGGCGTGCGCATCGAGCAGTGCGGCAAAGGCGCCGCAGACCGCAAGGGATTCCTCGAGCGATGCCCGGTGGATGCCGGTCATCGAGAAATACCCGTGAACGAGTCCCGCTGCGCGACGCAGCACGACGGGAACACCTGCCTCGCGGAGTGCGGTGGCGTAGGCCTCGCCCTCGTCGCGCAGCGGGTCGAAGGCGGCTGTGGTCACGACCGCGGGAGCGAGGCCGACGAGCGACTCGGCGCACAGCGGCGAGAGGCGCGGGTCGGTGCGAGAACCACCTGCGGAGTAGGTGTCCCAGTACCAGTCCATCTGTACCTTGGTGAGGAAGAAGCCGTCGGCGAACAGGTCCTTCGACGGGCGCTTGCGGCTCGAGTCGGTGCCGGGATAGAGCAGCAGCTGCGCCACGGGTTGCACTGCTCCGGTGTCACGGGTGACCTGTGCGACGACGGCCGCAAGGTTGCCACCGGCACTGTCGCCAGCGACCGCGAGCCGGCTTGGGTCCACAACCAGCTCCTCGGCATGTGCTGCGGCCCAGGCGAAAGCAGCGACCGCGTCCTCGACAGCGGCGGGATACGGGTGCTCCGGAGCCAGTCGATAGTCGACCGACAGCACGTTCACGTCGGCGGTCTTCGCGAGCAGCCGGCACGGCTGGTCGTGGGTGTCGAGGTCACCGACGACCCAGCCGCCGCCGTGGAAGAACACGACCAGCGGGCGGCCCGCTCCGCCGGACGGCGGTGCGTAGATGCGCGCCGGGATCGGGCCGTCGCCGCCGTCGACGACGAGGTCGCGCACCGGTCCGACGGGGATAGGTGCACCGGCAGCAACTCGCGAGCTGGATCGGGTCGTCGCGCGGCGCTGCTCGATCGACGGATCGCCGGCGCCGCGGTTCACCAGCTGCTCGAATCCGAGAATCATGGCGAGGTGCGGCTCGAGGACCTGGCCGTCGACGCGACGCTCGCCCCCGGCGAGCCGGGTGGCGGCCCGCTCCGGGATCACGTCGAGGATCCGGGCCAGCCTGTGCTGCACGGTCACGGTGAGGTCGTCTCGGGACAGGCGCATGAGAGCACACAGTAGGTGGTGAGGGGTCGGTCGCCAGTCGAGCGCGCGCGGGGCTAGCGTGAAGGTGACTGATCCGTACGACGAGAGGCAGCGCCATGGAGCACCGCACACTGGGTCAGGGACTGGTCGTGGGCGCCCAAGGCCTCGGTTGCATGGGCATGAGCGACTTCTACTCCGACCGCGATGACGAGGTGTCGATCGCGACGATCCACCGGGCCCTCGACCTGGGGGTGACGCTGCTCGACACCGCAGACATGTACGGCCCGTTCACCAACGAGCGACTGCTCGGGCGCGCGATCGCCAGCCGTCGGGAATCCGTCGTCGTGGCGACGAAGTTCGGCAACCAGCGCAACGACGACGGTTCCTTCGTCGGGATCAACGGGACGCCCGACTATGTGCACGCCGCGTGCGACGCCTCGCTGCAGCGACTCGGTGTCGACCACATCGACCTCTACTACCAGCACCGGGTCGACCGGACGGTCCCCATCGAGGAGACCTGGGGTGCGATGAAGGAGCTCGTCGACGCTGGCAAGGTGCGCCACCTCGGGATCTCCGAGGCAGCCCCCGACACGATCCGCCGAGCCCACGACGTGCACCCGATCACGGCGGTCCAGACCGAGTGGTCGCTGTGGACCCGCGATCCGGAGTCCAACGGAGTCCTCGAGGTCGTGCGTGAGCTCGGCATCGGTTTCGTGCCGTACTCCCCGCTCGGTCGCGGGATGCTCGCGGGGCGGATCCGCTCCCTCGATGAGCTGGCACCGGACGACTGGCGCCGCCACAACCCACGTTTCCAGGGCGACAACTTCGCGATCAACCTCGCCATCGTCGACCGGGTGCACGAGCTCGCCGCCGAGAAGGGTGTGACCGCAGGACAGCTCGCGCTCGCCTGGGTGCAGGCGCAGGGCGATGACGTCGTGCCGATCCCGGGCACCAAGCGCATCGCCTACCTCGAGGAGAACGTCGCCGCGCTCGACCTCGAGCTCAGCGTCGAGGACCTCGAGCGGATCGAGGACATCGTGCCGATCGGGATCGCGAGCGGTGACCGCTATCCCGACATGTCGAGCGTCAACGCCTGAGCGACCTGAGACGCAAGGCAGCGTTAGTCGGATCGCGTCGCAGAGGGCGCGTTCTGGCTCACGATGAACCGCGTCACGACAAGGCGATGCAGTCGACCTGAGTAGTCGTACTCAGACAGAGTCGAGTACCACGGCGCTGCCGCACGATGGCTGCTTCTCCGACGCTGGAGATGACCAACCCGGTCATGACCAGTGAGGTGAAGGATGAACGCCACCGACGTGAGCACCGCATGGTGCGGCGCCTGTTCGCTGACGACCGACCAGAGCACGTGCCCGCGCTGCGGGGCACCCGTCGAGGGACCGCTCGCCGACGAGCTACGACGGCTCTCGCTCGACCACCACGATGCCGTCCGCCGCGGGATGGTCGATGCAGCGAAGGCATACGCCGAACGGCACGCCGCCCTGCGCGCGGTCGCCGCGTCGTCGACGCCACCCGCGGGGCCGCGGCGCGACGCTGAAGCCCCGAGCGGCACGGACTGGACCCCGATCGCCGCGCCGCAGGCACGGCCACCGATCGACCCGTCGCGGATCATCACCTGGGCGGGCGCCGCGATGCTCATCGCGGGTGCGCTTGCGTTCGCAGGTGTCATCTGGCAGTACGCCGGTGGACCCGGGCGGCTGGGGATCCTCGCGGTCGTGACCTTCGCCGCCGCCGTGGGCGCGGACCGGCTGCGCGGTCGCGCTCCGGTCACCGCCGAAGCGCTCACTGCGGTCTTCGCAGCCATGATCGGCGTCGACACGATCGCAGCAGTGGTGGCGGGCTACGTCGACCGCGCCTACGTCGCGGCCTGCACCACCTGCGTCTCGACGGCGGCGGCCCTGCTGTTCCTGGGGCTCGCGCGGTATTGGCGGTCGACGGCCGCGAGGATCTCTGCACTCGGGTTCGCCGTCGCGGCCGGCTCGGCAGGTGCCGCCTGGCTGTCCGGGCTGCAGTCAGGTCTGACCGGCGTCGCCGCGTGGCAGGTGCTGCTCGGCGCCGCGGTCCTGACGGGTGCGGCGTACGCATCGCGCGACCTGCCGCGCGGACCTGAGCGCGCGGCCCTCCTCGGTGCGACCTGGAGCGCGTGGACGGTGTTCGGCCTCACCTGCGTAGCCAACGCCGCCTATTCCATGGTCACCGTCTACTGGCCCGGCGACGTGCCTTCGTCGACGACCAGCAGTCTCGTGTCGTCGCTTGCCCTGATGACCCTGGTCGCGCCGCCGCTCGTCGTGCGGTGCCGGAACGCCGTGACTGCCGGGTTCGCCGGCGCTGCGGGAGGAGCGATGCTCCTCGTCTCGGTCATGCTCACGCTCGGCGCCACACCCGACACCATCGGGAACCTCACCTTCCGCGCAGTTGTCGCAGGGATCATTCTCTCTGTGCCAGTGGCACTCTCGGTGGTGCTCGTGGTCGTCCTTCCTCGTCGCGTCCAGTCCCGCGAGAGCATCCGGAGCTGGTCCGCAGGTGTCGCACGTGCCGCCGCTGTCGCGTCGGCCTCGTCGGTCACGGTGATCAGCGGCCTTACCTGGCAGAGCATCGCCGCCCGAGACCTCGCAGGCTCGCAGACCGCCTCGCTCGTCGTCGTGCTGCCCGCGATCGCCCTCGCCGTCGCAGCCCTCGTGCTGGCCGATCGCGTGCCGAGCGACCTCGAGACTGCGATCGCCGTCTCGTCCCTGGTGCTCGGCCTCGTCGCCCTCACCCTGGTGGCCGACGGGACGGTCGCGCTCTCGACCGGGTCGGTTCTCGGCATCGGGTCGGGAGCGCTTGCGGCCACCGCGGCAGTCGTGCGACGTCGAGCCCTCTGGTGGGCACTCCAGATCACGGCGGTCGGCGCTCTGTTCGTCGCCCTCGTGATCGGGGTCGACGAGGTGGAGCTCTGGAGCATCCCTGCGGCCCTCGTCGCTCTCACCCTCGGGCTGGCCGTGCGCCGCACCGACGAGACGCTGTCGTCGTGGATCACCCTCACTCCGGCCTGCGTGCTCTCCCTCGTGCCGAGCCTCGCCGTCGGTCTCGCCGGCAGCCACCAGGGACTTCGGCTCTCCGCTGTGAGCGCGCTCGCGACCGCTGTGCTGATCGCTGGAGCGCGACGCCGGGAGAAGGGCCCGACTGCCGTCGCCGTAGCGACGCTCGCCACCGTGCTCGTGTGGATGATCGCCCCCCACGTGCACCAGGCTCCGTCGTGGACGGTGCTCGTCATGTGCGGCGCGGCGCTGCTCTGGATCGGCTTCACGTGGGAGGCCCGCCGTGACTCGGCGCGGCACACGTGGCAGCGCTGGGCGCAGTGGCGGTGAGCGCCTGCCCGCTCACCGCATGGGCGTCGAGCACACCAGCGATCGGCAGCATCCTCGGAAGGTCGGTGCCCGACGCGCCCGCCCGGTCGTTGCCGCCACGGTCGTCGACAGGACACGATCGTCCTGGACGCGAGGGGGTCGCGCCTCGCCGGCAAAGGGGTCGCATGGATGCACAGCTGTGGCGGGGGCTGAGCCTGCTGCGCATCCTGGCCTTGGCGTGGTCGGGCGCCCTCGCCGTCTGGATCCACGTCGCCGGCGACTACGCACATCCGGAACGCACCTGGATCGTCATCGCCGCGATGGCCGGGTGGACCGTGGTGATCACCCGAGCGCAGCGGACTCCCGCCGGCCGCACCTGGCCGTGGCTGGGCGCCGACCTCGCCGTGGCGGTGGCGGGGGGAGTGGCCCCACCGACCCGCCGCCCGACGAATCGGGGGGCCCCCGGGCCCCACCCCGGGGGCAGGGCTGGGGGGGCAGCGCAGGGCGCGGCTGCGGCCCCCGGCCGCCCCCCGGGACGGGG
>JANMBJ010000472.1:0-11574 GCA_031360335.1 Candidatus Nanopelagicales bacterium
CCCCCCCCCCCCCCCGGCGCAGTGAGGCCAGCCTCAGGCAAGAGTGGCGCCCATGACCGCGTCCGCACGACCTGAGATCGGCGCCACCGTGATCGCCGACGGCATCGCGACCAACTATCTCGACGAGGGCAGCGGCGCGCCGGTGGTGCTCGTGCACGGTTCCGGTCCGGGCGTCTCGGCAGATGCCAACTGGCGGCTGACCATGCCCGTGCTCGCGGCCGACTTCCGGGTGCTCGCTCCGGACCTGGTCGGCTTCGGCTTCACCGAGCGACCCGGCGACGTCGCCTACAACATGGAGACCTGGACGGCTCAGCTGCTGGGCTTCCTCGACGCGCTCGGCATCGAGCGAGCGCATCTCGTGGGCAACAGCTTCGGTGGCGGAGTTGCGCTCCGCCTTGCCACACAGCACCCCGATCGCGTGGATCGTCTGGTGCTCATGGGAAGTGTGGGTGTCCCCTTCACCATCACCGACGGGCTCGATTCCGTGTGGGGCTACGAGCCCTCGGAGCAGGCGATGCGCGCTCTGCTCGACATCTTCGCGTGGTCGCGCGAGTTGGTGACCGACGAGCTCGCCCGGCTGCGTTACGCGGCGAGCGTCGAACCCGGTGTGCAGGAGGCATACGCAGCGATGTTCCCCGCACCTCGACAGCGCTGGGTCGACTCGATGGTCACGCCAGACGACCAGCTCCGGTCCCTCGAGCACCCGACCCTGATCGTGCATGGTCACGACGACCGCGTCATCCCCGTGTCCAACGCGCTGCACCTGCTCGACGTCATCCCCCGGTCCGAGCTGCACGTGTTCGGCCAGTGCGGGCACTGGACCCAGATCGAGCACGCGGCTGCCTTCGCCGCCCTGGTGTCGGACTTCCTCGCGCGGGTCGACTGACTCGCGGATCAGCGCGGCGTACGGGGTCCTGGCGCCGTACGAGGACTAGCGTGCGCACGTCGAGTGGTCGGGGAGCTCGACAGTTTCGAGGATCCGGTGCCGCGACGCAGCGGCGGAAGGGCAGACGTGCGCACCGACATCGACATCGCCCAGAGCGCCCAGCTCGAGCCCATCAGCGCCATCGCGGAACGACTCGGCATCCCCGAGGATGCTGTCGATCCCTACGGTCGTTTCAAGGCCAAGATCAGTCTCGGCCACCTGAGCTCGCTGCCCGACCGCCCCACGTCGCACCTGATCCTCGTCACGGCCATCAGTCCCACGCCCGCGGGCGAGGGCAAGACCACGACCACCGTGGGTCTCGGCGACGGCCTGCGCCGGATCGGTCGCGACGCGATGATCTGCCTGCGCGAGCCGTCGCTCGGCCCGGTGTTCGGAATCAAGGGTGGCGCAGCAGGCGGCGGCTATGCGCAGGTCGTGCCGATGGAGGACATCAATCTGCACTTCACCGGTGACTTCAACGCCATCGCGCTCGCCAACAACCTGCTCGCCGCGTTGCTCGACAACCACATCCACCACGGCAACGTCCTGGGCATCGACGTACGCCGGATCACGTGGAAGCGTGTCGTCGACCTCAACGACCGCGCGCTGCGCGAGATCACCGTCGCGCTCGGTGGGCCGGCCAACGGCTATCCCCGCGAGGATGGCTTCGACATCGTGGTCGCGAGCGAGGTGATGGCGATCTTCTGTCTGGCGTCGTCGCTCGACGACCTCAAGCGCCGCCTCGGCAACATCGTCGTCGGCTACACCCGCGACAAGACCCCGGTCACGGCACACGACCTGCAGGCCGAGGGTGCGATGGCGGTGCTGCTCAAGGACGCCTTCCGACCCAACCTCGTGCAGACCCTCGAAGGCACTCCGGCGCTCGTGCACGGTGGTCCGTTCGCCAACATTGCTCATGGCTGCAACTCCGTCGTCGCCACCCGCGGCGCCCTCAAGCTCGCCGACTACGTCGTCACCGAGGCCGGCTTCGGGTCAGACCTCGGCGCCGAGAAGTTCGTCGACATCATGTGTCGCGCCTCCGGGGTGCGACCGTCCGCGGCGGTGCTCGTCGCAACCGTGCGCGCTCTCAAGCTGCACGGCGGTATCGCACTTGCCGATCTCGCGACCGAGGACCTCGACGCCGTGCACCGTGGCTTCGCCAACCTCGAGCAGCACCTGGCCAACATCACCGGGCTCTACGGCCTGCGGTGCGTGGTGGCGATCAACCGCTTCGGCACCGACACCGACGCGGAGCTCGCGCTCGTCGGCGAGCTGGTAGCGGACGCCGGCAGCTGCGCCGTGGTGGCCTCGCACTTCGCCGACGGCGGCGCCGGCGCGACCGCTCTCGCCGAGGCGGTGGTTGAGGCGTGCGCGGAAGCCACTCCGCTCACCTTCGTGTATGCCGACGACCTCACCCTGTGGGAGAAGGTCGAGGCGATCGCCACGCGGGTCTACGGAGCGGCTGACGTGACCGCGACCAACTCCGTGCGCAACCGCGTGCAGGAGCTCCAGGACGCCGGCTACGGCGGATTCCCCGTCTGCGTCGCGAAGACGCAGTACTCGTTCTCCACCGACCCGACCCTGCGCGGCGCACCTCACGGGCACACCCTCAACGTGCGCGAAGTCCGTCTCGCGGCCGGCGCCGAGTTCGTGGTGGTGGTCTGCGGCGACGTCATGACGATGCCAGGGCTTCCGGCCGTGCCCGCGTCGACGCGCATCGACCTCATCGACGGCTTGGTCGTCGGTCTCGCGTGACGTGAGCCCCCTCACCACCCGTTCGGCCGTACCGTCGCACGGAGCACCGGCAGCCGTACGGACCATGCCTCGACGCGCTGGCCCGGCCTAGGCTCAGGGGGTGTGGACGGCGGGTAACGTCGTGGACAACATCAGGTGCCGGAGCGGATGGCCGGCCGGTCTCTCAGCGGGGGGTGGGTCGTGCCGAGATGGACGTCGAACGCCACGCTGGAGGAGCTCGGTGACTTCGTGCCTCAGCCGCTCAAACCGGTGCTGCGCCGCACGCGCGACCTGGCGCTCGGGACCTGGCCGCCCTCGCTCGCCGAGTGGCGCCTCGCCCGCACGCCGTTGCACCCGCGTACGTTCAACGACAAGGTGCGCTATCGCATCGCCTACGACCGCAGCCCGCACCTCACGACGTTCGCCGACAAGGTCGCGGTGCGCGACTACGTCGCCGACCGGGTCGGCGCGGGCTACCTGACCCCGCAGTACGGCGTGCACCGGTCGTCCCACGAGATCGACTGGGCGTCGCTCCCCCGTGAGTACGTCGTCAAGGCCTCGCACGGGTCCGGCGCTGTGGTGCTCGTCTCGGACCACGCCGACACCGACGCGCGGCTGCCTGCGCGCACCAGGTGGGCGGGGTGGGACCGCTTCGCCGTGCGACCGGAGCACGCGTCGCGCACGCTGCTCGCTCCGCTCGTCGACAAGTGGATGACCCTCAACTACGAGTTCGGTCCGGGCCGACTTCCGGAGTGGGCCTACCGCGACGTGCCACCGCGCATCATCACCGAGCGGCTGCTCGTCGGGCCGGGTGGTGAGGCTCCGGTCGACATCAAGTTCTTCGTGTTCGACGGCACCTGCCGGTTCCTCTACATCGGTGCCGGTGACGACGAGGGCTACCACCGAAACCTGTTCACCCCGACCGGGGTGCCGATCCTGGTCGACTACGGCTATCCGCGTGCCACGGTCGACCCGCCGCTCCCTGCGAGGCTCGCGGAGTTCGTGTCCGTCGCCGAAGAGCTCGGTCGCGGCGTCGACTTCGTCCGGGTGGACCTCTACGACCTGGCGGGTCGCGTCGTGTTCGGCGAGCTCACCAACTATCCCGCTGCCGGCGTCGACGACTTCCGTCCGGCACGGTTCGACGAGGAGCTCGGCGCCCACTGGAACCTCGTCGTCTGATCGCGGTTGTCAGATGCGGGAGACCGTCAGCTCGAAGCCGCGTGTCCTCAGTCGATCGACGAGACGGTCGCCGAGCGCCACCGCCGGGGTCAGCACACCGCCGGCTCCCCCGCCCTCGTCGAGCGCGAGCGACAGGACGCTCTCGCCGATCATCACCGAGGTGGCGGCATAGCCCGGGTCTCCCGAAGCAGCAACCGTCACCACGTATCTCGCACCGGTCGACGTGCGGGTGTGCACCTCGACGCGGAAGTGTCCACCGACTCGTGCCTTCTCCGCCGGTCCTTCACCCGGCGACGGGAGGATCCGGTCGAGGAGGGCACGCGCCGGACCGAAGCTCATCCCTGCCACGACGACACCGAGCCCGAGGGTGATCGCGCCAGCGAGGACGGGGGCGGCGGGGCCGCTTCCCACTCCCATCACCTCGCGGTAGGCGAAGCCCGGCCCGTAGGCGAATCCCTGCAAGGCGTTGCTACGACGCACGATCCGGGTGTTGAACGGGCCCATGACGAACGGTGCCACCCAGCGACCGAGCAGCGGGTCGCGCATCGGGCGACGACCGTCGAGCACCCGACCCGCGTCCGACTCGCCCGCCGGGTCGGGACTGAGCGAGTAGGGATCGGCGACCACTGCCCCCAGCGAGCGATCTGCAGCCACCTCGTCGATCTGGGTCCTCAGCGAGTCGATCGTACCGCCGCTGAAGCCCCCGCTGGCAGAGATGAGGATGAGCGCCGTGTCCTCGAGATCCCCTTCCCCGTCTGCGGTCACGCGTTGACGCAGCAGGTGCACACCGAGGTCCGAGGGCACCGAGTCGAAGCCGGTGGAGTGCACGATCCGGGCGCCCGTGCTCTGGGCGAGTTCATGGAGTGCCGTCGCGCTCTGGCGCACGAACAGCACCTCACCCGTCAGATCGGCATAGGCCGTGCCCGCACGGGCGCAGGCGCCGACGAGCGGCAGTCCGTACCTGAGGTAGGGGCCGACTGTCGTTGCAACCGCGGTCGTCGACCGTGCCAGCGCCGCGAGAGATACGTCGTCGTGCGAGTCGGCGACGATCACCGGCCAGTCGACCCCGAGCGCATCTTTGAGTGCCTCGAGCTTCGCCTGCGACCGTCCCGAGATGGCTATCCGGGCGGCACCACCGTGGGTCGCGAGATGCGCCGCGGTCAGTCGGCCGACGAACCCGGTGGCGCCGTGGAGGACGACGTCGAACTCGCGCTGGCTCATGCCGTGACGCTACGCCGCCGCAGGGGTCCCGCCAGCGGAGGACCGTGCTGGGCACGACGAGGACAGGTGGTCCTGCTGCTGAACACCGGACGAACGCGGGCCGAGACCCGTGACGGGAGGCGACTTCGGGCCTACCGTCTGCCTCACCACCGTCACGAGGCCATCAGGAGGAACCATGCCGAAGACACCCCCGTCGGAGTCCGGGCGAGGAGTCTCGCGCCGCGAGCTGCTGGTCGGCGCCGGCGTGCTGGCCGGGGCGAGCATCCTGCCGACGCTGCCCGCCGGAGCGACCGCGTCGACCTCTCGACCGTCGAGCGGCACCCCCTTCACGCTGGGCGTCGCGTCGGGTGACCCCCTCTCGGAGTCGGTCGTCATCTGGACCCGGCTCGCCCGCCTCCCGGACGCACCCGACGGTGGGATGCCGGCGCGGTCGGTCGAGGTGTCGTGGGAGGTGGCGCGCGACGAGAAGTTCCGCCACGTCGTACGACGCGGCCGCACCCGTGCCCTGCCGCAGTTCGGCCACAGCGTCCACGTCGACGTGCGAGGGCTGCAGGACGGCGCCTGGTACTTCTACCGGTTCGGCGCACTGGGTCAGCTCAGCCCGGTCGGTCGCACGAGGACCGCACCGGACGACGACGCGCGGGCGCCGCGCCTGCGTCTCGCCACCGCCAACTGCCAGGACTTCCAGAACGGCTACTACCCGGCCTACGACGCGATGGCAGCAGAGGATCTCGACCTCGTCGTCTTTCTCGGCGACTACATCTACGAGTACGACCCCAGCAGCGTCTTCCCCGACCGGCTGCACACACGCACCGAGGCCTTTGACGCAGGAGCGCCGCTCGACCAGCTCTCGACGATCGGCGACTACCGCGCCCGCTACGGCCTCTACACGTCGGATCCTTCGTTGCAGGCTGCGCGTGCGGCCGCGCCGTGGATCTCGATCTGGAGCGACCACGAGGTCGAGAACAACTACGCCAACCTCATCGATGAGGTCGACGATCACGTCGGCACCCCGCAGTACGAGTCACCCGCGCAGTTCGCCGCGCAGCGTGCGCGTGCGTATCAGGTCTGGTGGGAGAACACCCCGGCTCGGGTCGATGCTTCCCAGCTCGGCACCTCCTCGCTGCGGATCTACCGTGACTTCCGCTGGGGCCGGCTGGCATCGCTCTACGCGCTCGACACCCGGCAGTACCGAACCGAGCAGGTCGGTCACCCCTACACCTCCAACGACGTCGGACCCGCGGCCTTCGGCCAGGCCAACACCACCGGCAACCTCTACGGCGCGGACCAGCTCGCCTGGTTCACCAGCCGCCTCGGTCGTTCGCGGAGCACGTGGGACATCGTGCTGACGGAGGTCATGATGGGCCGTTTCCGGTTCCCGAACCCCGCCGACCTCGGCGCCATCCTGACCGGGACCAAGCCGCTGCCCGCCCCTGCCGATGCCCTGGTCAACCTCGACGAGTGGGACGGCTATGCACCGTTCCGACGCGATGTCATGTCGCTGCTGTCGAGCCGCCCGTCACCGGTGATCCTCAGCGGAGACATCCACGCCACGTGGGTCAACGACCTGCGCCTCGACCCCGACGATCCCTCGACCCGCGTCGTCGCGACGGAGTTCGTCAGCGCCTCGATCTCCTCCCAAGGATTCACCCAGGGGATTCCCGACGCGATCGTTCGACCGTTGAACAACTTCTACAACCCCGATGCCCGGTATTTCCAGGCCGAACGCCACGGCTACAACCTGTGCACCGTGACGCCGGCACAGTTCCGGACGGACGTGCGCCTCGTCGACTCCATCAGCACCCGCACATCGCCCGTCTCGACCGCTGCGAGCTGGGTGACAACTGCGGGCACACCGGGCGCACAGCCCGTCTGAGCCGGTCGGCCTCGGCACTTCCTCACGCGCAGGTGACACCGCTCGGCACTAGGGTCGAGCGGTCGGGTGAGGGAGGTGGGACGTTGGTGGAGCACGTCGACGTCATCGTCGTGGGAGCCGGGCTGTCGGGTGTCGGCGCTGCGTGCCGACTCACGATCGAGAGCCCCGGCACGTCGTTCACGGTTCTCGAGTCGCGGGCTGCCATCGGCGGCACCTGGGATCTCTTCCGCTATCCCGGCGTGCGGTCGGACTCCGACATGCACACGCTCGGCTTTCCGTTCCGACCGTGGACGGAGGGCAAGTCGCTCGCCGACGGTCCCTCGATCCGTGCCTACATCGAGGACACGGCGAGGGACTACGGCATCACTGACCACCTCCGCCTGCAGCACCGGGTCTTCTCGGCCGACTGGTCGAGCGAGGGCGCCCGGTGGACCGTGCAGGTCGAGCGCACCGACACCGGCGAGACCCTGGAGCTCACCTGCGGATTTCTGTTCTCCTGCACGGGCTACTACCGCTACGACCACGGCTATACGCCCGACCTGCCGGGCATCGAGGACTTCCGCGGCCGGGTCGTGCACCCGCAGCTGTGGCCCGACGACGTCGACGTGGCGGGCAAGCGCGTCGTCGTGATCGGCAGCGGTGCCACGGCGATGACGCTCGTCCCCGCCCTCGCCGAGAGTGCGGCCGAGGTCGTGATGCTGCAGCGGTCCCCGACCTACGTCATCTCACTGCCTGAGCGTGACGCGGTCGCCGACCTGCTGAGCGCCGTGCTTCCGGCCGGGGCGGCTTACCGCGCGGTGCGCCGCAAGAACATCGCGACCGCGAGCCTGAGCTATCGACTGAGCCAGCGCTGGCCCGGGGTCATGCGATCCGTGTTCGTCCGCGGGGTCCGCCGCCAGCTCCCCGAGGGCTACGACGTCGCGACCCACTTCACGCCGACGTATGGCCCCTGGGACCAGCGGCTGTGCGTCGTGCCCGACGGCGACCTGTTCGCCGCGATCCGCGCGGGTCGCGCCTCGGTCGTGACCGACCGCATCGAGCGATTCACCCCCCAGGGCATCCACCTGGCCTCGGGGGCGGACCTGGACGCGGACCTCGTAGTGACCGCAACGGGACTCGAGCTGCTGCTGATGGGCGGCACCGTGCTGTCGGTGGACGGCGTGGTCGTCGACGCGTCGAAAACCGTGGCCTACAAGGGGATGATGCTGAGCGGTCTGCCGAACTTCGCTTTCGCGATCGGCTACACCAACGCGTCGTGGACCCTCAAGTGTGATCTGGTGAGCCGCTATGTCTGCCGGCTCGTCAACCACCTGCGCACCGAGGGCTACGACACCGTGATGCCGCTGGCACCCCCGGATCCTGAGCGGCTCCCGCTCATCGGTCTCGCCGCCGGCTACATCAGGCGAGCCCAGGATGCGCTGCCCAGCCAGGGCACCCGGGCACCGTGGCGGCTGCTGCAGAACTACCGCCAGGACGTCCGCCTGATCACCTCGGCGCCGCTCGACGACGAGGGTGTGCGCTTTCGCCGGCACACCCTCGCTGCGTCGGGCTCCACCACACCCGTGGCCGCGTCATGACCCGATTCGTCGTCGACGGCTCGACCACGGTGCTCACCGGAGCCGCGAGCGGTATCGGCCGGTCGCTGGCTCACGAGCTCTCCCGACGGGGCGGAAACCTCGTGCTGCTCGATCGCGACGCCGAGGGGCTCGGCCGGGTGGCAGCGGATATCCGTGCGTCGCGTCCGGGTCGCACGGTCTTGACGCACGTCGTCGATCTGGGCGACGCCGTCGCAGCGCTGGCGACCGCGGCGGCCGTGCGTGACGCCACGCCTCGCCTCGACCTGCTCGTCAACAACGCCGGGGTGGCCCTCGGCGGTCGGTTCGACCAGATCAGCCTCGAGGACTTCTCCTGGGTCATGGACATCAACTTCCGTGCTGTCGTCGTCATGACCCACACGCTGCTCCCCTGCCTCGTCGCGACACCGGGATCCCACATCGCCAACGTCTCCAGCCTGTTCGGACTGGTGGCACCCGGTGGTCAGACGGCCTACGCCTCGAGCAAGTTCGCCGTACGCGGCTTCGGTGACGCCCTGCGCCAGGAGCTCGCGACGCTGGACGTGGGGGTCACGACAGTGCACCCCGGGGGCATCCGGACGCGCATCGCGGAGAGTGCGCGGCTCGGTGCCGGTGTAACTGCGGAGGAGCACGAGATCGGCCGGGTGGCCTTCGCGAAGCTGCTGAAGATCGATCCCGACGTGGCCGCGCGCCACATCGTCGACGGAGTGGTCCGTCGGCGTCCCCGCGTGCTCATCGGTGCCTCGACCTACGCCCTCGACATCGCCGCACGCATCGCCCCGGGCTCCTACGGCCGCCTCCTTGCGCTCGGCGACAGCCAGATGCGGGGCCGCGCCGCGCGATGACAGGCCCGTGTCGGGGACCCGGGCACGACGGTGGGTCTCGCGGCCTCAGCCGGGGGCATCCGGTGCGGAGGGCCAGGATGTCGACGAGGTGACCGGGGCGAGCCTGACCGGCCAGCGAGCACGCCTGGGGTGGACTCGGCGCCAGCGGTCGCCCGAGACCGGGCAGCCGTCTAGTGTCGATGGGTGATGCGCCTCGCTTGGATCGTCGAGATCGACCACCCCGACCTGCGTACGGCCGTTCAGGGCCTGCAGGCGCAGGTTGCGGCAACCGGCTTCGAGCCCAGCGAGGTGGAGGGGGCTGACGTCGTGCTCGTGTGGGCGGACCGGCCGCTTCCCCGCGACGTCGCGACCCGGCTGTCGCGCCCCGACGTCACTGTGGTGCTCGCGGGGCCGACACTGAGCAGCGCGGACCCGGAGCGGGTGCTGGGTGAGGCCGCCGGGCTCTTCGTCGGCGGTGTCACCCCGGTGCACGACGTGCGCGTGCGCGAGGGACACCACGGATCGGTGCTGCCGATGTCGGGCCACCAGCACAGTGAGGGTGACCACGTCGGCGTGCACGACCACGTGCCCGACCGGGTCACGCTCGTCGACAAGACGAGCGACGACGTGCAGGTGCTGCGGACCGCGTCGATGGGTCTCACCCAGCATCCGGTGATGACGTGGCGACCGGAGACGGCCACGGCATCCTGGACGTTCGGCACGCTGCCGGTCAGCGTGGCAGACGCGACGGCGACGCGGTCGCTGCTCGCCCTCGTCCGGCTCGTCGGCGGCGAGCCGACTGCCCCCGCCGTGCGGGTCGGGCTGCTGGGCTACGGTGCGATCGGTCACGAGCACAGCCGTGCGGTGCGCGCTGTCGAGGGGCTCGCTCTCAGTGCCGTGTGCGACACGTCGGTCGCCCGGCTGAACGCCGCCGTCGAGGTCGCACCAGACATCGCCGCGACGACCGACGCCGATGCTCTGCTCGCACGAGACGACGTCGACCTGGTCGTCGTCTCGACCCCTCCCAGCACCCACGCCTCGTGGGCGTTGCGCGCGATCCGGGCCGGCAAGCACGTGGTGGTCGAGAAGCCCTTCGCCATCAGCACTGCCGAGGCCGACGAGGTCATGGCTGAGGCGGCGGCCGCCGACAAGCTCGCGGTCGTCTACCAGAACCGCCGATTCGACCCCGACCACCTCGCCGTACGCCGTGCAGTGCACGCCGGGTCCCTCGGCGAGGTCTTCCACATCGAGACGTTCGTGGGTGGCTACGGCCATCCCTGCAACCTCTGGCACTCCGACGAGGGCGTGTCAGGGGGTGCGTTCTACGACTGGGGATCCCACGTGCTGGACCAGATCCTCGACATCGTGCCCACCGACATCGACTACGTCACCGCCGCTGCCCACAAGCGCCGATGGTTCGACGTCACCAACGCCGACCACTCGCGCGTGACCATCCGTTTCACCGACGGGGCGGAAGCGGAGTTCATCCACTCCGACCTCGCGGCCGCCCTCAAGCCCCGGTGGTATGTCCTCGGGACGCACGGTGCCATCCTCGGCAGCTGGCGCAGCGAGAAGATATTGTCGCGCAACGACATCGGGACGATGAGCGAAGACGTGCTGGCACCTGCTGACTCACCTCCGCTGCTCGACCTGCACTCCGGTGACGGGAGCGTCACCCGCCTCGCGACCCCCGCCGCCCAGGCCTACTCCTTCCATCGCGAGCTGTCCGACCGGTTGCGCGTCGGCCTGCCGATGACGGTGACGGCCGCGCAGTCACGTCGGGTGCTCGCCGTCATGGAGGCGGCCCGGGCCTCCGCTGAGGACAACGGCCGCCCGGTGGCACCCCGGTGACAGCACCGGTCCGCTGGGGGTTCCTCGGCGCCGGGTTCGTCGCGTCGCGCGGGGTCGCGCCTGTCGTGCACGAGGCAGCGAACGCCGTGCTGCAGGTGGTCGCCGCTCGCGACCTCGACCGCGCACGCTCGCTCGGGCCGGTGCGGGTGGTGTCGTCGTACGCCGATGTCTGCACGGCCGACGACGTCGACGCCGTCTATCTCTCGCTGCCCAACGACGTCCACCTGCCCTGGGTCCTCGCCGCGCTCGAGGCGGGCAAGCACGTGCTGTGCGAGAAGCCGATGGCGCTGACCGCGGCCGAGGTCGCTGAGATGTCTGCAGCCGCGGAGCGTTCGGGCACGCTGCTCGTCGAGGCGGCGTGGAACCGCTGGCATCCCCGAACCCGACGGG
>JANMBJ010000013.1:0-4431 GCA_031360335.1 Candidatus Nanopelagicales bacterium
CCTGTCGTGGTGTCACGTCCGCTCGACCCCGGGCTGCTGCGCTACGCCCGGGGTGTACGCACGCTGCTTATGGGGTCCATCGCGGTCGCCTCTGGGACTGCTGTGCTCGTCGTCGCCCTGGCTTTCTGCCTGGGCGACGTCGTGTCACGGGTGTTCCTCGACGGCGACTCCTTCGACGACGTCCGCGGGGTCGTCCTCGCGCTGGCTCTCGTCGTGCTGGGTCGTGCCCTGCTCGCGACGGTCGGCGAGAGCCTGGCCCAGCGCGCGGCCACCCGGACCTCGGCACAGCTGAGGGCCGCGCTCCTCGGCCACGTCGTACGCCTCGGCCCGGGGTGGCTCTCCGGCGAGCGGCGCGGCCAGGTCGCGACCCTCGCGACACGTGGTGTCGACAGCGTCGAGCCCTACGTCGCCCGCTATCTGCCGCAGCTCGTGATCGCCGTGATCGTGCCGATCACCGTCGGCGTCGCGATCCTCACGCAGGACCTGCTCGCCGCCGTCATCGTCGCGTTCACCGCCCCCCTGATCCCTGTGTTCATGGTGCTGGTCGGGATGTACACCCAGTCGGCGACGGCGAAGCAGTGGTCGACGCTCGGCGTGCTCTCGGGCCACTTCCTCGATGTCGTCGCCGGTCTCCCTACGCTCAAGGCGTTCCGCCGCGAGGGCGCCCAGGCCGAGCGGATGGCAGAGATCGACCGGCACTACCGCACAGCGACCCTCGCGGTGCTGCGGGTGTCGTTCCTGTCGTCGTTCGTCCTCGAGCTGCTCGCGACCCTCTCGGTCGCGATCGTCGCGGTGTCCATCGGGCTGCGGCTCGTGGGTGGTGAGCTCGACCTGCGCACCGGTCTCGTCGTGCTGATCCTCGCCCCCGAGGTCTATCTCCCGATCCGTCAGGTCGGCGCGCAGTTCCACGCCGCTGCCGACGGTATCGACGCTGCCGAGCAGGTCTTCGAGCTGCTCGCGATCGAGCCGGCTCTCACCGGCACGCGTACCGATGTGCCGGCCGGTGCGATCGTGGTCGACGGCGTCACCGTCACCTATCCGGGCGCCGACGTGGTGGCGCTCGCACCGGTCTCGCTCACCCTCGACCCGGGCCGCGTCGTCGCGGTGGCCGGGCCGTCGGGAGTGGGCAAGTCGACTCTGCTCGCTGTGCTGCAGGGCTTCGTCGCGCCGAGCTCCGGCGTCGTACGCATCGGCGACGTCGACCTCGCATCCCTCGATCCGCTCGCGTGGCGCTCGCGACTCGGGGTGGTCTCGCAGGACCCGGTGCTGGTCGGGCCGACCGTCGCCGATGACGTGCGTCTTCGCCGTGGTTCGGCGAGCGACGCCGAGGTCGACACCGCGTTGCGCTCCGCCGGCGTCGAGCCGTCGTCGCTGCCGCACGGCGCTGCGACGCGCGTCGGCGACCTGGCCTCGGACGTCTCGGCCGGCCAGCGCCGGCGCATCGCGCTGGCCCGGGTGCTGCTCGACCCACCGTTGCTGGTGCTGCTCGACGAGCCGACCGCCGGCCTCGACGACGTGACCGAGGCCGAGGTGATCGCGGCGATCCGCCGCCTCGCCGACGCTGGCTCCGCAGTCGTCGTGGTGGCCCACCGCCCCTCGCTCATGACCGCGGCCGACGACATCATCGAGCTCGCTCCCGTGCGGGTGGGCGCATGACCGACCCACGGGGGCTCGCCCGCACTGGTGCTGAGCGGACGGCTTCGACGACAGCTAGGCCCGTGACTCTGGGCAGGCAGGGTTCGCCGGTGTGGCGGTTGCTGCCGTGGATCCTCGCGGAGCGCGGTCGGCTGGCTCTCGGGATCCTGCTCGGGTCGCTGGCGATCGGTTGTGGCGTGGCGCTTCTCGCGACGAGCGCCTGGCTCATCTCGAGTGCCGCGCTGCAGCCGCCGGTGCTCGTGCTCGAGGTGGCCATCGTGGCCGTGCGCGCCTTCGGCATCGGTCGCGGTGCCTTCCGCTATGGCGAGCGTCTCGTGTCTCACGACGCGGCGTTCCGCGGTCTCTCGCGGCTCCGGCTCGCCGTCTATGACCGGCTCGCCGTGGTCGCGCCTGCGGGCGTGCCGGCGTACCGCCGGGGTGACCTGCTCGAGCGGTTGGTGCGCGACGTCGACGCGGCCCAGGACCTCCCCCTGCGGGTGATCGTGCCCTACGTCTCGGGTGCGATCGTCGCTCTCGCGTCGGTGCTGCTCGCCTTCTTCGTGCTGCCGGTCGCGGGGCTGGTGCTCGCCGTCTCGCTGCTTCTCGCAGCCACCGTCGTCCCGTGGATCACGTCACGAGCGGCGGCCGAGGCAGAGCGCGCGAGCGCCCCGGCACGTGGTGAGCTCAACGCCGACGTGCTCACCCTGCTCGACGGCGTCGCCGAAATCACCACGTCCGGCGCGGCGCAGTCGTGGCTCGACCGCCTCGCAGCCGACGACACCCACATCGGTGGGCTCGCCTCGCGCAGCGCGCGTGCTGCCGGTATCGCAGCCGGGCTCGGCGTGATCCTGTCGGGCGGTGCGGTCGTCGCGATGCTCGTGGTCGCGATCCCGGCGGTACGTTCCGGCGAGCTCATCGCCGTCAACCTCGCCGTGCTCGCCCTGCTGCCGTTGGCGACCTACGAAGCAGTCGTCGCGATGCCCACTGCCGCATTGGCTCTCGGCCGCGTGCGTGGCTCGGCGCAGCGCGTGGTCGAGGTCCTCGATGCGCCCGATCCGGTGCCCGACCCGGCGTCACCCGTCGCGCCCCCGGCCGGAGTCGTCGGGGTGTCGCTGTGTGGTGTCAGCGCTGGCTGGCCCGGTGGTGGCGACCTCGTCGTGGGCGGCCGGGACGTGGAGCGCAGCGCGGGTGCGGACGTGCTCGTCGCGCTCGACCTTGAGGTCGCGGCCGGCGAACGCGTCGGCATCGTCGGACCGTCGGGCGTGGGCAAATCGACTCTGCTCGCAGTGCTTGCGGGCTTCCTGCCCTACACCGGATCCGTGCGACTCGGCGATGTCGAGCTGCGCGAGATGACGGGCTACGACGTACGCGGTGTCGTGGGCTGGTGCCCGCAGCTGCCGCACGTCTTCGACACCTCGGTCCTGGAGAACGTCCGCCTCGCGCGTCCGGCTGCCTCTGACGACGAGGTGCGCGCCGCGCTCGACGCGGTCGGCCTCGGGCCGTGGCTCGACGCGGCACCGCGTGGAATCGACACGTCCGTGGGCGACCATGGCGCGCTCGTGTCGGCGGGTCAGCGGCAGCGGCTCGGGGTCGCTCGGGTGCTGCTCGCCGGCCATCCGGTGGTGCTGCTCGACGAGCCCACCGCGCACCGCGACGAGGCCACCGCCGAGGTGGTCGCGGCGGAGCTCCTGAGTGCACTGGAAGGTCGCACGGTCCTCTGGGTCGCTCACCGCCCTCACGGCTTGGCCGCCCTCGACCGAGTGATCCCCCTGACCTGACCTCGGGCTCGCGTGCTGCCCTCGTCGCGGCTCCTACCTCGAGGATTCGGCGCTGGGGCCGGGAGGTTGCGAAGCGATGCGGAGCGTATGTCGAGGTGCGGCGAGGCGACGTGGCGCCTAGCGTCGCGGCGTGAGGATGCTGTTCGCTGACCAGCTCGGCCCTCACTTCAGTGACGACGTGGATGACGAGATCCTGCTCGTCGAGTCGCGATCGGTGTTCCGCAGGCGCACGGTGCACCGCCAGAAGGCGCACCTCCTGCTGTCCGCGATCCGCCATCGCGCTGAGGAGCTCGGTGATCGAGCGCGGCTCGTGCAGGCATCGACCTACGCCGACGCGCTGACCCAGTCGGGAACGCCCCCAGCCGACATCTCCGTCGTCGACCCGACGTCGTATGCCGCCCGGCGGTGGGTGCGGGAGCGCGGGTTGACCGTGTTGCCTGCACGTGGCTTCTCGCTGGGGGAGAAGGAGTTCCAGGGATGGCTCGGCACTCGGCGGCCGATCCTCGAGGACTTCTATCGCTGGCAGCGCTCGCGTCTCGACATCCTCATGGAGCCCGACGGCGCACCCGTCTCGGGTCGGTGGAATTTCGACGCCGACAACCGTCTGCCGCCGCCGAAGGGTGCAGCGACCCTCGGTCTGGTGAGCCCGGCGTATCCGGTCGAGGACGACATCGACGCGGGAGTGCGACGCGATCTCGACCGGTGGGCGGCCGAGGGCGACGTGGCCTTCCTCAGGGTCGACGGCCCTCGCCTCTTCGCGTGCACCCGTGACGAGGCGCTGGCGGCTCTCACCGACTTCGTCGCCCACAGGCTGCCGGCCTTCGGGCCCTACGAGGACGCGGTGCTGCGCGGTGACTGGGCGATGGCGCACTCTCTTCTCTCCGTGCCGCTCAACCTGGGGCTCCTGGACCCGCTCGAGGTGGTCGACGCCGCGGTTGCTGCGTATCGCCGGGGAGTGGCTACGCTGCAGTGCGTCGAGGGTCTCGTGCGCCAGGTCCTCGGCTGGCGGTAATGGGCC
>JANMBJ010000030.1:0-9195 GCA_031360335.1 Candidatus Nanopelagicales bacterium
CAGGGATCGACCGCCGTGATGGGCATCGCGCATCTCGCGATGGCCACCGGCAACGTCGGTCGCGAGGGCGTCGGCGTGAATCCCCTGCGCGGTCAGAACAACGTGCAGGGCTCGTGCGACATGGGATCGTTTCCGCACGAACTGCCCGGCTATCGGCACGTCTCCGACGCCGCGACGCGCGCGCTGTTCGAAGGTGCCTGGGGCGTGTCGCTGCTCGAGGAACCCGGCCTGCGCATCCCCAACATGTTCGATGCCGCGATTGCTGGTCGCTATCTCGGGATGTTCATCCAGGGGGAGGACATCGCCCAGTCTGATCCCAACGTGACTCACGTCAAGGCTGCGCTCGGTTCCCTGGAGCTGCTCGTCGTGCAGGACCTGTTCCTCAACGAGACCGCGAAGTTCGCCCACGTCTTCCTGCCTGGCACGTCGTTCCTCGAGAAGGACGGCACCTTCACCAACGCCGAACGCCGGATCAACCGGGTGCGCCCGGTCATGGCCCCCACGTCGGGCAAGCAGGAGTGGGAGGTGGCGTGCGAGCTGGCGACTGCGATGGGCTATGCCATGGCCTACTCCGACGGGGCCGAGATCATGGACGAGATCGCTGCAACGACACCGACATTCGCGGGTGTCTCCTTCGCGCGGCTCGACGAGCTCGGCAGCCTGCAGTGGCCGTGCAACGACGAGGCACCGGAAGGCACCCGCACGATGCACGTCGACCACTTCGTGCGAGGCAAGGGGCACTTCGTCGACACACCCTTCGTGCCGACCGACGAGCGGACCAGCCGGAAGTTCCCGCTCATCCTCACCACTGGTCGCATCCTCACGCAGTACAACGTCGGCGCGCAGACCCGGCGCACCGAGAACGTCAGGTGGCACAGCGAGGACGTCATCGAGGTGCATCCGCACGACGCCGAGACGCGCGGCATCACGACGGGCAACGCGGTGACCATCACCAGCCGTGTCGGCGAGACGGTGCTCCGGGCGAAGGTGAGCGATCGCGTGCCCCAGGGTGTCGTCTACACGACCTTCCACTTCCCGGGCAGCGGTGCCAACGTCGTCACCACCGACTATTCGGACTGGGCGACCAACTGCCCGGAATACAAGGTGACGGCGGTCGAGATCGCGCCCACGTCCCGGATCCCGGTCACCGACGAGGAGATGCACGCCGAGCACCAACCGGTCGGCGATCGCGCGTGAGCGGCACCGACCACGCGGAGACCCCGGCAAGCCTCGTGCGGATGGCCAACCAGATCGCGAGCAATGCGGAGCACAAGCCGCACGACATCGCGGTGGGGCTCGTCGCCGATCACCTGCGCGACTTCTGGGCACCCTCAATGCGCCTGCGGCTCGCGGCCTACGTCGATGCTGGCGGCGTCGGACTCAGCCCGCTCGCACTCGAAGGCCTCGACCGACTTCGCTGACCCTCGGGCACGGTTGCCGTGACCCGCCACCGCCCGGGCCACGGTCTGGTCGACCCGGTGTCGCCGCTGTCGCGGGTCATGGCAGGGTGGGGCGGTCGCGTGGGACGCGTCGCTGGTCATCTGCTGGATCGTCGCGTGCCGGGTCGAAGGGGGATCGATCGCCGTGGAGGCGCTGAGGCTGTCCCTGCGCGGCTTGCGCTGGCGTGCGGGCTCGTCGTTGGCCGTTCTCGTCGTTGCCGTCATCGCGATGGCCGGCGCCGCCCTCGGGCCGCTCTACGCGCGCAGCGCCTCGGAGTCGCTCGTACGCGACGGGCTCGCCACGTCGCCTCCTGTCACCACAGCCGTGCAGTCGCGCGGCAACATCGCCGGCCAGACCGACTTCAAGCCCGACCAGCTCGCCGACGCGGTGCTGCAGCGAGCGCGTGACCCCCGGCTCGACCCCTGGTACGGCGCACCGACCCTGGCGCTGGTCGTTCTGCAGGGAACGCCTCGGATCGGTGACCGGGTGCTCGGGCAGGCGCAGGTGGGCTGGCACGAAGGCCAGTGCGGCGGCGTCACTGTGACGTCGGGCCGATGCCCCGCGTCGGCGGGCGAAGCAATGGTGTCGCATCGCACGTCGCGCGACAACGACGTCCCTGTCGGCACGACGATGCAGCTCGGCATCACGTCTGACCCTTTCGCCGACCGCGTCACGGTCGTCGGCGTCTACGACGCGGCGACCGCCGACCCCAGGGTCTGGGGCCTCGACCGGCCGAGCCAGTTCCAGCCCGCCGGGGGCAACGGCGACGGGCCCGACACCCTCGACGAGATCGTCGTCGACCGGGGCACCATGAGTCGCAGCAACGGTGACGTGGCCGCTGTGAGCGTGCGGTTCCTCGACGCGTCGGTCGTGCACCTCGCCGACGTCGAACCGCTGAAGGACACGGTCACCGCCGTGACAGTGACGCCTGACCCCACCGAGCCAGGTCCGCGCACGCTCTCGATCAGCGGTCTCCCGGACTATCTCGACTCGCTGCAGCCGCAGCTCGACAGCGTCGCCTCGGCGTCGTTCGCCGTCACGGCTCAGCTGGTGCTGCTCTCCTGGTTCGTGCTCTTCCTCGTCATCTCGGCGACGAGCGAGGAACGCTCCGGCGAGATCGCGCTCGCCAAGCTCCGCGGCATGACTCCGGGGGCGACCCTCGCCTTCGGCCTCGCCGAACCGGTGTTGCTCCTCCTCCTCGCGCTGCCCATCGGCTTCCTGGTCGCCTACGTCGCCGACCGGTTCCTCACGAGCTTCTATCTCGTCGAGGGCACCACCGTGTCGGTGTCGGCCGCCGTCGTCGTTGCTCTGCTCGTCTGCCTGCTCGGCGGCGCCGCTGCGGCAGGTCTCGCCGCCCGAGGGATCCTCACTGCTCCTGTGCTCGAGCAGCTGAGGCGCACCGGCGGTCGTCGCGCCAGGCTGGTGCGGTCCTCCGCCATCGACGCTGGCGCCGTGGCCCTTGCAGCTGCGGGCGTCTACGAGTTGAAGAAGGGCGGCTCGGACGCGCTCGCGCTCATCGCGCCTGGCCTGATCGCCCTGGCTGCAGGGCTTCTCGCCGTACGCGTGCTGCCGTGGCTGGCGCGCATCGAGGTGGCGCGCACCCGTCGTGCGCCGCAGGTGGCGTCGTTCCTGGCCTCGCGCAACATCGCGCGTCGACCCAGCGGTCTGCGCATCGTCGTCCTGCTCTCGCTCGCCGTAGGTCTGGCCGTGTTCGCCGTCGACGGGTGGGTGGTGTCGGCCAGCAACCGGGCAGAGCTCGCGCGCGCCGAGGTCGGTGGGGTGACCGTGCTGCACGTCCGAGCGCCCTCACCGGGTGCGCTGCTGTCAGCGGTCAGCTCGGTCGACCCCACGGGCACCGACGCCATGGCCGCGGTGGAGAGCGACAACGGATCCGGTGGCCTGCTCGCTGTCGACGCGTCGCGGATCGGCTCCTTGGCTGCGTGGGACCCGACCTGGGTGGGTTCGACCAGGACGCTGATCGGCTCGGTGCTCCACCCGCCGCAGCAGTCGTCACCCCTCGTGGTGCACGGCCGCCTCAGCCTGAAGGCGACATGGACTCCCCAGGGTCAGGGCGGATCTCCCGTGACCCTGGGTGTCGCAGTGCGGGCGGCGAGCGGGCTCGGCACGGAGGTGGCGATGGGCGTGCTGCAGCGTGGAGCGGCGACGTACACGGTCTCTCTGCCGTCGTGCGTCGACGAGCCCTGCACGTTCACCGCTTTCACATTCACGCACCCGATCGCGGTTCCCTCGGAGAAGTCCGTGGGCACCGTGGTGCTCGGTGACGCCGTCGACGCCGCAGGCCCGGTCGACCTCAGCTCGGTGGGCCAGAGCGGCTGGCGTTCTGGTGCGTCGTCGCTCGCCAGCCCGATCCTCGCTGGCGGCACGATCACGTCGTTGGCCGGCGGGCGCCTGACGCTCGCCATCGAGGTGACCCACTTCGACGACGCCGCGATCGAGGTGGCCGACCACCCGTTGCTGCTGCCGGTGTTCCAGGGCACGAACCACGGCGACGTCGGCAGCTCGGCGGGCACCGCCGCCGTCGACGATGTGGTCGAAGGCCTCGACGGGCGCTTCACCCCGGTGCAGCTGGTCTCCTCGGGGATCCTGCCGCAGCTGCTCAGGTCGGGAACCGTCGCCGACCTCCAGCTCACAGTGCTCGCCATGGGCACGGCGCCGAACCCCCTCGACTACCAGGTGTGGCTGTCGGGCGACGCGCCTGCCTCGACGACCGCAGCCCTCAAAGCGGCGGGTCTCGACATCCTCTCGACGCAGTCGGTCGACGTGCGCACCGCCGAGCTCGACCGCAGCGGTACGGCGCTAGCCCTCCGGCTTTTCTTGCTCGCGGCCCTGGTCGCCCTCGTGCTCGGTGCGGGCACGCTGCTGGCGAACTCCTACGTCGTCATCCGTCGTCGCGCCTACGAGCTGGCGGCACTGCGCGCGCTCGGCGCACCTCGCTCCGTGCTGGTGCGCGCTGCACGGCGTGAGCAGGTCGTGCTGGCGCTGGCCGGGCTGCTGCTCGGAGCTGCGTCGGGCCTGGGCGCGGCAGCGGTAGCGCTGCCGCCGCTCATCGACGCGACAGGTTCGGGCGGTCCGCCGCTGTGGTACGGACCGGCATGGCTGCCGGTCGTCGCGGTGCTCGTCGTGGTGCTCGTGCTGCTCGTGGTCGTCTCGGACATCGGTGCTCGGCGAACGGTGCGCCGTGCGCTGCCCGAGCTCTTGAGGCAGGTGCAGGAATGACCGTGACCGCTGATCGGGCGTCGGACGGCCTCGCGGTGCGCTGCGAGGAGCTCGTGCACATCTATCGCACGGGTGACCTCGATGTCGTGGCCGTGCGCGGCGTCGACCTCGTCGTGGAGCCCGGCGAGAAGGTCGCGCTGCTCGGCCCGTCGGGCTCGGGCAAGTCGACGTTGCTGGGCATGCTCGGTGGTCTCATCCCTCCCTCGGCCGGTCAGGTCTGGGTGGGCGACGAGGAGATCGGCGGCATGCCCGAGCGCGCACTGCTGCGGATGCGCGCTCAACGAGTCGGGCTCGTGCTGCAGGGTGCCGCACGCAACCTGCTTCCCTACGCGACGCCAGTCGACAACGTCCGCTTCGCGCATCGGTCGCTGCCGAAGTTCCGTCGGCGAGAGGTGATGCAGCCGCTCGAGCTGTTGGACGCGCTCGGCCTCGGCGCCGTCGCCGACACCCCGGTGCCTCGCCTGTCGGGAGGTGAGCAGCAGCGGGTCGCGCTCGCCGTGGCGGTCGCGAACGGCCCCGGTCTGGTCCTGGCCGACGAGCCGACGTCGCAGCTCGACCACCCCGCGCGCGACGCCGTGCTCGATCTCATCGATGTCGTCAACGAGCGATTCGGCACCACGATCATCGTCGTCACGCACGATCCCGAGGTCGGTGAGCGGCTCGGTCGCACGGTGACGATGCGCTATGGACGCGTGGGTCAGGAGGGTCGCAGCGGTGAGCAGTTCGCCGTGGTCGGCAAGGACGGCAGCGTGCATCTTCCCGACGACATCCTCGAAGACTGGCTGCCGGGTACGCGGGTGGTCGTGGAGCGCGACGGCGTCGACCTCCGACTGCGTCGGAGCGAGTCGTGAGCAGCGCACCCACCCGCGACGGGATGGTCGTGCGGGCACGTGGCGTGGTCGTCGTACGCGACGGTCGCCGAGTCGTCGACGGTGTCGACATCGACGTGGTGCCGGGGCGCATCCTCGCGGTGACCGGGCCCTCCGGCTCAGGGAAGTCGACGCTCCTCGCCGTGCTCGCCGGGCTCGTGCTGCCTGACGGCGGCACCGTCGAACCCGCTGACCGGGCCGAGCACGCCAGCATCGTCTTCCAGGGCTATGGCCTCCTCCCGGTGCTGACCGCGGCGGAGAACGTCGAGCTTCCGCTGCAGCTGCGCGGAGTGGAGCGCGAGGCCGTCCGGCACCGCGCCGAGGCGGCGCTGGCCCGTGCGGGTCTCGCCGACATCCCCGACCGGCTGGCCGAAGAGCTCTCCGGCGGCCAGCGCCAGCGCGTCGCGGTCGCGCGTGCTCTCGTCGTCGAGGCCGGACTGCTGGTCGCCGACGAGCCCACTGCCGAGCTCGACGCCGACAACGCGGCCGTGGTCATCGCGGCCCTGCGAGCCGAGGCATCCGCAGGCGCCGCCGTCGTGATCGCCACCCACGACCCCGAGGTAGTCGCCCTCTGCGACGACACCCTCCACCTCGTGGACGGCCGCCCCGCCGCGTAGACAGCAGCCCCGTAGACGGCCGCCCTACTGACCCGCCAACGGCAATTGGTGACCTCTCGTGGTGTGTGTCGTTATCTTGGTCGGGATTGAGTCAGTCCGAGCCGGGTACGACGCTCCACCCGAGGAGGTCCGCGATGAGTGACGACGACGTACGAGCGCTCTTGCTCGACAAGCGCACGGACCTGCTCGAGCGGATGGCAGGGATCAGCGCGCCGCCGACCGACTCGGGCGGCATCTCGTTCGGCAAGCGAGTCGGTGACGGCACGAGCATCGCCGTCGAACGGCTCACGCAGGTCGCCGCTCACGAGCAGATGCTCACGCAGCTCGCCGATGTCGACCGTTCGCTCGTCAAGCTCGACGAGGGCACCTACAGCTGCTGTGACGTCTGCGGCGACGCCATCCCCGCAGGGCGCCTCGAGGTACACCCGTGGGCCACCAGGTGCGTCACCCACGCCGGCTGATGCTCCGACGATAAGACGAGCGTCCCCGGGCGAGTTGCGGGTGCCCAGAAGTCACTGCACGGAGCAGGCGTCAGTCGAGCAAGCGGTGGAGGCATGCCTCGAGGCGCTTGTCGGCCTTCGCGCGGGCCTTCGCGATCTCCACGGCAGCGTCTTTGTCGATCCGTGTGACGGACTCCGGCAAAAGGTAGCCGTCGACGACCGTGCGGTATTTCGCCTCCGCCTCTCGCCACTCGGCGAGAGCTTCGGACTTGCTCTTCTTGGCCATGCCGACACCGTAGCGCGGCGAGACGCCGGCGGAGCGGCCGGCAACGCCAGACCGTCGTGCAACGGCAACGTCCGGAGAGGTCTCGCCTCGCTCGGTTGTACGTGTCGTCGCGTCAGACCGTCGTGACTCCGGGGAGTGAGCTGGCGCCGGTGTAGCCCGGGAAGACTTCCGCGACCTGCGCGACCGATGCGCCGGTGCGGTTGACCAGGATGTCGGCGAGCACCGCGCGGTAGTCGGTGGTCGCGGTGAGGTCGCCCTGTGTGAGCTTGGCTGGCGCGAGCGTCGGCCACGTGCCGTGCACGCCCTGCACGACGTGACCGCCGAGCACCATCATCACGTTGCCCCAGCCGTGGTCGACCCCACCCGACTCGTTCTCCTCGACCCGACGACCGAACTCGCTGATGGTCACGAGCGTGGTGGAGTCGAGCATCGGGCCGAGGTCGGTGGCGAACGCCTTGAGCGCTCCGCCGAGCTCGGTCAGGTTGTCTCGCATCCAGCCGTTGCCGACCGTTCCGAGGTTCGCGTGCATGTCCCAGTCGCCGAGGTCGATCGTCAGGACCCGTACGCCGACCTGGGCCTTGATGAGCTGAGCGGCGTTCCTGAGCGCGTTGCCGACACCCACGTTCGGGTAGGACGCACCGTTGCCCGGCGTGTACGTCCCGAGACCGGCTGCGGTGTCGAGGGCACCCAGCGTGCCGGCGGCCGAGTCGTGCAGACCGGCGGGTGCCTGGACGTGCAATGCGTTGAGCGCGTTGCGCCAACGGTCGCGACCTGCCTGCGTGCTTCCGGCGCCTTTGAGGTTGAAACTGCTGATCGAATCCATGCCAAGGACCGGGTAGGGACCGGCGAGCGACTCGGGCAGTGACGACGATCCCATCTGCACAGCGCTGAACGGTCCACCGACTGTGTGCAGCGCGAGGGTGCGGTCGAGCCAGCCGGACCTGGCGCTGGAACCCGGCGCGGCTCGCTCCATCTCGTCCATCGCGGCGAAGTGCGAGCGGTTGGGCGAGGCCATCCCGGCCGCGTGCACGAAGGCCAGCTTGTTCGACGTCCAGAGCGACTGCAGCGCGTTGAGCGCCGGGTGCATGCCGAACATGGAGTCGAGCTGGAAGGCCGACCCGGACGGAACTCCGATCGTCGGACGGTTCAGGGCATAGTCAGGATCACCGATGGGGGCGATGGCAGAGAGGCCGTCGAAACCGCCGCGCAGCGACAGGACGACGACCGTGTCACCGGCCCAGCCGGCATCGACGGCACCGAAGGCAGCACGCATGCCGACCATCGGCCCGGCAGCGATGGCCACCGTGCCCAGGCCGACGGCTTTGAGCAAGGAGCGGCGCGTGACGTTGCTGGCACGCTCGGCCTCGGCGCAGCAGGCCCGGTCCGGACGTGTTGTGGTCTCGGTCATGTCAGGCCTCACCGAAGAGTCGCGTAGGGCGAGTCCAGCAGGACCGCCACGAGGGATTGCAGGCCGTAGGAGACGGCTGCGGAGTTCGACGAGACGACCTTGTCGGCAGTGACGCCGAGGAAGGCGAGGATGGCAGTCTTGTGGTCGGGCGCCAACGTGTGCCCGAACAGGTTGGTCGCGATGACGTCGACCAGCGCTCCATGGGTCGCAGGCAGGGTCGTACCAACCACCACGTTGAGCAGCAGCGGGCGCACGACGTCTGAGGGATAGTTGTTGACCACGTTCCACGTGTTGTTCCAGCGGAACAGTGTCGCGGCGGTCGACTCCCAGTGGTCGGCGGTGTCTGGCTGCCCCGTCGGGAACGGCTGGCCGAACGGGTTGTGACCCGCGTCGTCGGCCATGTAGATCAGCTGCATCGGAGCGTTGAAGTTGTCGAGCGCCGGGGTGATGCCCATCCGACGCGCGGTCGAGAGCAGGTGCTCGTAGGGACGTGCGACCTTCCCGCCGACCGAGTGTGCGAACTCGGCGGAGGAGAACATCACCCGCAGCACCGGCGCGATCGCCGTGTCGAAGGCGAGGTAGGTCTTCGCCATCAGCGCGATGAGCGCGGCCGAGGGGGTGTCGGACACGAACCGGGTCGCGAGCTTGCGCGCGAGGCGAGTTGCCGTTGCGGGGTGGTGGGAGAGGTAGGAGAGGTAGGCGTTGACCACTGCCTCGCCGCCGGTGTCGCTGGCGTTGGGGTGGCTGAACCCGAGCACCTTGATCGGATCCGTGTCGTGGTTCCACGGTTGATAGGCGAACTCACCCGAGTCGGAGTCGACCCCGAGTCCGGTCAGCAGCCGTGCCGAGTTGAGCACCCCCGCCTCGCCGTACGCCGTCTCGACGCCCACGGTGTGGA
>JANMBJ010000038.1:0-1900 GCA_031360335.1 Candidatus Nanopelagicales bacterium
GAGAAGCAGGCGCCGGTCGACGAGGTGCTCCTCGTGCTCGACGCCACCACCGGCCAGAACGGGCTGCGCCAGGCGCATGTCTTCTCCGAAGTCGTCCACGTCACGGGAATCGTGCTTACCAAGCTCGACGGCACTGCCAAGGGCGGCATCGTCGTGGCCGTGCAGCGCGAGCTCGGTGTGCCCGTCAAGCTCGTCGGTCTCGGCGAAGGGCCTGACGACCTGGCCCCCTTCGACGCCGAAGCCTTCGTCGACGCCCTCCTCGACTGACCCGCCGCCGACTCCTGCAAGCCCCGAGCCCGAGCCCCGGCCCGCGACCCGGTTCTGGGTGCGGCCTGCGACCAGAGGGCGATGTCGGGTGTGACCGGGTTCGTCGTGCGCCGTACGGGTGGCGGGGGCCGCGGCGGACACACCGGTGTAACACGGGACGGCGAAACGTCACTGGCGCGAAACACCGGGCGCAGCGCCCGGCAACACGATCCCGATGTAGTTCCCTCAGGTCGGCGCAGCGGCGCGTCGGGTGCAGCTAGACGCGCCCTTCGCGTCGCTGCTCTTGTTGGGAGGAGATAGATCCATGGAGTTGAACTCCGGTGACACCGCCTGGGTCCTGGCCAGCACGGCACTCGTGCTTCTCATGACACCAGGCCTCGCGTTCTTCTACGGCGGCATGACCAAGGCCAAGAGCACCCTGAACATGATGATGATGTCGTTCATCACGATCTGCATCGTGAGCATCATCTGGGTGATCTACGGCTTCTCGATGGCGTTCGGCAGCACGTCGGACCGCAGCTGGGTCGGTGACTTCGAGTGGTCCAGCCTGGGCGGGTCGGTCAACGCGCTGACCAACAACGGTGGCCCCTACGGGATCCCGCTGCTCGCCTTCGCGGGCTTCCAGCTCATGTTCGCCGTCATCACGCCGGCCCTCATCAGCGGCGCCATCGCCGACCGTGCGAAGTTCCTCACCTGGGGCATCTTCGTCGCGATCTGGGTGACGATCGTCTACTTCCCGGTCGCGCACTGGGTCTTCGACTTCGGCGACAAGGCTGAGGACGGCACGATCACAGGTGCCGGTTGGCTCGCCGTCAAGGGCGTCGAGGACTTCGCTGGTGGTACCGCCGTCCACATCAACGCCGGTGCCGCGGGTCTCGCCCTCGCGATCGTGCTCGGCCGCCGCGTCGGCTTCAAGAAGAACCCGACCCGACCACACAGCCTCCCGCTGGTGCTCATCGGTGCCGGTCTCCTCTGGTTCGGCTGGTTCGGCTTCAACGCCGGCTCCGCTCTCGGCGCCAACGGCCTCGCTGCCCTGGCGCTCATGAACACCCAGGTCGCGACCGCCGCCGGTCTCGGTGGCTGGCTCCTCGTGGAGAAGCTGCGTGACGGCCACCCGACGAGCCTGGGTGCCGCATCCGGTGCCGTCGCCGGCCTCGTCGCGATCACCCCGGCCTGTGCGTTCATCGCCCCCTGGGCCGCCGTGCTGCTCGGTGTGCTCGCCGGTGCGATCTGCTCGCTCGCCGTGGGCCTGAAGTACGTCCTGAACTTCGACGACTCGCTCGACGTCGTCGGCGTCCACCTCGTCGGTGGAATCGTCGGCTGTCTGTTCGTCGGCATCTTCGGCACGACGGCAGTGAACTCGGCCGGCCTCCAGGGTCTGTTCTACGGCGGCGGGTTCGACCTCCTCGGCAAGCAGGCGCTCGGCGCGTTCTCTGTGCTGGCGTACTCCTTCGTGGTCACGCTGATCCTCGGCTTCCTGCTCGAGAAGACGATCGGGTTCCGGATCAGCCGTGACGCCGAGCTCGAGGGCATCGACATCACCGAGCACGCGGAGTCGGCGTACGAGTTCGACACCTACGCAGGTGGCGGGACCTACGGTGGCGGCACGACCACCCTGAAGGAAAAGATCGCA
>JANMBJ010000108.1:0-19544 GCA_031360335.1 Candidatus Nanopelagicales bacterium
GTCAGCTGTCTGCGGCCCGTCGTCGATGACGTGGGTGAGGTGCTCTGTCGGCCGTCGCCGGTCGCGTACGTCGATGATCTCGCTGCCATCGACGACCGGCGGCTCGGCTCCCGCCCGGTGCACGACAGCGACTCCGAGCCCGATCGCGCGCAGCACCAGGTCGCGGTGTTCACCGTTCGCGCCGGTGACCGAGTAGCGCAGCTCGACGTCGGGGTCGGTCAGCGAGGCGGCGTAGGTCTCGAGCAGCGCGATGACGGTGCCTGCGGGCACCCCCTCGACCACGTCGTCGAGGAGTCGCACCCGACGCCAGCGCGGCCGTCCGTGCAGCCGGTAGGCCTCGTCCGACCACCACACTCCGCCATCGGGGGAGATACGCACCAGACCCACCTGCGCCGTCGTCGCCGCCTGCACCAGGGCATCGTCGACCGAGCCGCGGGCGGAGTAGTCCGCCGCGACGGTCGTCACCCCGCTGGGAGGACCCTCACGCACCCCCCGATTGTGCGGGTTGGTCACGCTCCGCGTCATACGCCGTCAGATCTATTGCGCCGAGTGAGTGACCTGGGATGTCACCCTCGGTGATCTCTGCTCACGGTCGGCTCAGGATGCGCCCGTCAGGGCGCTGTCGAGCCGTGCTAGGCGCGTGGCGACGGTGGCGGTGAGCTGACCGATCGCGGCCAGCTCGTCGCGCGTGAGGTCGCTGCCGGCACTCTCCACGAACACGCCGACGAGGAGCCGCCCACGCTGCTGCCAGACACGCTGGATGCGGTAGGTGATGACCGCTTTCGGGTCGGTGGCATCGGTCACGATGGTCGCGAGCAGCAGCCGCTGCTTCTCAGCGACGAGACCGACCACGGGGACGTCGGCCGAGGACCTCTGGACCACGGTCAGTGTGTGGCCCCCGGTGGTGACGGTGCGCGTGGCCGCGCAGGCAGCGGCGCCCGAGCGGAGCTCGGCGAGGGCCTGGGTCGCGTCGGAGGGAGTCAGGTAGAGCACTGCCTCGCTCGAGATCCCGGCCCGCTTGCCCGATGCGTTGAGCACGTCGACGTGACGGCGTGCCTCGCGCGACCGCTCGGATGCGAACGTCTTCTCGCAGTACGCGAGCGACGGCTGCGCGAGCGTCGTGCCGTTGGTGCCCAGCGACACCGTGAGCCCGGTGACGTCGGTCTTCTGGATGCTCACCTCATCGAGACGCTGCTGCACCGCATCGTCGAGGGTGGAGTCCGAGGGGGCGGGGGATGCGCCCGATGCCGATGACGATGACGATGCCGGGGATGGGGTCGAGCTCGTCGGCGATCCCGACGTCGAGGCGTCCGGCCCGAGCCCCTGGCCGGCGTGCCCGGCGAGGAGAAGTCCGGGATACCACGCCGACTCCACCGGGATCGGAGACGGCGCCGCCGGCGACGGAGCGGAGCTTGCGCACGCGCTCAGCGCGACCATGCACCCGATGACGGCGGCGACTGCTCGGCCCCGGCTCGCGATCACCCGCCCAGTATCACCCGCCCGGTATCACCCCTTCCGGCGAGGGGTTCAGGCAGTGGTGGTCGGGGAGGTGAGGTCGTAGACCGTGACTCCGTCGACCGTGGTTGCGGTGAAGGTCGCCGCAACCCAGGTGCTGATCACACTGGTCGCGGACGAGCCGCCGTTGGCCTGACCCATCCCGCTGCCACCGATGAAGTAGTGCACCTGGTGGTTAGTGACGTAGGACTGGAACACCGCGAGCGTCGGCCACGGGTCGCTTCCGTTGAAGCCGCCGAGCGACATCACCGGCTCACCCGATCCGAGCTGGTAGCCCGCTGCCGACTGCGCGCCGACGGCGGCAGCGGCCCAGGTGTACGAGCTGGAGTCGGCCTGCAGCATCGCGACCAGCGTCGCGCTCGGCGTGCTCGCGTCGAGCAGACCGCCCAGGCCACCTCCTGCGCCGCCCGGCGTCGCCTGCGCGTTCCCTCCGGTGGTGCCAGCCGTGGTCGTGCCACCGGTCGTGGTGCCACCCGGGATGGCTCCGCCGGGGATGGCGCCGGCGGGTGGTGCACCGCCGGGGCCGCCCTGCGTGCCGGTCTGACCGGGTGCGCCGCCAGGGAATCCGCCGCGCCCACCGCCTCCAGGTCCGCTGCGCGTCCCGGCAACAGCCGGGCCGGCGCTCGGCAGCGAGCCGGTGTGCGGAGTGCTGGCGGTCTGGACGGAGTACGCCGCAGGTGCCAGCAGTGCGGAGACGAGTGCCGCAGCAGCGACAGCTCCAGCCGCACGTCGGGAGAGCCGATCGGTCACGAGGATGGCGAGGCCCGACCCGACACCAAGAGCGAGGACGACCCAGCGCAGCCAGGGAAGCCACTCAGCCGAGCGCGAGAGCAGCACGACGGCCCAGACCGACGAGCCGGCGACCGTGAGTCCGAGGGCGACGCGAGCCGTCAGGTGCTCCCGCATCGACCAGAGCGTGACTCCGCCGATGCCGATCAGCGCACCGATCGCCGGCGCCAGAGCCACGGTGTAGTAGCTGTGGATGATGCCTTGTGCGAACGAGATCGTGAGGCCTGTGACGAGCAGCCAGCCGAGCCAGAGCAGGACGCTGGCGCGGCCGGTGTCGGTGCGCGGGGCGCGACGGTGGATGACCAGCATGACGGCCGCGAGCACGAGAGCTGCGGGGATGAGCCACGCGACCTGGCCGCCGTAGTCAGAGGAGAACAGACGGCTGATTCCCGTCTCGCCCCAAGCACTTCCGCCTCCGATCACCCCACCGCCACCACCGGTGACGCTGCCGACCTCGTCGCCGGTGATCCGGCCGAGGCCGTTGTAGCCCATGATCAGCTCGAGCACGGAGTTGGTCTGCGAGCCACCGATGTAGGGCCGGCTGTCGGAGGGCCACAGCTGGACAAGAGCGATCCACCAGCCGGCAGAGACGACCACGGCGAGACCCGCACCGAGCAGGTCGAGGACGCGACGTCGGACCGAGGTCGGGGCAGCCACGAGGTAGACGAGCGCGAAGGCCGGCACGACGAGGAACGCCTGCAGGCTCTTGGTCAGGAACGCGAAGCCGATGAGCACTCCAGTGCCGAGAAGCCAACGGGTGGAGGCCCTCTCCGTCGCCCGCACGGTCGCGTAGGCCGCAGCAGTCATGAGCAGCACGAGCAGTGCGTCGGGGTTGTTGAACCTGAACATCAGGGTCGCGACCGGAGTGAGTGCGAGCACCGCGCCGGCGATGAGGCCAGCGTTCGGCGTCGACCATCTGCGTACGGCGAGGTAGAGCAGGCCGACGCTCGCGACACCCATGAGCGCCTGCGGCGCGAGGATGCTCCACGAGTTGACGCCGAAGACTCGCGCCGCGATCTCCATGGGCCACAGGGATGCGGGCGGCTTGTCGACGGTGATGAAGTTCGATGCGTCGCTGGAGCCGAACAGCATCGCCTTCCAGCTCTCGGAGCCGGCCTGCACTGCGGCGGAGTAGAACGCGTTGGCCCACCCGGAGGCGCTGAGGCCCCAGAGGTAGAGCAGCCCGGTGCCTGCGAGCAGCGAGAGCAGGGTCGGGCGCACCCATGCCGCGTCGTCGCGCCGTCCGCGCCAGAGTCGCGTGAGCCGGGAGCGCGGCGCCGCGGGGGTGTGCGGCGCCGCGTCCGGGATGGGCCCGCCCGATACAGAGTCGGGCGGGGTCAGTGCTGCCACGCTCTCGGGTGCCGCGGCGCCATCCAGCAGGGACAGCGGCGGCACGAACGCCGGGCCGTGGGAGACGGTGGTCATCGGGTCGTCCTTGGGTCGGGCTCTGCCTGGGTCAGCAGAGCGAGGTCGGGGGCGGGTACGCGACGCGGGAAGACCCACGAGCGGAAGAGCAGGAAGCGCACGAGCGTGGCGGCGACGTTGGCCGTGACGAGAACCGAGATCTCGAGCCAGGCCGGCACCTCGGGCGCCGATGTGTGGAGCACCGTGAGCGACAGCGAGGTCAGCCCGAGTCCGATCGCGACGACCACGAGGCCTTGCAGCTGGTGGCGGAACCGGTCGGTGACACCGCGCACGCCGAACGTCACGCGGCGGTTGGCGGCCGTGTTGACCACGGCCGTGATGAGCAGCGCGCAGAAGTTCGCCCCCTGGGCGCCGAGCGGTCCGCGTAGCGCCAGGAAGAGCAGGAGGTAGGCCATGGTCGACGCGACACCGACTGCGGCGAAACGCACGAGCTGCGAGGGCAGGCCCCGGGGCAGGTCCGCGCCGGAGTAGGTCGGGAGATCCGATACCGGGATCCGTCCTGAGGCCATGCCACGCGCCAGTCGGACGATGCCGCGGATGTCAGCCAACGCGGTCGGCACGATATCGACGCGGGAGTCGGGGTCATCGGTCCAGTCGACCGGCACCTCGTGGATGCGCAGACCCCGACGCTCGGCGCGCACGAGCAGCTCGGTGTCGAAGAACCACCCGGTGTCCTCGACCAGTGGCAGCAGCTCGCGCGCCCGGTCGGCGCGGATCGCCTTGAAGCCGCACTGGGCGTCGGAGAACCGCGCGGCCAGCGTCGTACGAATCAGGACGTTGTAGCAGCGGGAGATCAGCTCGCGCTTGGGTCCGCGATCGACGCGCGACCCGCGGGCGAGCCGCGAGCCGATCGCCAGGTCGCTGTGCCCGGTCAGCAGGGGAGCGATCAGCGGCAGCACCGCGGCGAGGTCGGTCGAGAGGTCGACGTCCATGTAGGCGAGCACGTCGGCGTCGCTCGCCGACCACACCTGGCGCAGGGCCCGGCCACGACCCTTCTCGTCGAGGTGCACGGCGCGTACGCCGGGGAGCCGGTGCGCGAGCCCGAGCGCGAGCTGCCACGTGCTGTCGGTGCTCGCGTTGTCGGCGATCGTGATCCGGAAGCTCACCGGCAGGGAGTCGGCGAGGTAGGCGTGCAGCCTCCCGACGCTGCCGACGAGGTCGGCCTCCTCGTTGTAGACGGGGATGACGATGTCGACGACGGCGCGGCCGTCCTGCGACCGTGCGAGCGCCGAGGGGACACGTGCCGGAGCCGTCTGACTCTCGTCGCCTGCGGTGCCCGCGGAGGGCGGGGCTGCCTCGTGGGGCAGTGCTGTCGTGGTCATGGGTCAACCGTCGGCGTGGTGCCTGGCCAAACCCTGGGAGCAGCCTGCCATCTGCGTGCCCTGTCCCTGAGAGCACAGTGAGAGCTCCTGCTCGGGCTGATCGGGGGGTCTCGTCCCGCCCCCCCCAAGACAGCCACCAGATCAGCTGAGAAGTCGGGCCGGGGATTGCCGGGTGGGAACAGGGCGGAACGTCGGTGGTGTTGACCCATGCGTGCCGCACACTGGGGGAATGCCTGGGCCTGTGGGCCGGTCGCTGGAGGAGCTCGGCGACCTGCTGCTGCACCCGGCGGGCTTCCGTCCGCCGGTGCTCACGGCTGTGCGGGAGAACCTCTCGGTGTTCAAGGTCGCAGGTCGCCTGCTGCCGCACCAGCGTCGGGCCACGACCCCGGACCCTGATCGCGTGCCGGTCCTGCTCGTGCCGGGCTTCCTCTCGGGTGACTTCGCGCTGGCCCCGATGACGGAGGACCTCCGGCGGCGGGGGCACTGGACATCTCGCTCGGGGATCGCGCCCAACATCGGCTGCACGCGTGAGCTGGCAGACGCGGTCGAGCGCCGGCTCGAGCAGGCAGCCGAACGCACCGGTCGCCGGGTCGCCATCGTCGGCTGGAGCCGCGGCGGCACCCTCGCGAAGATCGCGACCGTACGCCGGCCCGATCTCGTCGCCTCGCTCATCACTCTCGGCACGCCCAACACCGACCCGTTGGCGGTCAACGCCACGCTGGCCGCGCAGCTGCAGGTCATCACCCGGCTGAGCTCGCTCGGCGTGCCGGGCCTGCTCGGCGACGACTGCCTCTCGGGGGAGTGCGCCCAGGAGGTGCGCGGGTGGCTCGACGCCGACATCCCGGGCGGCATCCCCTACACCTCGGTGTTCTCAGTCGACGACGGCGTCGTCGACTGGCGTGCCTGTCTCGACCCTGGTGCCGACCCGGTGGAAGTGCGTGCGACCCACATGTCGATGGGTGCCGACCCCGAGGTGATCGAGGTCGTGGGCGACCTTCTCGGGGCGCTCCCGCCACAGCCGCTCGACGTCTGATCGGCTGGCACGCCGGAGGGCCGGGCGCGGCGTCTCGGGTGTCCCCGGAGCTGATGCCGCGGCGGAGTTGTCCACCACCGTTGTGCACAGGGGTGTGTACGACAGTGAGCGTGAGCACAACCGCTTGTGGATGAGTCCGTGGATGCACCTGTGCACAGAAAGTCGTCGGTGAAACCCCTTGTGTCTGAGGGGCGAAGGCGACTATCAATCTCTACACGCCCTCCACGGCGGAACGAACAACCGGGGCGACCCGGGGACGCGGACCGAGACGGGAGGCGGCCGGACCGGAGAACGGCGATCCATCTCGTCGAGGGAAACCTCGTCGGCTGCGGGTGTCACCGCAGGGGGAGTCAGGACCGGTCGGGAGACCATCTGCTTGCGCATTGCCGACATCGATGACTCCCGCTTGCGGGACGCGGAGACGACGGACGAGCCCGGTTCGCCGGGTGGGCGCAGCGGCTGCGGTGACGCCCGCGGGTCGTGTCTGTCCTCGGGTCTCCCGGGCGCAGCTCGACGGTCGGCGACGAGCCCCTCGACCTCATACGTCGAGGGGCTCTGTTGCGTCCGGGGGGAGCATGTCCTAGCCGCGGTGACACCTCGACCCGCCCATCCCTCGCGGGCCCCGAGCACGGCGGGAAGCAAGGGTGTCCTGGCCTGATAATCGTGCTGGAAACGGGGTCAGTGCCCCACCTGGGCGCCGTTCACCCGTTGTTTACCCTTCGTTCACTCCACCGCTGGACATAGGCCCTGGGACCGGAATGATGGTGCCGCCGGGACGGTCGCCGTGACCTCCCCATGCGTGGTGGAGACGGTTCGTGGACCTGACGATGGTCGCCCTGATTGCAGTGGTCGCGCTCGCACTGCTGTTCGACTTCACCAATGGTTTTCACGATGCCGCGAACTCCGTGTCGACAGTCGTCGCCACGCGAGTGCTGCCGGCCAAGTGGGCCGTCTGGTTCTCGGCGTTCTTCAACTTCGCCGCGGTCTTCATCGTGGGCACGGCGGTGGCTAACACGGTCGCCAAGACGGTGCACGCGGACGTCACGGGTATCGGCGTGGTCTTCGCCGCGCTGTTCGCCGCGATCGCGTGGAACTATGCGACCTGGTGGTTCGGCATGCCGTCGTCGTCAAGTCACGCGCTGATCGGCGGACTCGTCGGCGCCGGTCTCGCCGCCGGTGGCACCGACGCGATCAGCTGGACGAGCGTGCAGAAGACCGCGATCGCGATCATTGTGAGCCCGCTCGTCGCGTTCGCCATCGCGTTCCTGGCGATGTATCTCGTCGCCGTGCTGCGCAAGGCTTTCCACCTCCCTGACAACGCAAAGCCGTTCAAGTGGCTGCAGCTGGTGTCGGCGGGTGCCGTGTCGTTCGGCCACGGTGCCAACGACGCGCAGAAGACGATGGGTGTCATCGCCGCACTTCTTGTCGGCACGGGTCACCTGGCCGCCGGCGCCGACGGCAACATCTCGGTGCCGACGTGGGTCGAGTTCTCGGCGTATGGCGCTATCGCTCTGGGCACGGTGTGGGGTGGTTGGAAGATCATCGAGACGATGGGCCTGAAGATCACGACCCTGCATGCGTCGTCCGGAGTGGCCGCCAATGCGGGTGCGGTTGCTGCCATCTTCGGTGCGACGGCGCTCGGAGCGCCTATCTCGACGACCCACGCCGCAGCCTCGTCGATCGCCGGTGCGGGCGTCGCCTCGGGTGTCGGCATCAACCTCAAGGTTGTCGGAGAGATGGTTCTGTCCTGGATGGTCACGCTGCCGGCGACCGTCGCCATGGCGTTCGTGACTTTCAAGCTCACCCAGCTGCCCGGCCCCTTCGCCTGGGTCGCGACCGGTGCGATCGTCGTCGTCGCGGGGACGCTCATCGTGATCGCGATGAGTCGTGCCATGAGCGCTGAGGACGTCGAGGCAGAGATCCCCGTCGAGGCTGAGCTCAACGTCCCTGTCACGGTCCACCCGCACCTCGAGGGTCACGGCCCCGCTGCCTGACTCCGCGGTCGCGCAGGACAGCGGCGACCCGGCCCAGCACGTCGAGCCGCCGTCACGACGACGCCGAGCGCGGAGTGGCTGCCCGGGGCCCGGGGGAGTGGTGAGCAGGTTGCGGACGAGGACCAGCGAGAGCGGGTCAGCGCTCGTCGCCGAGCAGTGTCTTGCGCTCGGACTCGAACTCGGAGTTCGTGATGAGGCCCGCGTCGCGGAGCCGGGCGAGCCGAAGGACGACGCTCTCGGGGTCCGACGGGAGCGGGTCGTCGCGACGAGCGCGACGTTCCTCGCGCAGGTCGATCACGGGAGCAGGTGTGCGGCGACGGAACCACCGGGCGACGCCGCGGCGGGGGTTGTCGTCGTCCGCGGTGGTCACCCTTGAGTTATTCCACGTCGAGGTCGTCGGAACGGCGAGGACACGCCAGACGCGACCGTCGGGTTGGATCGGCTCGGGCAGCGAGAAGGCCGGCTGAGACATCAGACACCAACCCTGGTGATGCGGGACGTCGAGCAGGCCGAGGCTGCGAGGTAGGTGCTGGTCATCGCGGTCTCCTTCCCGGTTCAACGAGCCCGGAGCTCAGACCGAGATCGGTCAGCCCGGGGGTGCTAGGACGACTCTCGCCCACTTCTGCTCGGCGTACATCCGGGGAACGTCCAAGGTTTGTCCCAGGACGGGGGATACGAGCGCGAGCGGGACGTTCGGACACGAACGGCAGGCGAGCCCGGGAGCTGCCCGGGTGTCGTCATGCCGAGGTCGACCTCTGGTGGTGACGAGAGGGCCGGGACGCAGAGGAAGGCGTCACGGCCCTCTCGGGTCGTGCCACGGTGTGTTCAGTTGTCCGTGCTGCGGGCGCTGCACGGGTGGTGCTGATGGTGCGGGTGGTGCTGCCGTACTGCCGTTCCGTCGTGCTGTCGTGCGGTGGTGCTGTCGTGCTGTCGTGCGGTGGTGCTGTCGTGCCACGGGGAAGTCGTGGGGGGCCGCGATGGCTCCGCGTGGCGAGGGGGCGCGGTCAGTCGTCGGAGCCGCCGCCGGAGCCGTCGTTGCCGCCGTCGCCGTGACCGGAGCCGCCGTTGCCACCGTCACCGTGACCCGACGCGTGGGAGCCGCTCGTTGCGGTGCCGCCGGGCTGGGCGCTGGCGCCGTTGTCGTCGCCCTGGTCGTCGCCCTGGTCGTCGCCCTGGTCGTCGGCCGCGTCGTCGGCGTCGTCGTCGGACGTGGCGCTCTGCGAGGGCTTGGCCGAGTGCGTCTCGTTCTCGCTCGGCTCCGCCGACTCGCTGGCGTGCGGGGTCTCCGACGCGTCGTCGGACGGGGCCGCGGTCGTGGACGGGGCAGCAGTGGTCGGGTCGGCGGACGGGGTCTCGGAGGCCTCGTCGCTCGGCTCGGCAGAGGGCGAGACGGTGACGGTGACGGTGTCGGAGGCGGGCACCGTGGTCGGAGCCGCAGTGTGGTTCGAGGCGAAGGCGGCGGTCGAGCCCATGACGACGCCGGCGACGGTGAGGGGGATGACGAGCTTGAGCTTCATGGTGTGTCCCTGGGGGAGGGGGCCGTGGGGAAGGCCGGTGCTGTGTGGTGCCGTAGGTAGACCTTCGTCCCCTGGCGAGCAATCTTCATCTCGCGCTCGTCCAAGAACTGTCGCACTCACTCCAAGGTTCGCGTCGAACGTCCTACGACCTGCCGCGATCTGCTGTGCGGCTCAGGTCCTAAGACCCGAAAACCGCTGATTCCCAGACGATGTCAGCGACCTCGGAACGACGGCCAGCGGCGCGGTGACGGCACCCGTCCCGGGGGCCGACGGGTGGTCGCCGAGGTTCTAGTGCCAAGGTCCGATGGTGCGCGCGACCAGCGGTGCCCTCTGATGGTGACCAGTCGGAACGATCCCCCGAGCCGACCCCCGATCCACACCAGGAGAACACCATGAACCGTCTGACGCTCTTCGCCGCTGGCGCAGCACTCGCCCTTGTGCCCGCTGCTGTCGGCCTCACCGGCAACTCCTCCTTCGCCGAGGGCGTGGCCGTCCGCGTACCGGCGCAGGCCACCCTCGGCTCCGACGACATCACCCCGGAGCCGACCACGACGACGACTGCTCACGCCGAGCCAGGCGATGACCGCGGCGGCTCCTCGTCAGGGAGCACCGAGGCGGTGCACCGGAGCACCCACTCGTCCGAGCCGACCCACTCATCAGCACCCTCCACGTCGACCGATGACCGGGGTGGACACCCGGGTGGACACTCGGTGAGTGGCGGCAGCGGTCGTCACGGCAGCTCGGACGACGGCTCAGGACACCAGTGACCACCTACCTCACCGGAGGCACCGCCTCCGACGACGACACCGCAGCCTCCCAGCGTGCTGCGGCGTCGTCGCGCGCGCACCCGACGTTGGACGGTGAGCGGGAGTGGGTGACCGTCGCCGCGGCGACGGGTCGCGCGGGGCGCGCGACACAGCCGCTGCGCATGTCGCGGATCTATGCGCAGCTCGTGGCAGCGGCAGCCGTCGTACTCATCGCGGTTGCCGTCGCGGGCAGCTTCGCGAGCCGCAACGTCGCCGAGCGCGAGGCGGTCAACGATGCGGCGAAGACGACCGACCTGCTCGCCGAGTCGGTTGTTCAACCGGTGCTCGAGGACGCGCTGCTGAGCGGCGACCCGAAGGCCTTCGCCGCTCTCGACCAGACGGTGCGCACGCGCGTTCTCAGTGGCGACGTGGTGCGCGTCAAGGTGTGGAAGCCCGACGGGACGATCATCTACTCCGACGAGTCTCGTGACGTGGGTTCGACGTTCGCACTCGGTGACGACGAGCGAGAGGCGATCACGTCGGTGACCACCCACGCCGAGGTGAGCGATCTGACGAAGCCCGAGAATCGATTCGAGCAGAACCGGGGCAAGCTCCTCGAGGTCTACCGACCGGTGTGGACCCCGGGTGGGACAACGCTGCTCTTTGAGACCTATCTTCCGTACGACACCGTGACCGCGCGGACCAGCGCGATGTGGCGGGGCTTTGCCGGCATCACGCTGACCAGTCTGCTGCTGCTGCTCGTGCTCATGCTCCCCATCATCTGGCGCCTTCTCGACCGCGTCCGTGCCGCGCAGGAGCAACGGGTCGCACTGCTCGAGCACGCCGTGGACGCCTCGACCGACGAGCGGCGTCGGATCGCCGCGACCCTGCACGACGGTGTCGTGCAGGAGCTCGCGGCAGCTTCGTTCGCCGTGAGCGGTGCTGCCGAGCGCGCCGAGTCCGACGGGCACCCGGAGACGGCCAAGGTCGTCCGCCAGGCTGGCGCAGCCGTCCGAGGAACTATCGGCAGCCTGCGCACCCTGCTCGTCGACATCTACCCGCCGAACCTCAGCTCTGCCGGCCTCGTCGCGGCGCTGACGGACCTTGCCAACATGGCACGCACACGTGACATCGACGTACATCTCGAGACCACCATGGGTCGCACCGGGCTCGACGAGGACGGCGAACGCCTCGTCTATCGCGTGGCGCAGGAGAGCCTCCGCAACGCGATCAGGCACGCGGGTGCCACCCGCATCGACATCAGGCTCGAGCTAGACGATGCGGACGTCGTCCTCGTCGTCGCCGACGACGGTCGCGGCTTCGACGTCCGTGCGACGTTCGACGTACCGCGTGAGGGACACTTCGGTGTGCAGGTGATGAGCGACCTTGCGGCCCGGTCCGGCGCCAAGCTGGAGGTCTCGTCGTCGCTCGGGGGGGATACCGGGTGGACGGGCACGGCGTGGAGGTTGACGGTGCCGCGCGCATGATCGGAGTTCTTCTCGTCGACGACCACAAGCTTCTGCGCGCGGGTCTCGCTGCCCTCATCGACAGCACTTCCGACCTTCGAGTCGTGGGCCAGGCCGCCGACGGCGAGAGCGCTGTGGAGATGGTCGTCGAGCTCTCTCCCGACGTGATCCTCATGGACCTGTCGATGGCGGGCATGGACGGCGCCGAAGCGACGCGCGAGGTCCTGCGCATCAGGCCGGAGAGCGTCATCGTGGTGCTCACGTCCTTCTCCGACGAGCCGCGGGTGTCGGAGGCGCTCAAGGCAGGCGCGACCGGCTACCTGCTCAAGGACTCCGACCCCCGCGACCTGCTCTCTGCCGTGCGCGCCGCTGCGCTAGGGCACGCACCGCTCGATCCACGCGTCGCTCGCGCCTTGCTGCCGTCCAAGGCGCCGGCGCCGGGTGAAGGGCTCTCCACCCGCGAGCTCGAGGTGCTCAAGCTCGTGGCTCAGGGCCTAGCCAACAAGCAGATCGGCACGCGCCTCGGCATCAGCGAGCGCACGGTCAAAGCGCACCTGGGACGGGTGTTTCGTGTGATCGGCGTCGCCGATCGCACGAGCGCCGCCCTCTGGGCCCGCGACTATCTGCCGCAGTAGCGGCCGGACGTTCGCGAGCGTGCGAGAGGTTCGGGACGAGGAACGGGTGCGACCGGCGGGAGGGGAAGCCCCGCAGTCGCACCCGTTCGCTGTGCTGCCGTGCCCCGCACATGCCCCGTCAGATGGAGACGACGGCGCGGCAGGCGGCGAGAGCGCCGAGGGTGCGGGTGGTGGTCACGGTGTGCCTCCTGATGAGTGGTCCGTGGCACTGAGGAGTCAACGGGTCCGTAGGTGGAACCCGCCATCGCATCTGCGTCGTAGTACCTCGCCCGAGAGGTGAGGGGGTTCGTGGGAGGCTGCCGCTGTGAAGGCGTTGGTGAAGGCGCAGGCGACCCCAGGTCTGTGGCTGAAGGAGGTCCCCGATCCCGAGGCGCATGCTGGTGAGGTGCTGATCCGGGTGCTGCGTACGGGGATCTGCGGCACCGACCTGCACGTGCGCGCCTGGGACGCGTGGGCGCAGAGCGCCGTGCGAACTCCGGTCGTGCTCGGGCACGAGATCGCGGGTCGGGTCGAGGCGGTCGGGAGCGGTGTCGACACGGTCGACGTCGGCGATCTCGTGAGCGTCGAGGGCCACATCGTCTGTGGTCGCTGCCGGTGGTGCCTCGGCGGGCAGCGTCAGCTGTGCCCCGACACCATCAGCGTCGGCATCGACCGCGATGGCGGATTCGCCGAGCTCGTCGTCGTGCCCGCCATGAATGTGTGGCGTCATCCGCACCCGATCGACCCCGATGTCGCGGCGATCTTCGACCCGTTCGGAAACGCCGTGCACGCCTCCCTCGCCTTCCCTGTGCTCGGTGAGGACGTGCTCGTGACTGGTGCCGGGCCCATCGGTCTGATGTCTGCCGCCGTGGTGCGTCATGCCGGTGCTCGCAACGTCGTCATCACCGACCTCAGCCGAAACCGGCTCGAGCTCGCGCAGTCCATGGGTGCGGTCACGCGCGCTGTTGATGTCGGCACGACCCAGCTGTGCGACGTCATGGCCGAGCTCGGGATGGTCCAGGGTTTCGACGTCGGCCTCGAGATGTCCGGTGCGGCACCGGCGCTCCACTCGATGATCGCCTCGATGGCGCACGGCGGGAAGATCGCGCTGCTCGGACTCCCCTCGACGAGTGTCGAGTTCGACTGGGACAGGGTCATCCGCTCGATGCTCACCATCAAGGGGATCTTCGGCCGGCAGATGTTCGAGACCTGGTACGCCATGTCGGTGCTCGTTCAGGCCGGGCTCGACATCTCGCCAGTCATCACGCACCGGTTCGAGTTCACTGACTGGGACGAGGCGTTCGAGGTTGCCGCGAGCGGCACAGCAGGCAAGGTCGTTCTCGACTGGGAGGTGGCGGGATGACCGTCGACAACGCGATGCTGAACGCGCTGCGCGCAGAGCTGACCGAGCGTCTCGACGCCATGCGAGAGTCGGGGGTCTACAAGCCTGAGCGGGTCATGGCGTCGCCGCAAGGAACCCACGTCGTCGACACTGCCGGGCGCGACATCCTCAACCTCTGCGCCAACAACTACCTCGGTCTCGCCGACGACCCCCGACTGCTGGCCTCGGCCCGAGAAGCATTGCAGCGGTGGGGTTACGGGATGGCGTCGGTGCGCTTCATCTGCGGCACCCAGGAGATCCACCGTGCTCTGGAGACCCGTCTCGCGGAGTTCCTCGGCACCGAGGACTCCGTGCTCTTCGGCTCGTGCTTCGACGCCAACGGCGGCGTCTTCGAAGCGCTGTTCGACGAGCGCGACGCCGTCATCTCAGATGCGCTCAACCACGCCTCGATCATCGACGGCATCCGGCTGTGCAAGGCACAGCGACTGCGCTATGCCAACCGCGACATGGTCGAGCTCGAGGCCCGTCTGGTCGAGGCGAAGGACGCGCGCTATCGCCTCATCGTCACCGACGGCGTCTTCTCGATGGACGGCTTCCTGGCACCGCTCGACGAGATCTGTCGGCTCGCCGACACCCACGACGCCCTGGTCATGGTCGACGACTCGCATGCCGTCGGCTTCGTCGGTCCGACGGGTCGTGGCACGCCGGAGCTCTACGGCGTACGCGACCGGGTCGACATCGTCACGGGGACGCTCGGCAAGGCGCTCGGCGGCGCATCAGGTGGCTACGTCGCCGCGCGCCGCGAGATCGTCGAGCTGCTCAAGCAGCGGGCGCGGCCCTACCTGTTCTCCAACTCGGTCGCACCGCCGATCGTGGCCGCATCGTTGACTGTCCTCGACGTGCTCGAGACCTCTGGTGACCTGCGCGACCGGGTGCACGTCGCGGCGAAGCGGTTCCGCGACGGCATGACCGCTGCAGGATTCGATCTCCAGCCAGGTGAGCACCCGATCGTGCCAGTGATGTTCGGTGACGCCGTCGTCGCGGGTCGGGTCGCCGACGAGTTGTTCTCTCGCGGGGTCTATGCCGTCGCCTTCTCCTTCCCCGTCGTGCCGCAGGGCCAAGCGCGGATCCGGGTCCAGCTCTCGGCGGCGCACACCGACGGTGATGTCGACCGCGCGGTGGCCGCCTTCATCGAGGCACGGGCTGCGGTCACCTGAACGGCCCCGTGCGACGCGCACCGTCACTGCCGCCAGCGCGGAGAGTCACGGTCGATGTCGGTTCGGCGATGCGCCCGACGAGTCGAAGGACTGGGCGCATCGCCGCCGGGCACCCGTCCATGGCTCGTACGACTTCCCGGGGACCAACCACCTGACCAGCCCGTCGGTCGGCTGCCCGGTCGTCTGACCCGCTGCACCACTCCGCTGGTTGTTTGGGCAGTCGCGGGAGCGGGAACCTGTGAGTCGTCGCCGGGGTCTGTCCGGTGAGAGCACCACTCCCGAGGGGGAACGATGGCCAGCACGGGACGCAAAGCAGCTGCGGCAGCGGCTGCGGCGGCAGCGATGTCGGACGGTCCGACCGGATTCATGGGACGGATCTCCTCGATCCCACGCCTGGTCCGCGACGTTCTCCTCGGGCGCTACGACGGGCTAAGCCGCGGCCGCCTCCTGCTCATGGTCGTGGCCGTCTTCTACATCGTGTCTCCGATCGACCTGCTGCCCGAGCTGTTCCTCACGATCCCCGGTCTGGCCGACGACGCCGCCGTCGCGGCATGGCTGGTCACCGCGCTCATCGGTGCCACGACGGCCTACCGGGCGTGGGAGAGCGGCCACGTCGCGCCTGCTGACGACCCGCGCGTGGTCCCCGGCGAGGTCATCACCCACTGATCGCTGCCGCGTCGTTGCTCGGTACGCCCGAGAGGGTGACACCGGTCGCTCGGGCGCATCCGCACCGCCGGAGTGCTCAGTCCGGGCCTCCCCGTGCCGATCAAGACTGTGAGACGTCCGGACGATCGGTGGAGGAGGAGCGATGGTGGTCACAACGGTCGCCGCAGCGCAGGTCAACCGACTGGCGCAGCTTCTCGTCGCCACGACGGTGCTGGCCACCGCCGTCACGCACCACGTCGTGGCTGTCGTCGCCGAGTCGGTGTCGAAGGGCAATCCCTTCGACACCGATGCGATGGCCGGCGCCTTCGACCAGCTCAGCTGCGGCGAGGCCCCCGACTATCTCAACCACCGCCTCTGAGCGCGCACTGCCCCGTGTACGTCGAAGGTCCCGGAACCGAAGGTTCCGGGACCTTCGCCATGACGTGCTGAATGCTGGCTCAACCGCAGGCGGTCGTGATCGCCGCCGCGGTGGAGTAGGTGCCGGGCAGGAGTCCGCCGTTCTTCTTGCTGTAGACCCAGTAGCTGGCGGTGTTGCTGGTGTGCTCTCCGTAGACGCAGAAGTCCGACGCCGTCGCGTCCTTGCCGAGGGTGAGCTTGACCGCCTTCGTGCCGGCGAACTCGACCGTGGAGGTCACGAAGTTGGCCGTGGTCAGCACGCCGTCGACGGTTACGGCGTCGCCGTTCTTGCCCTTGCCCGTCGCGAACAGCTTGGTGAAGTCACCGCTCTTGTCGGCCGCCGCGGACTCGATCGCGAGCCCGATGTTGCCGAGGTCGGTCTTGGTGGCCGAGTTGTAGCCGTTCCTGCGCTGGTTGAGGAACGTCGGGATCGCGATTGCGGCAAGGATGCCGATGATGATCATGACCACGAGCAGCTCGATGAGGGTGAAGCCCTCCTCGCGCTGCTCGAGAGACGCACGGGTGCGATCGAGCATGCTCGGTCCTCCCTGGGACAGGGCCGCTCGGACGCGCGCGACCGCGACGCGGCGCGTCGAGCTGATGATGGATGCGCCGTGCCGGGGGTCGATCTGCCGGAGCGGTCCGTACAAGATTGCTATGACCTGATGATCTTCGGGCGCCGGCAATGGATCTTGAGCGGCCGGCAGGGCATGACACGCTGTCAGCGGCCGATCGGGTGACCGGCCGGACCCGCTCCCGGGTGAGCGAAGGATCAGGCGGCGGAGCCGGCGAGGCCCGTGGCGGCGGAGGCGTACATCGTGGACTTGATGGTGCCGAGAGTGGCGGGATCCTTGCCCACGAGCGGGAGCACTGCGGCGACGGCTGCGTCGAGGAGGTCGGGCTCCGCAGCTGTCATGTCGACGAGTCCGGCCGTGAGGGCATCCGGCCCGCCATAGCGACGTCCTGTGGTCATCGCCGCCACCGCAGTCTGGGGCGTCGTCTTGGCCAGGATGAGCGCCGACATCCCAGGAGTGAAGGGGATGCGGATGTCGACCTCGGGGAAACACAGGAAGCCACGGTCTGCGCGCATCACGCGGAAGTCGTGCGCGATCGCGAGCATGGCACCTGCGCCGAAGGCGTGACCGTTGACGGCCGCGATGGTCGGCACGGGCAGGGTGAGCACGCGCGCCAGGAGCTGCTGAACCCGCGCGGCGTAGGGCAGCCACTGGTCGGGGTTGGCGGTGAGCCACTCGAGGTCGAGTCCGTTGGAGAAGAACTTCCCGGTGCCGACCGTCACGAGCGCTGTCGGCTCACCGGCGACGACCCGGTCGAGTGCCGAATCCATCTCGTCGAGCCACGTGGGCGAGAAGCGGTTCTCGTCGTCGCCGATCTCGAGCACCGCCACGGCGTCGCGGTAGGTCAGGGTCACGGTCATCGCAGCCTCCGGGTGTCGAGCGCAGGTGACGACGTCCCGGTCTCGAGGACGCCCCGCCTCAGATGGTCACGCCAAAGCCTGTCACGGCGCCGTCCGCCGACGTCAGGCGGTGTGTCGCCGGGGAGCGCGCGATCGGTGGCAGCGCACTACCGACGTCCGGTCGGGTCGATCCTGGATTCCGGACACGGCACACCACTGGTCCATGCTCCGTTCGACCGACTCGGTGCACCAACCGGGTGAGGGACGTATCAGCGGCATCGGACCCCCGCTCAGGTAGGGCAGCACTGCCCATTCGCAGGCGGTGACCAAGGGGGCGATCGTCGTGACAGGTTCCTGGAACACGTTCAACGCACCGTCGGGCGTCAGCGCCGACACCGTGCTTCTGCTCACCGACGGCACCGTGCTGGTGCACGACGCCAACCGGCCGTCGCTGAGCAACACCTACGGCGGCGCCAACTGGTATCGCCTCACGCCGGACAACCACGGTGACTATCGCAACGGCACCTGGTCGAGCCCCCTCCCGATGAGCGGACAGCGGAAGTACTTCTCGAGCGGCGTCCTCAAGGACGGTCGGGTCTTCGTCGTCGGTGGTGAGTACTCCGACATCCTCGGCGACACGAGCACGACAGCCGACAAGGACACCCGCGGCGAGATCTTCGACCCGGTGTCGGGCACCTGGTCGGCCATGAACAAGCCGACGCCGGGCTTCGACTGGATCGTCGGCGACGCGATCTCGATCGTGCTCGAGGACGGACGTGTCCTCTTCGGTGCCCTGTCGACCGCGCGCACAGCCATCTGGGACCCGGTCACCGACACCTGGGTCGAGGCTGGCACCAAGTTCGGCACGGTCGGTGCGACCAAGGTGGGCAAGACGAACGAGGAGAGCTGGTGCCTCATGCCCAACGGCAACGTCGTCACCGTGCAGATCTTCTCGGCGACGGCGACGCAGAACGCCGAGATGTACGTGGCCGCCCGCGACGAGTGGGTGAGCGCCGGCGTCACGTCATCGAGCCTTCCGATCGGTACGATCGGCGGCACGAACCTCAGCGAGATGGGCGGCGCTGTCACCCTGATGAACGGCAAGGCGTTCTTCGTCGGCGCCAACGGTCACACGGGCCTCTACACGTCCGGCGCCACGGCGACAGCCAAGGGCACCTGGACTGCCGGTCCGGACCTTCCTGCTGACGCGGGAAACACCAACGCCCCCAACGGAGTCCAGACCTCGAGCGACGGTGCCGTCGTGGTCCTGCCCAACGGCCACGTGCTGATCACGTCGGGGCCGGTCGACCCGACTCCGGGCAGCGGAGGCTTCTTCTCGGGTCCGGTCACCATCTGCGACTACAACCCCGACACCAACACGCTCTCGACGCTCGCGGCACAGCCGACGAGCGCGCCAGGGCACACGTGGCAGTGCGCCTTCCTCCTGCTCCCGTCCGGCCACGTGCTCATGACCGGTGAGCAGAACACCATCAACGAATACGTTCCGGATGCCGCCGAGCTGACTCCCAAGGCGGCCTGGCGCCCGACGCTCACAGCGGCTCCCACGGCACTGATCGCGGGGCACTCCTACCAGATCGCCGGAAAGCAGCTCAACGGGCTGACCCACGCCAACGGCTACGGCGACGACCGGCAGAACGCCTCCAACTACCCGCTCGTACGCCTCACCAACGCAGGTGGCGACGTGCGCTACCTGCGAACCCGCGACTTCTCCACCATGGGGATCGCCACCGGGGCCGAGACCGTCACGGCCATCGTGTCGGTGCCGGTCACCATCCCGCCGGGCTCCTGGACCCTCGAGGTCGTCGCCAACGGCATCGCGTCCGCTCCGCTGGCCGTGGGGGTGGGCACGCGAGACTGCTTCCTCGTCATGGACCGCTCCACTGCCGGCCACGGGGAGGTGCAGGCTCTCATCGCGCTCAACGGCGCACCTGCGGTGATCAACCCCGCCGTGCTCGTCGTGGTCGAGGGCTACACCGCCTCCGAGCTTGGCCTCAACGCGGCCAACCTGGCCGCACCGCCGACGTCTCCGACCTTCCCGTCACCGCAGGCCGGCATCCACGTCGTGCA
>JANMBJ010000110.1:0-22979 GCA_031360335.1 Candidatus Nanopelagicales bacterium
GAGGGACGGGTCGTTCTTCCAGTCGACGCCGGGGACGTCGATGTACAGCTCGATCTCGTTGCCGTCGGGGTCGGCGATGTAGAGGCTGTGCGTCACCGTGTGGTCGCTGGCACCGAGGACCGTGACGTCGTTCTCCTGCAGCGCCGCCAGCGCTTCACGCAGCTCGTCGTCGCTGTCGCCCACCTTGAGGCCGAAGTGATAGAGCCCGACACGTCGTCCCTGCGGGATGGCGGCCGCGTCCTTGCCGACCTCGATGAGCAGCAGCTCGTGGTGCGTACGGTTCGACGGCGCGCTGAATGCGGCGGCGGGGAAGGGCATCGGCTCGTTGTCGTCACCGCCGAGGATCGGGCGCCAGCCGAGGACGTCGCGGTAGAAGTGCACCGACGCCTTCAGGTCGCGTACGTAGAGCACCAGGTGCCCGAGCTCCTTGATCTCCACCGCTGATCTCCTTCGTTCGTGCTACCCGTCGGTCGTGACGCTATCGCCCCGACGCGCCATCACTTCGCTTTCGGGGGCAGCGAACCGGCGTAGTCGGCGCCTCGGCGCACCCAGGCGCCGAGCTGGTCCGACGACGCGAGGTCGTCGGTGGCGACGCGGAGCCAGCCGGTCATCGGGCGCCCGCGCATCACGACAGGCTCGGCCGTCGTCGAGTCGAGGAGCTGGTCGTTCTCGGCCGGGTCGATGCGCACCATCGCGCCACCCTCGCCGCTCGCCGCGATCGCCATGTTGCCGTCGACGAGGAACGCGAGACCGCCGAACATCTTCTTCTCGGTCACGCCCCGCACACCGTCGAGAGCCTCGCGCATCCGCTCCGCCAGCTCCTCGTCGTAGGCCACCCCCCGATGCTAGGACGCGGCCTCGGCCGGTCCGCGAGTTACTGCCGGAATCGTCGGTTTCACCGGCTCGAAATGCGGATTCGGGCGGTAGCTCGAGGCCCTGTCCGGACATCAGGGGGCGGTGAGGAGGGCTCTCAGCGCCTTGTGGATCCTCGTGGGGCTCACGGGGTGCTTGGTGCCGAGGTTCTGGGCGAAGAGGTTGACGCGGAGCTCTTCGATCATCCAGCGCACGGCGAGGGCGTCGGGGGTCTCGCGCTCAGCGGGGTGCAGCACGGCGAGGGTCTGCTCCCAGTCGGCGGTGACGGCCTCGACCTGCTCCTGGCGCGTGGCGTCCTTCGCGGTGTCCTGCGGCGCAGTCTCGAGCCGGCGCAGGATGGCGCGCAGGTAGCGTGCGAGGTCGGGCAGGCGCTCGGTCCCGGCCGCGGTGATGAACCCGTCAGGCAGGAGCGCGTCGAGCTGGCCGGTGACGTCGCATCTCATGCCCTGGAGCTTGGGCGAGGCCACCGCCGCGAGCTGCACGCGCGCTTCGGTCGCGAGCTCGAGCACCGCCGCCGCCTGCTTCACCGTGCGCAGCAACGCATCCCCGGCGCCATCCTTCGCAGTCGACAGCACCAGGTCGTACGCCGCGCGCTGCCACGGTAGCCCGTCCACGAAGCCGCTGCTAGCACCTGCTCCTGCCGCGGCGCGGGCCACCGCACCATCCAGGGCGGCACCGAAGGCGTCGTCGATCAGCGCAGGCACGGAGCCGTGCGGCGTGTGGCCGAGGGCCAGCTTCTCCCGCGTTGACAGCACCCCGACGACGTAGCGTACGGGTGCAGGGAGCGCGAGACGCAGCAGCCGGCGAACGCCGGTGCGCATCGCGACCGCCTGCTCCGCAGGTGTGACGAGCACGCGCAGGTCGACGTGGTCACCACGGTCGACGAGCGCCGGAAACCCTTGCACCACAAACTCTCCGTGCGTCTCCTCGACGACACGGCGCACGCCGTCGACCGGGAACTCCCGCAGGTCGCGCACCTCGATCCAGCGCGAGGCGTGCGAGATCGTCTCGGCCACCTGCGGCTCGAGCTGCATCTGCAGCGCCTCGACGTCCTTGCCCGTCGCGAGCACAGCACCCGTGTCGTCGACGATACGCAGTGTCACGCGCAGGTGCTCGGGCAGCGCCTGTGGCGCCCACGCGTCATAGGGGATCGTCACGCCCGTCATGCGCGTGAGCGCGTGCCCCAGCGCATCGAGCAGCCCGCGCTCCCCCGGCACGAGCGACGGGAGCACCTTCCGAGCAGTGTCAGGCGCGGGAACGAACGACGTACGCAGGCTTTTCGGCAGCCCGCGGATCAGAGCGGTCACGACCTCCTCGCGACGGCCGGGCACCTGCCAGAGGAAGTCCTCGGCCTGCGCCTGCGGTAGCAGCGCGACAGGCAGGTCGACCGTCACGCCGTCGTGCTCGGCACCCGGTTCGAAGGCGTACGTCAGCGGCAGCTCGGCCTCGAGCGACCCGAAGGTCCACACCCGCGGGAACGCTCCCTCGAGATCCTCGGAGGTGTCGCGCACGAGCAGCGACCGCGGATAGGTCAGCAGGTCCGGCGCATCGCGGCGCGTCTTCTTCCACCACGAGTCGAACGCCCGGCCGTCGGCGACATCGCGCGGGAGGCGCTCGTCGAAGAAGTCGACGAGCACGTCGTCCTCGACGAGCAGGTCGCGCCGGCGTACCCGGTCCTCGAGCCCGGAGACCTCGGCGACGAGGCGCGAGTTGTCCTTCACGAACGCGTGATGGCTCTGCCACTCGCCATTCACGAGCGCGTGCCGGATGAACAGGTCGCGCGACACCACGGGATCGATGCGGGAGTACTGCACGCGTCGACCGACGACGAGGGGTACGCCGTAGAGCAGCACCCGCTCGTCGGCGACGACCGACGCGCGCTTCGCCGACCAGCGCGGCTCGGAGTACGTCCGCGAGACGAGGTCTCCCGCGATCTTCTCCGCGTCGAGCGGGTCGATGCGCGCGACCACGCGGCCGAAGAGGCGCGAGGTCTCCACGAGCTCGGCCGCCATCGCGAACTGCGGCGGCTTGCGCGACAGCGAGGAGCCCGGGTGCACGGCCCATCGCGCGCCGCGCGCACCGAGGTAGTCGCGGCGCACCGGGTCGAAGGAGCCGATGTGCGAGAGCAGACCTGCGAGCAGCGCGCGGTGCACCGCCGTGGGATCCGGGGTCGCCGCCTCGGTGTCGCGTGGCGCGACGGTGATGCCGAGCTCCTTGCACGCCTGCCTCAGCTGCGAGTGCACGTCCTGCCACTCGCGGATGCGTAGATAGTGGAGATACTCCTCGCGGCACATGCGCCGGAATGCGTTGCCGCTCAATGCCTTCTGCTGCTCGCGCAGATACGTCCAGACGCCGAGGTAGGACAGGAAGTCGCTCGTCAGGTCACGGAAGCGCGCGTGCGACTGGTCGGCCTGCGCCTGCTTGTCGGCGGGGCGTTCGCGCGGGTCCTGGATCGAGAGCGCCGAGGCGATGACGAGCACCTCGTCGACGACACCCTGCTTCTCCGCCTCGAGCACCATGCGGCCGAGCCGCGGATCGAGCGGCAGACGTGCGAGCCGGCGCCCGACCTCGGTGAGCCGCAGGTCCTGGTCGGGCGTCAGCGCGCCGAGCTCGCGCAACAGGTCCACGCCGTCCTTGATCTGACGACGGTCGGGCGGCTCGACGAACGGGAACTGCTCGATGTCACCGAGCCCGAGCGCCGTCATCGACAAGATGACCGACGCGAGGTTCGTACGCAGGATCTCCGGCTCGGTGAACTCAGGTCGCGCCTCGAGCGACTCCTGGGAGTAGAGCCGGATCGCGATGCCCTCGGCCACGCGTCCGCAACGGCCCGAACGCTGGTTGGCGGAGGCCTGCGAGATCGCCTCGATCGGCAGCCGCTGCACCTTGAGCCGCGCGGAATAGCGTGAGATGCGCGCGGTGCCGGGGTCGACGACGTACCTGATGCCCGGCACGGTCAGCGACGTCTCGGCGACGTTGGTCGCGAGCACCACGCGACGCCCGGTGTGCGCCTCGAACACCTTGTGCTGCTCCTGCGCGGACAGCCGCGCGAACAGCGGCAGGATCTCCGTGTCGCGCAGCGACAACCCGCGCAGAGCGTCTGCGGTGTCTCGGATCTCACGCTCACCGGACAGGAAGACGAGCACGTCGCCGGAGCCCTCGTGCTGCAGCGACACGACCGCGTCGCAGATCGCCTGCACCTGGTCGCGGTCGTCGCCCTCCTCGACGCCGTAGTCCTCGTAGCGGATGTCGACGGGGAAGGTTCGCCCGGTGACCTCGACCACGGGTGCGGGCGTGCCGTCGGGCGTGCAGAAGTGCTCGCTGAAGCGCGTCGTGTCGATGGTTGCCGAGGTCACGACGACCTTGAGGTCGGGACGCCGCGGCAGGATCTCCTTGAGATATCCGAGGAGGAAGTCGATCGTGAGGCTGCGCTCGTGCGCCTCATCGATCACGATCGTGTCGTAGCGCTCGAGCAGGCGATCGTTCTGGATCTCCGCGAGCAGCACGCCGTCGGTCATCACCTTGACGAGCGTGCGCTCGCTCGAGTGGTCGGTGAAGCGCACCTGATAGCCGACCGCCTCGCCGACCTCGACCCCGAGCTCCTCGGCTACCCGGTCGGCAACAGCGCGAGCGGCGATCCGTCGCGGCTGCGTGTGCCCGATCTGCCCGGTGATCCCGCGACCGAGCTCGAGCAGGATCTTGGGGATCTGGGTGGTCTTGCCGCTGCCGGTCTCGCCCGCGATCACCACGACCTGGTGGTCGCGGATCGCGCTGGCGATGTCGTCGCGACGAGCGCTGACCGGGAGGTCGGGATAGGTGATCGTCGGCACGGAGTCACGACGTACGCCGATCCGACGCTCGGCCGTCTCGACGTCGGCCACGATGCGCGCGAGGGTCGCGGCCCGCTTGGCCTCGTCGCGCACCGTGCGCAGGCCCTCGAGCCGCCGCCCGAACCGCCGCCGGTCGCGCAGCATGATGCGCTCGAGCCGCCGTCGCAGCTCCCCCACCCCCGGCGCGGCGACGGGAGGAGACGCAGCATCGGACATGACACCTCAGGATATGCGCACCCCCGACCCAGCCACGTCCCCGAGTAACAGGTCCAACGGTCGCAAACTCGCCCGGCTTAGCGACCGTTGGACCTGTTACTCGGGGCAGTACAGCTAGGTGAGCTTCTCGCCGCGGCCGAGCATGGCGGCGTAGTCCGCGATCTTGCGCGCCCTGGTCTCAGGGCGCTTGACGGCCTGGATCCGGTACAGGATCGGATAGCGGTCGCGCGCCCTGAGGGAGTCGAAGAACGCGCGCGCGCCCGGGATCGCGTCCATCGCCGCTGAAAGGTCGTCGGGCACCGGGGCCGCACGAGCTCCGTCGTACGCCGCCTCCCACCGACCGTCAGCGCGCGCCGCCTCGACCTCGGCGAGCCCGCGCGGTGTCATCCGACCCTCGGCGATGAGTCGCTCGACGTGCGCGCAGTTGACCTTCGACCACCGGCTCCGCGGACGCCGCGGCACGAACCGCTGCAACCACACGTCCGGGTCGTCTCCGCCGCGCTTCTGCCCGTCGATCCAGCCGTACGCGAGCGCGACCTGGAGCGCCTCGGCGTACCTGATCCCCACGACCTCGGACCCCACACGGGGAATGAGCATCCACACGCCGTCGGGCGCATCCCCCTGGGCCACGATCCACGCGGCGAACTCCGCCGAGCTCACGAACCCCCGAGCCTGCTGCTCCGTCACCACCGCATCGTGGCACGCGAACGCGCTCGCCCACGAAGAACGTCCTCGACCTGCGAACGGCCGCGCCCGGAGACGCGGCCGTTCGGTCGGGTCGGTGGGGCCGGCCCGACGACGACGCTAGGCGTGGCGCGGTAGCAGTCACCAGTGTCCGTTGGTACTACGACCACCCCGGGGGGTACGGGCAGGATGTCGGCGTGGACATCGACTGGCTCGGGAGCGTTCGGCTGTTCGTGCACGTCATCGCCGCGACGGTGTGGGTCGGAGGGCAGCTGGTGCTGGCGGCGCTCGTCCCCATCCTGCGCAGCCAGGACCCTGGACTCCCGAAGATCGCCGCGCAGGCCTTCAACCGGGTGGCCTGGCCGGCCTACTGGGTGCTCGTCGCGACCGGCGTCTGGAACATCGCCGCCGAGCAGGCCGAGGCTCCCACCGGCTGGACCACGGTGCTCGCGGTCAAGGTCGCGCTCGTCGCACTCTCCGGCGTCGCCGCCTTCCTGCACACCCGCGCGAGCACGACGCCGGGGCTGGCGGTGTGGGGGGCGCTGTCGGGCCTCAGCGCGCTGTCCGCCGTGTACGTCGGGATCCTGCTCGCCGCGTAGACCCGGCCGGCTGCCGCACCTCCCCCGCGGCGCGGCAGGTCCGCGACGTCGCGGTGTCCGCAAACGAAGCAAGGGCCCCGCGTGAGCGGGGCCCTTGCTCGAGCTGTGGCGCCGGTTCGCTGGGGCGAACCGGGGCAGCGCCGATGTGTATCGACGCTTTGTGGGACTTAGTCGTCCCAAGGACCGAAGTCGTCCATGGTCGTACCTTCTCTTCTTCTTGCCGGTCCGAGCACGTCCCGAAAGCGGGACCATCTCGAGGACCGTGAGTTCCCGTGGGGAGAATCACCGTCACGGGGGTCGGTGGAGCCGCGCTGTACGAACTGCGAGGCATCCTTGCGGTCTGCCTGGCCGTTATATCGACTGCGCTGTCACTGAACTTGACACCGACACTGAGCCCAACGATACCCCACACCGAACATATTCCCGAATTGTGCGTGAACAGCAAGGTCCGAGAGGTTGCCGAGAGCCACACGGCATGCCTCTGACCTGCACCGGGACCGCGCAAGCCGATCATCTCGGCCAGCAGCCGCGCAGTCGGTCCGCGCCGGGCAACCCCCGCCCACCGGCGCCCGGCACGGGTGGGTACGGTCCCTGCACCACCCGCTCCCAGGAGACGCCATGACCGCGCCCGGCCCCCCGGCACCAGACCACGCCCCCGCCGACCTCGTGATCAACGCGGCCGTCTACCGCGGCGATGCCGTCCGCGGCTGGTCGCGCTCGATCGCCGTACGCGGCGACCGGATCGTCGCTCTGGGCACCCCCGCCGAGACCGCAGCGCTCGTCGGACCGCGCACGCGCGTGATCGATGCCCCCGACAAGGTCGTGCTCCCGGGCTTCCAGGACTCACACATCCACGCACCGTTCGCCGGGCGCAACCGCCTGCACCTGTTCCTCAACGACCTCTCCGGTCGCGACGCCTACCTCGCCGCCATCACGGCCTACGCCGACGCCAACCCCGACCAGCCCTGGATCATCGGCGGCGGCTGGGCGATGGAGTACTTCCCCGGCGGCACCCCGGACAAGGCCGACCTCGACGCGATCCTGCCCGACCGACCGGTCTTCCTGTTCAACCGCGACGTGCACGGCGCCTGGGTCAACAGCGCGGCGCTCGCGATCGCCGGCATCGACGCCGCCACGCCCGACCCGTTCGACGGCCGCTATGAGCGCGATGCCGACGGCAACCCCACCGGCACGTTGCACGAGGGAGCGGCGTACTCCTTCAACGACCACGTCGTTCCGCTGCCCGACCTCGCGGAGTGGCGCGCGGCGATCCTGCACGCGCAGACCTACCTGCACACGCTCGGCATCACCGGCTGGCAGGACGCGTGGGTCACCCCGGCGACCTTGGAGGCCTACGCCTCGCTCGCCGCCGAGGATGCGCTCACCGCCCGCGTCGTCGGCGCGCTGTGGTGGGACCGGCACCGCGGCCTGGAGCAGATCCCCGACCTCGTCGAGCAGCGCGAGCGTGCGACCGGCGGTCGCTTCTTCCCGACGACGGTCAAGATCATGACCGACGGCGTGCTCGAGAACTACACGGGTGCGCTGCTGGCGCCCTACTGCGACGGCTGCGGCGGCCACACCGACAACAGCGGCCTGCAGTTCATCGACCACGACCTGCTGTGTGCTGCTGTCACCGAGCTCACCAGGCTCGGCTTCCAGGTGCACCTGCACGCGATCGGCGACCGCGCGGTGCGCGACGCGCTCGACGCGATCGAGGCGGCGCGCGACGTACACGGCCCGCACGACCTGCGGCACCACATCGCGCACCTCCAGATCGTTCAGCCCGACGACATCCCGCGCTTCCGGGCGCTCGACGCGGTCGCCAACTGCCAGACCCTGTGGGCGCAGAGCGACCCGCAGATGACCGAGCTGACGCTGCCCTTCCTCGGGCAGGAGCGGGTCGACCTGATGTACCCCTTCGGCGACCTCGCACGCGCCGGGACGGTGCTCGCGATGGGCAGCGACTGGTCGGTGAGCACCGCCAACCCGCTGCTGCAGATGGAGGTCGCGCTGACGCGCGTCGGCCCGGAGCACCGCGACTGCGCGCCGTTCCTCCCCTCGCAGGCGATCTCGCTGGCCGACGCGGTGGCGGGATTCACGAGCGGCACGGCGTACGTCAACCACGACGAGCACGACGCCGGGTCGCTCGAGGTCGGCAAGCGCGCCGACCTCGTCCTGCTCGACCGCAACATCTTCGACACCGACGCCGGCCACATCGGCGAGGCGACGGTGCAGCTCACGATCAGCAACGGCACCGTCGTGCACGACCTCCTCGGCTGAGCACGTCGTGCACGAGCTCTGGGCGTACGAGGTGGTGGGCGCGAGGGACAGGCGAGCAAGGTAGGCGGTGTCGACGACGTCGACGCCGTCGTCGACACATAGCTCGCGAGGTGTGTCGTCACACCACCCTCCAGCATTGCGTGACTACACATCATCCAGGCGGCGCAGCGAGATGTGTCGTCACACCACCCTCCAGCATGGCGTGACCACACATCTCGGCTGCCCGGGCCTGCTCGCACCTCGCGACGTCACCTCATCGCCTCCGGCTGGGCGCGACCGCGGCGTGCTTGGCGAGGCCTCGCGCGGAGACGCTGATGCCGGCTGTACGACGCATCTGAGGGCGATCACCGCCCGTGGAGACGGATGTGCGGATGCCTGCGGCAACAGCCGTGACGCTGTCGGGCGTTCGGTCTAGCGTGCCTCGGGTTGGGCACGGCACCTGTCTCGGGTTGGGGTTCGCATGACCTTTCTTCTCGCCATCGGGACCCGCAAGGGTCTCTTCCTCGCGCGCAGCGACGACCGCATCTGCTGGACGATCGAGGGTCCGCACTTCCTCGCGCAGGAGATCGCGTCGGTCGCGATCGACACGAGGCGCCCCACCACGCGCCTGCTGGTCGGGGTGCAGAACATGCACTTCGGGCCGACCGTCGCCTGGTCCGACGACCTCGGCGCCACCTGGACCGAGCCGCAGCACGGCGCCATCACGTTCCCCGACGACACCGATGCCGCGCTCGCCCGGGTCTGGCAGCTGCAGCCGGACTCGGCCGAGCGTCCCGACGTCGTGTGGGCCGGGTGCGAGCCCACGTCGCTGTGGCGCAGCGACGACGGCGGCGACACGTTCGCGCTCGTCCGCGGCCTCTGGGACCACCCGCACCGCAAGGACTGGGCGCCCGGCTTCGGCGGAGCAGCCGTGCACACAGTGCTCCCCCACCCGAGCACCGACGAGGTGCTCGTCGCGATGAGCACCGGCGGGGTCTACTCCAGCCCGGACGGTGCCACGGACTGGGCGCCGCGCAACAAGGGCATCTCGGCGTACTTCTTCCCCGACCCCTACCCGGAGTTCGGCCAGTGCGTGCACAAGGTCGTCGCCGACGCGGCCGGTCCCGACACGCTCTACGCGCAGAACCACGGCGGCGTCTACCGCAGCGACGACCGCGGTCTGCAGTGGACCTCGATCGCCGAGGGACTGCCCAGCGACTTCGGCTTCATCGCGCTCGCCTCGCCCCGTACGCCGGGCACCGCCTGGGTCATGCCGCTCGAGGCCGACGCGGCCCGGGTCCCCCCGGGCGGCCGCCTGCGCGTGCACCGCACGCGCGACGGCGGTCGCACCTGGCAGGAGAACTCCGCGGGCCTGCCCGACGGCGTGTGGACCGTCGCGCTGCGCGACGCCGCGTGCGTCGACACGGCGGAGGCGACCGGTGTCTACATCGGAATGCGTGACGGCACGGTGTTCGCGAGCGCCGACGAGGGCGAGACGTTCGTGACCGTCGCCGAGCACCTCCCCGACGTCCTGTCGGTGCGCGCCGCGCTGCTCCCGTGACGGAGGCGGCCACCGCTGCAGGTCCGGGCGCCGTCGTCGTACGACTGCCCGGGCCGCTTCGCGAGCTCGTCGGCGGCCGGCGCGAGCTCTCCGTGTCGCCGGCGCCCGCGACCGTCGATGCCCTGCTCGACGCCCTGAGCGTCGAGCACCCCGTGCTCGTACGCCGGATCCGCGACGAGACCGGCACCGTGCGCCAGTTCGTCAACATCTACGTCGGCGACGACGACATCCGCCACGGCGAGGGCCTCGCCACCCCGCTGGCCCCCGGCACCGTCGTGCACCTCCTCCCCTCGGTCGCCGGCGGCTGACGGCACCGGGCCGAGTCGACGAAGCTCCACGTCGGGGGCGGCGCCGGGTCGAGGTCTCATAGCATCGTGTCGACTCCATGCAGGTCGGGCGGCTCGACGAAGTCCTCACGCCCACACCGCCGGCACACGAGGTAGCGCTCGCCGGTGTCGGTGACCGTCACGACGTAGGAGTGCAGTCGCAGGAGGCATCGAAGCGGTCGCCGACCCGATGCCGCTGTCTCAGCCATGGGTGCTCCTCCCGGCGAGGGTCTGTGCCCAGGCTCCTCCTCCTCTGAGCCGGCGGCAATGCCTGTCGACATGGGGATGACAGAGGTGTCTCAGGGGGCTTGCGGCGTTGCTCGCGGGCGTTGTCGGACCTCTCGCCTAGCCTCCGGGGTGAGGGGTCGTCCACGACCCCCGCCGAGCCGGAGGAGGTGCCGCATGCGACTGCTGCACACGTCCGACTGGCACCTCGGCCGCTCCCTGATCAGCGCCAGCCAGCTCAACGCCCAGGCGGAGTTCCTGCGCTGGCTCCTCGACCTCGCCGTCGAGCGCCAGGTCGACGCGGTGTTGGTGTCCGGCGATGTCTACGACCGCGCGGTGCCGCCGATCGACGCGGTGCGCCTGCTCGACGACACGTTCCTCGGGTTCGCCTCCGCCGGGGTGCCGCTGGTGGTCGTGAGCGGCAACCACGACTCCGCCGTGCGCCTCGGCTTCGCCCGCGGCCTCGCCAAGGCCTCCGACATCCACCTGCGCACGACGGTCGCCGACATCACCGACCCCCTGGTGCTCACCGACGAGCACGGCCAGGTCGGGATCTATGGCATCCCGTTCCTGCTCCCCGACGCGGTCATGGACGAGCTCGGCGCCGAGCGCTCGCACAGCTCCGTGCTCCGGGCAGCGACCACCCGGATCCTGGCCGACGCGACCGAGCGCGGTCTCGACCGCACCGTGGTGCTGAGCCACGCGTTCGTCGCCGGAGGCGCCGGCGCCGACTCCGAGCGCGACATCAAGGTCGGCGGCATCGGCGACGCGCACGCCCAGGTCTTCGACGGTGTCACCTACGTCGCCCTCGGCCACCTGCACCGCCCGCAGGACATCACCCTGACTGGAAGCGCCACCCGCCTGCGCTACTCCGGCTCCCCCGTCGCGTTCAGCTTCTCGGAGGCGGGCGACGAGAAGTCGGTGACCATCGTCGAGCTCGACTCCGACGGCGTGAGCGACATCAGCACCGTGGCGACCCCGGTGACCCGGTCCCTGCGGGAGGTGCGGGGTCGCCTCGATGACCTGGTGGCCCGCGCGAGCACCGACCTCGCCGGCCTCGCCGACTCCTATCTCAAGGTCGTGCTCACCGACCCGAGCCGGCCGGCGTCGCCGATGGAGCGGCTGCGGGTGCACTGGCCGCACACCTTGGTGCTCGACTTCGAGCCCGATGGCGAGCGCCGCAGCGGCGCCGAGGACCTTGTGCACCTGACCCGCACCACCGATCCGGTCGAGGTGTGCGAGCTGTTCGTGCAGTTCGTCGACCGCACCCCGCCGACCGACGACGAGCGCCTCGTGCTGCGCGATGCCGTCGAGCGCGCCCAGGTCAGCGTCGAGGCGACTCTCTGATGCGCCTGCACTCGCTGAGCCTCACGGCATTCGGGCCCTACGCCGGCACCGAGACGATCGACATGGACCGGCTCACCGCGAGCGGGCTCTTCCTTCTCGAAGGACCGACCGGAGCCGGCAAGTCGACGATCCTCGACGCGATCACCTTCGCGCTCTACGGCCAGACCGCGAGCGACGCCGCCTCGAGCGACCGCCTGCACTCGCAGTTCGCCGCGCCCGACCTCACCCCGTCGGTGACCCTCGAGCTGAGCGTCAACGACCAGCGGCTGCGTGTGCACCGGGTCCCGTCGCACCGGCGCCCCAAGAAGCGCGGCGAGGGGTTCACCGAGGAGAAGGCGAACGTCCGCCTCGAGCGGTTCACCGACGGCGCCTGGACCCACCTCGAGCACAGCGCGCAGGAGGTCGGCGACCTTCTCAAGGACGCCATCGGGCTCTCGCGTGCCCAGTTCACCCAGGTCGTCCTGCTCCCGCAGGGTGAGTTCGCGACCTTCCTGCGCGCCTCCGACGACGAGCGCCGCAAGCTCCTCACCACCATCTTCGGCACCGAGCTCTACGACGCCGTCACCCGCGAGCTCGAACAGCGTCGCACCGAGGCGACCCGTCGACGCGACGAGGCAGGCGACGACGTCGTGACAGCCGTCGCCGCTGCGGCCGAGGCGGCCGGGATCGAGGGCGACGAGGCGCAGGCGCTCACGAAGCTCGCCGACTACCTGCGCTCCCCTGCGCTCGACGACCTCACCGCCCGGATCGAGTCCGAGCTGGCGATCACGACGGCCGAGCGCGACGGCCGGGCGACGGCGCTGGCGATCGCCGAGACCGAGCACCTCGCTGCCCAGAGTCGCCATGACGATCTCGACGCGTTCGGTCACGCGGTGCTCGAGCTCCTACGCCACGACGAGACCGGCAGCAGCCACTCGGCTGACGCCGATCGACTGCGCCGCGCGCGGGCGGCCGAACCCGTCGCGGTGCTGCTGCGCCAGCTCGACCGCGCCGACACCGAGCTCGCCCGAGCGCAGGGTGAGCTCCGCTCGGCCGCTGCCGACCCGGACCTCGATCTGACGGCCGCCAGGGATCTCGTCGACCGCCCCGGTAGCCTCGGCGACCGCGCTCGCGCGACCGACGGGGTCGACCTCGACGACCGCATCCTCGCGACCGACGACCTTGATCACGACCTCGTGCTCCCGACCGACGGGGTCGACCTCGATCTCGTGCTCGTGACAGCCGATTCCGGGACTGCCTCCGCTGAGGATCTCGCCGCGGTCGCCGTGCGGCTCGACCTCCTGGCCCGCGCCGACGACGACCTCGCCGTGTCGCTCGACCCGCTCGTGGCCCTCGAGTCCGCCTGGCACACCCGTCACGACGACCAGCTGGTCCTCGACCGTGCGGCCTCCGACGCCGAGTCCTCCCTCGCCGGCCTGCGACGTCAGGTTGCCGAGCACCCGAAGGCACTGGCCGACGCCGAGTCGGCGCTGACCACCGCGACCACCGGCGCGGCGGGCCTGACGGCTGCGCGAGACCGGGTCGACGCCCTCGACCAGCGCGCCACGGCTGCGCTCTCGCTCGACACGCTCGAGCCGCAGCTCGCGACAGCCAGCGCCGCACTCACCGCCGCCCGGCAGGCGAGCCTCGACGCCCAGGACGACCACCTCACCCTGCTTCAGCGCCACCTCGAAGGCATCGCCTCGGTGCTCGCCGCGCAGCTCGTCGACGGCGAACCGTGCCGGGTCTGCGGCGGTCTCGAGCACCCGGAGCCGGCGCAGGCGCACTCCGACGACGTCAGCGCCGACCAGGTCGAGCGCGCGCAGCGTGCGCGCAAGGCCGCCGACGCGAGCCATGAGGAGCTGCATGCCTCGCACGACGCGCTGCAGCGTCGTCGCGCCGAGCTCGTCGCACTCGGTGGCGACGTCGACAAGCTCGAGCTGCTCACCGACCTCGAGGCAGCCCGGGCCGCCGTCGAGCAGGCGCAGAGCGCCGCCTCGTCGCTGCCCGCACTCACGATCAGCCGTGACGCCCTGCGCGCTCGCAGCACCGCACTGAGTGCTGAGATCGTCGCCGCCTCAGGCGTTCTCGCAACCGCACAACTGCGATCGGAAACGGGTCGCGCCTCCCTCGACGACGACGAGCGACAGCTCGCAGGCGCCCGAGCCGGTCACCCCTCGGTCGCCGCTCACCGCAATAACCTCCGCCATCGTTCGTCAGTGCGACGAGACCTCGCGACCGCCACCCGCAGCGTCGCCGCGGCGCTCGCCGTGCGTGCTGCCGCCGCCGTCGAGGCGGACATCGCGGCCCGGGCGCACAGCTTCGCCGGCGCCGACGACGTACGCTCCGCCTTTCTTCAGATTGACGAGATCACGACTCTCGACGAGGCCGTCGCGGCGTGGGTCAGCACCCGCGAGCGACTCGCGGCCGAGGTCGCCCACGACCGCTTCGCCCACCTCGGCCTCGATGCCGGCGACCCGGCGGCCCTCGCCACGACACTCCCCCTCCGACTGAGCGATGCCGAGACCCTCCTCGAGGAGACAGCCAGCGCCCGCAGACTCGCCGACAGCGCCTGCCGTCGCGCCGAGGATGCCCGCACCCGTGCGTCGCAGCGCGAGGAGCAGCTCGCCAAACGGCGGCTCGACGTGCTGCTCGCCGAGGAACGCCTCGAGCATGTGCGGGCCCAGACAGCGGCGGTGGTCCGCCTCGCCGGCCTCGCGAAGGGCACGAGCGGCGAGCTGCGGATGACGCTGACGACCTATGTCCTACGCCAGTGGTTCGAGCGTGTCGTCGAGGCGGCCAACCTGCGGCTCTCGACGATGTCGAGCGGACGCTACGAGCTCGAGCGCGTCGACGAGGCCGAGAGCAAACGCGATCGCACCGGCCTCTCGCTCTCGGTCATCGACCGGCACTCGGGTGAGTCGCGGAGCCCGTCGTCGCTCTCCGGCGGCGAGACCTTCTACACCTCCCTTGCCCTCGCGCTCGGCCTCGCCGACGTCGTACGCGCCGAGGCCGGCGGGGTCGACCTCGACACCTTGTTCATCGACGAGGGCTTCGGGTCGCTCGACGCCGACACCCTCGACGCCGTCATGACCGTCATCGACGACCTGCGCGAAGGCGGTCGCGCGGTCGGCATCGTGAGCCACGTCGCCGACCTCAAGGACCGCATCCCCGAGCGCCTCGAGATCACCCGCCTCGACGGCCGCGGCTCCACCACCCGCGTCATCGCCTGACCGTCCGGGCGTCTCGACGAAGTTGACGTGTAACCAGGAGGGGGTATAGCCCGTCCTGATTGCACATCAACTCCGGTGACGGCTCCCGCGCACCTGTCTCCGCCGAGTTGGCGCCGTCGCCGTAGGCTGGCGCGGTGAACGAGGTGCTGGACGAGGGTCCGTTCTTCCACGGCACGAAGGCCGACCTGCGGGTCGATGGCCTTCTCAGGGCTGGCTTCCGGTCGAACTACCGGCCCGAGGTCGTCATGAACCACATCTACTTCACCGCGCTGCGGGACGGCGCCGGGCTCGCCGCGGAGCTCGTGGCGGGTGATGGCGCGCCACGCGTGTACGCGGTCGAGCCCACCGGGTCGTTCGAGAACGACCCCAACGTCACGGACCGGAAGTTCCCCGGCAACCCGACCCGGTCCTACCGCAGCACCGAGCCGCTGAGGGTTCTCGCCGAGGTGACCGGCTGGTCGCGGCTGACTCCTGCCGCGCTGCAGGCCTGGCGCGACCGGCTGGCGGAGCTCCGCGCCGATGTACGCGGCGAGATCATCAACTAGCACGCGGATCCACGCTACGCCGACGGGTCGGACGTAGCGCGACTCCGGAGCCGGTCGGGCGCTGCTCGTCGAGTGCGCCGCACAGACTCGCAGTGCTGGCATCCGACGGGTCTCACCGCCGTGAGCAGGGCCCGATGGTCCTAGGACCTTGCGGCCTCGTCGCGGGTCGTACACATCCCGTCCACCGAACGCATCGGCGCTCGTCGGCCCTGCGTTGGGGTCCGGAAACCCGCCGTTCACCCAGCGACGTGTCCCCGGTTTCGTTGGACGAACCTTGGACGTCCCTCACCCAATCGGCCCAGTCGGCGTGCCCACACTCAGACCGACGACAAGTGGGTGAGAGCCACCCGCCCCCCGCAGACGGCCCCGAGCCGTGCTGTGACGAACCGCCAGGGAGTGGACATGACGTCACCGGACCCCGCTCGCGCAGGTCGCGGGGAACCCGCCGCACCACGGCGCACCCACCCCGCGACGACCACCTCGACGGCCACCTCGCCGACCCCGAGCCGCAGTGCTCGCCGGGTCGCCGGCCTTCTCGCACTCGCCGGTGTCACCGCCGGCCTGGTCGCGGCACCACTGAGCCCCGCGGCGGCAGTCGCCAACGTGGGCCAGGCACTCGTCAACGACTACGGCCAGACCGACGCCGAGGTCGCTGCCGAGATCCACGCCACCGTCGAGGCCAACCCGCACGTCAAGGCGGCCATCACCGCCGTCTCGGCCGCGCACACGCTCCTCGTGGCCCGGCTGACCTCGGAGTCCAGGGCCAGAGCTGCTTACCTCGCCGCGGTCCGCAGCCGGGTCACGTCGCGCATCGTGACGACGAAGCGCACCTACACCTACGTACACTCGCGGCGGATGAAGGCGACCGCGGCCAGCACCGCCGCCAACGCCGCGCTCGTCACGACGCGAGCGACCGTGACCGCCCAGGTCAAGGCGACGCACTTCCGCCCCGTCGACGGCACGTTCGCCGGTCCGGTGCAGAACTACCTCGTACCCAGCTTGCCGAAGTTCTCCTTCGAGCCGCTGCAGGTACGCATCTCCGTCTACGGCGGCCACGTCAGCAACGTCGAGGTCATCAAGAAAGCACCGGTGGACAGCGACTCGAACTCCTACAACGTGATGTCGGTCAGCAAACTCTGCCTCGAGGCGATGGCGGCGCACGACACGGCCAACGTCGCGGCGGTCAGCGGTGCCTCGCTCTCGTCCGAAGCATTCCAGCAGTCACTCACCGCGGCACTCGTCGCTGCCGGCTACCAGGCCTAGGGCGGGACCTGACGATGAGCGCCCGTGGGGCGAGCACGCCGGCCCGGAAGCTCGTGGCCGGTGCCGTGGGAATGAGCGCTGTAGCGACCTCGTTCGGCGGCTTCGCCGTGGCGATCGCGCCGACGGCGGACGCGGCGGTCTCACCGACCGCGCCGGCCGTCACTGCCAACCAGGACGTCAACAACGACTGGGGCCAGACCGCCGCGCAGGTGCAGGAGGAGATCAACCTCGTCGTCGACGCCGACCCGACGGTCGTCGCCGTGCGCACCCGCTATCTGCACGCGCTGTCGTCCTACGCCAGCCTCAAGCACCAGCAGCGGGTCGCCCTGATCGCCAACCAGACGGCCCGCAAGACGGCCACGAAGGTCGATGACGCACGCACCATCAAGATCTACAACATCGTCTCGGGCCGGGTCTTCAACGCTGCCCGCGAGGTCGTCGCCTCGCAGCTCGCGATGGTCAAGGTCGTCAACGCGGTGACCGCGCGGGTCAAGGGACTGCACTACGTCCAGGCGCCTTACGTCGCGCTCCCCACGACTCCGCTCGGCCTCACCGCTGTCGGCTCGTCCGGCCAGGTCATCCTGACGTGGTCCGCGGTCGCGGGAGCGACCGGTTACCAGGTCTACCGCGACGGTGTCCGCCTTGCGACGACGATCAGCCCCACCTTCCTCGACACCGGCCTCGACAACGGGATCCCGTACGGCTACACCGTGCTGGCGACCAACATCGCCGGCTGGTCGGCGCTCACGACCGAGGTCATCGGCATCCCGTCGGTCATCGCACCGCGTGTTCCGACCGGTGTGGTCGCAGCTCCCGGTGACGCGCAGGTCTCGATCACCTGGACGGTCACGCCGTCCGCGACGAGCTACCAGGTCTACCGCGACGGACTCCTCGTCGGCACGGTCGCGACGCCGTCGTTCGTGAGCACCGGACTCACCAACGCGACGACCTACCTCTTCACCGTCGTCGCGCTCAACGGCACGGCGGCCTCGTCCCCGTCGGCTGCCGTCTCTGCCGTTCCGGTCGCGACCGCACCGCTCGCCCCGACGAACCTCGTCGCAACACCTGGCGACGCGAAGGTCACCCTCACCTGGACGGCCTCGGTGGGAGCCACGAAGTACGACGTGCTCCGCGCAGGCGTCAAGATCGCGACCGTCACGATGCCGACGTACCTCGACAGCACCGTCACGAACGGCTCGGTCTACAGCTACACCGTGATCGCCTACAAGGTGAACTCGCTGGCCTCCCCCGCATCGGGCGCCGCATCGGCCACGCCTGTCGCACCGCCGCTGCCCACCCCGACCGGTCTCGCCGCAACTCCCGGTGACGCCACCGTGTCGCTCACCTGGGGCAGCGTCTCCGGCGCCACCAGCTACGACGTCTACCGCGGCGGCACGCTCCTCGTCAACGTCGCGACGCCCGGCTACACCGACAACGCGGTCGTCAACAACACGGCCTACAGCTACACCGTCATCGCCAGGTCGGCGGCCTCGGTCTCCGCCACCACCGTGGCGGTCAGCGCGACCCCGCAACCGGCGGCAACCGGTGCGCCCACCGGACTCTCGGCCTCGGCCGGTAACGCGACGGTCTCCCTCTCGTGGACCGTCGTGCCCGGTGCGACGGGCTACCAGGTCTATCGCAACGGTGTGCTGCTCATCGGCGTCGCCGGCAACAGCTACACCGACAATGCGGTCACCAACGGCCTCACCTACACCTACTCCGTCACGGCGCTGAACGGCACGACGGAGTCGGCGCACTCGGCGACGGTCTCCGCGTCGCCGTTCGTGCTGACCCCGGCGCAGCCCACCGGCCTCACGGCGACTCCGGGAGACGCGCAGGTCTCACTCTCGTGGAGCGCGTCGGCCAACGCGACCGGCTACGACATCTACCGTGGCGGCGCGAAGATCTTCTCCCAGACGGGCACGACCTACACCAACACCGGTCTGACCAACGGCGCCGCCTACAGCTACTACGTCATCGCCACGGGCGTCGCAGCCAGCTCCATCGCCTCGGCCACCGTGTCCTCGACCCCGCTGGCCCCCGCGCCGGTGGCACCGACGAACCTCGTCGCCGCACCGGGCAACGCCCAGGTCGTCCTGAGCTGGACCGCGGTCCTACCCGCGACCCTCTATCGCGTCTACCGCAACGGGACGCTGGTGGGCTCGCCGACCGCGACGACCTACACCGACACCGGACTGACCAACGCGACCACCTACAGCTACTACGTCATCGCGGTCAACCAGACGACACCCGGCCCCGCGTCGGTCACGGTCAGCGCCACCCCGGTGAGGCCGCCCGTCAACGGCACCTTCACCGGCGCCATCACCAGCATCGCCAGCGGCCACGGGACGATTCGCGTCGTCATCATCGTGTCCAACAGCGTGATCACCAAGGCAACGGGGTCATTGCTCACCAACGATGGGACCGAGACGGTGGACATCAACAGGACGGCGCTGCCGCAGTACGACACGAAGGCGGTCGCCGCACAGTCGATCACCTTCACCAAGGTGTCGGGCGCAACGCTGACCTACGCCGCGTACAAGACCTCGCTGCAGGCCGCACTGACGGCGGCCGGGCTGTGAGCGGCGGCACGGGTCGCGACCCGTTCAACGCCTTCGGCGGCGGACGTCACGCCTTTGTCGATGCCGGCACCCTCACGGGGGCACCGGACACGACGCGGCCGCTCTACCTGCCCTCACCCGATCCTGTGGGCACCATGCTCGCCCCGCCGATGACCGCACCGGTCGACCTGCCGCACGCTGCGCCCGCTCCCGCCGCGCCCGTCGGTCAGATCCACCTCGAGTCACCGATCGCGGTCTTCGCTCCGACGGCGCCGCCCATCGCGCCGGAGAAGCCGCGTCACATGCGTCCGCCGATCACGCGCGGTCTCGCTGCCCGTGGTCGCGCCCGCAACCGCGGCGACGTCGCACTCACCGTCGCCGGCATCGGCCTCGGCATCTGCGTCGGAATCGGCGTCTACGCCGTCAAGGACGGGCTCGACCTCCCGGGCGGCAAGATGCTCGCGGTCGGCACGCTGTCGGCCCTTGTGGGCACGTATCTCTCGCTCATGATGATCCTGCTCATGGCCCGGATCCCATGGATCGAGCGGGAAGTCGGGCACGACCGCCTCGTGGTGCTGCACCGCTCGGTGGCACCGTACTCCCTGTTCCTCATCGTGTTCCACGTCATCTTCACCACGATCAGCTATGCGCAGGCCGAAGACCACTCGATGCTCGGACAGCTGTGGGACCTGATCACGAAGTCCGCCTGGATGCTGCCGGCGGCCGCTGCATTCGTGATGATGATGGGCCTCGGTGTCATCTCCTACCGGGGCATCCGCAACCGGATGAAGTATGAGACCTGGTGGGTCGCCCACCTGTACTTCTACATCGCGGTCGCGCTGTCCTTCGGCCACCAGGTCGCACTCGGCCCGATGTTCGTGACGCACCCCTACCAGCGCTACTTCTGGACCGCGCTCTACATCTCGGTGTTCGCGGCGATCATCATCGCCCGCTTCATCATCCCGATCTCGGTATCGCGCAAGCACCAGCTGCGCATCGAGTCGGTCGTGCCCGAGGGTGGCAACGTCGTCTCGCTCTACATCTCCGGCGTCGACCTCGACCTGCTCAAGGCACGCGGCGGCCAGTTCTTCCAGTGGCGCTTCATGACTCGTGAGTGGTGGTGGCAGGCGCACCCCTACTCCCTGTCAGCGTCGCCGAACGACTCGTGGCTGCGCATCACCATCAAGGACCTCGGCGACCAGTCGAACGCGATCCACAAGCTGCGTCCCGGAACCAAGGTCATGGCCGAAGGGCCGTACGGCGTCTTCACCGCCGGATCCCGCCACGGCGAATCCGTCGCCTGCTTCGCAGCGGGAGTCGGCATCACGCCGATCCGCGCGGTCATCGAGGACCTGCCTGAGGGCACCGCGTGCACGATCGTCTATCGCGTGCCCGACGTCGCCACCGCCGTGCTCCGCCAGGAGCTCGAGGACCTCGTCACCTCGCGCGGCTGGCGTCTCCACTACCTGCAGGGGCCGCGCGCGCTGCACCCGCTCGGCGCCGACTACCTCCAGCAGCTCGTGCCGGGGCTGGCCGCCTCCGACGTCTACGTCTGCGGCCCGGTCTCCTACACCGACACCATCATCGAGGCCGTCCGCGACGTCGGTGTCCCCGAGCACCGGATCCACCATGAGTTCTTCACCTTCTGAGGGCGTGGGGATCACGACCCCGCGCTCCACGTACGCCGCCGCACGGAATTTCCCCCACGCACAGTCGACCATCGAGCCGCGCACCCGCGGCACCCTGACAAGGAGCACGTCATGAAGCGCGCGATCCTGGTGACATCGGGCACGCTGGCTGGACTGGTGGCCGTGCTGACCTACTCGGGCGCTGACGTGCCCGCGGCCATCGCTGCCGGACCGGCCGACAGCGCCGCGCTCGGCGGTCCCCCGCCCCTCGACGGCAGCACCGACCCCTCGGCCTCGGCCACCCCCGACGCCGGCTCGCCGTCGCCGAGCGCGGCTGCACCGAGCGGCGCGCCGACCAAGGCCGCTGCTGCTCCCACCAAGGCGGCCGCGGCACCGACCAAGACCGCTGCGGGCACCAAGACGGCTGCTGCGACACCGACGAAGGCCGCACCCGCGCCGACGAAGGCCGCACCGAAGCCGACTCCGACACCGACACCGACACCGACACCGACACCGACGAAGGCCGCGTCGGTGGCGAAGGACTACACCGGCTCGCTGATCACCCACAAGTACGGCAAGGTCCAGGTCGGCATCCGGGTCAAGGACGGCAAGATCATCGCCGTCTGGCCGGCCGTCTTCCCCAACGGCGCGTCGCAGCCCTACTCCGACTTCTCGATCCCCGTCCTGAAGTCCGAGACCATGCGTGCGCAGGGTGCCGGGATCGCCAACGTGAGCGGTGCGACGCTGACCTGGCAAGCGTGGAAGAGCTCGCTCACCTCGGCTATGCACAAGGCCGGCATCTGACGCTGCCCCACCGTCGCGCGCACCCCAGCAGCGCACGACCGTGGAGCTGGTGCACGGACACTCGCGGGCCACTGCCGCGTCGGTGACGACCGACGCAGCCGTGGTCCGCGATCATGAGCGGGTGGAGAGCGACATGGATGACAAGACCAGCAGCGACCGCACGTCCGGCGACGAACTGCCTCACCCCACCGTGACCTTCGCCGGTCCCGGGACGTGGCAGCAGTCGCTGCACGTGGAGCACGTGTGGGGCACGGCGGTCGTCATCGACCTGCGTGCCCCCGAGCTGCCGCCTGACGTCGACACGCTGCTCGCCGACGGCATCGCCTATCTGCACCAGGTCGACGCGTGGTTCTCGACCTACCGGGCCGACACCCCGATCACCATGTACCGCAACGGTTTGATCGAGCTCAGCCGCACTCCCGCCGTCGTGCGCGACGTGCTCACCGCCTGCCAGTGGGTCAAGACGCTGACCGAGGGAGCCTTCGACCCGTGGGCCGTCAAGGGCGGCGTCGACCCTTCGGGCTACGTCAAGGGGTGGGCCGCCGGCCAGCTCGCCGACCGCTTCGTGCGAGCAGGCATCCCCAACGTCAGCATCAACGCGGCGGGCGATATCGCCTGCCGAGGACTGCAGGCGCCCGGCGAGGAGTGGGCGATCGGCATCCTCAACCCGTACAACAACCAGGAGGTCGTCGAGGTCGTGCACATCGGCGACGGCGCGATCGCGACGAGCGGGCTCTATGAGCGCGGCAACCACATCAAGAACCCGCGCACCGGCACGACCGACGTCTACTACGACTCGGCGACCATCGTGGGTCCCGATGCCGGCCTCGCCGACGCGCTCGCGACCGCAGCGCTCCTCGAGGGCCCGAGCTGCGCCCGCTGGTTCGTCGAGCTCCCCGGCTGGTCGGTCTACCTCATCAAGAACGGCCACGCCTCCTTCTTCGGCCCAGCCTTCCCCCGCCCCACGTCCCCCGTCCTGGCGTGATCGTGGTCGTGGGGGGTTTGTAGGGGGCGGGGGTACAGAGGACCAGACACAAACACCCGGG
>JANMBJ010000111.1:0-7523 GCA_031360335.1 Candidatus Nanopelagicales bacterium
GATTTCGCGACCCGACCCGAGCTCATGACAGTCTTCCAGAAGCAGGCGACCACGATGCCCGCGAACCTGGTGAAGGTCTCCACGTCCCCGGCGTTCCCGGGCATCAACCAGGCGCTCGTGGACAACATGGACCAGTACCTATCCAGCCCGACATCGTCGACTGACGCGGTCATCGCGTCGCTGACGGCAGCCATCGAGAAGGCACAGAAGAGCGCCTGATCGTGACGCTCACCGCACTGACACCGGACCGGTCCGGCACGGCCCCCCGGCGCACGCGCCGCGGGGGTCGGCCGGCTCGGGTCGGAGCACGCGCGGAGAGCTGGGCGGGCCTGGTCCTGGCCAGCCCAGCGTTGGTGGTCTTCGTCATCTTCATGTTCGTGCCGCTGGTCCTGACGTTCTGGTACAGCCTGCACTCCTACCGCGGCTTCGGGTCGATGAAATGGATCGGGTTCACCAACTTCACCGACATCGCCAAGGATCCGACGTTTTGGTCGGCGCTGCTGAACACGGTCCTGTTTACAGCGGTGTCAGTTCCTATCGGCGTCGTGCTCGGTCTCGGAGCCGCGGTTCTGCTGGACAAGATCATGCCCGCGCGGGGCCTGTACCGGGCCTTGTTCTACGTGCCGGTCGTGATCTCCGGGGTGGCCGCGGGGATCATCTTCCTGCGTTTGTTCGACCCGCTTCTCGGGATCCTCAATCAGCTCCTCGTCGCGCTGCACCTGCCTGAGGTCGACTGGCAGGGCAACGGCAGCGCCGCGCTGGTCTCGATCATCGTCGTGACGACGTGGCAGGGCGTGGGTTTCGGCATGGTCGTCTATCTCGCCGGTCTGCAGGGGATCCCGCGTGAGCTGCTCGAGGCCGCGTCCGTCGACGGCGCGACCGGGTGGGTGCAGTTCCGCAGGATCACCTGGCCGCTGCTGAGGCCGACGACGTTCTTCTTCGTCGTCTACAGCATCATCGTCAGCTTCCAGGTCTTCGACGTCGTCTACGTCCTCACCCGCGGCGGTCCGGGTACGTCGACGACGTTCCTGGTGCAGTACGCCTACGACCAGGGCTTCAACCAGCGGCGGCAGGGCTATGCCGCCGCGATCGGCGTCATCATCTACCTCATTGTCCTCATCTTCACCGTCGCGCAGTGGCGGCTTACGCGGGAGAGGGACGAGACATGAGCGTCGCCCTGACCACCGTCGTCGGCGAACTGCCGCCCGACGAGGTCGCGGAGACGTCCGGTCCGCGCCAACCGCGCCGCGTGCTCGTGACGCGCGTGATAGTCGCCACCGTGCTTGTCGTGCTGTTCATGTTCCCGATCTACTGGATGCTGCGCACGGCCGTGTCGACCACGGACGAGATGAGTAACCTTCCGGTTCCCCTGTGGCCGCAGGAGTGGCACTGGGAGAACTTCACCCAGCCGTGGCAGGACTACCCGTTCGCCCGATGGCTGACCAACTCCGTCGTCATCGCGACCGCGTCGGTGATCCTCACGGTCGCGATCAACCTCGGAGCTGGCTACGCCTTCGCAAAGCTTCGATTCCCGTTCCGCAACCTGTTGTTCCTGCTCATCATCAGCACGCTGATGGTGCCGGTGCAGGTGATCATGATCCCGCAGTTCCAGATCGTCATCGACCTGCACATGCTCAACACGCCGTGGGCCGTCGTTATCCCCCGGCTGGCCGAGGCGTTCGGTCTTTTCATGGCCCGGCAGTTCTTCCTCGGGGTCCCCGACGAGTTGCTCGAGGCGGCCCGCGTCGATGGCGCCGGGCACTTCCGGACTTTCTGGTCCATCGTGCTGCCGCTGTCGCGGCCACTGATCGCCGCGCTGGTGATCTTCACGTTCATGTGGCGGTGGAACGAGTTCGTGTGGCCGCTCATCGTGCTGACTGACTCGGACTCCTACACTCTGCCCGTCGGTCTGCAGTTCCTCGTGCAGCAGTTCGGCAGCAACTTCGGCCCGCTGCTGGCCATGTCGTTCGTCTCGATGATCCCGATGCTGCTCGTGTTCGGTGTGTTCCAGCGCTACTTCGTCGAAGGCATCGCGCGGACGGGCATCAAGTGAACGCTCCGTCCTCGGCTGCGCCGGTCCACGTCGTTCTCACCGTGGCGTTCCCCGCACGTGTCCTCGCGGCGGTGGCCGCAGTCGACCCGCGCATCGTCGTGCACCACCACCCGTGCGACGCGGGGGAGCCTGCCCCACCCGAGCTGATCGGGCTTGCGGAGGTCCTCTACTCAAGCGACATCCTCCCCGGCCCTGAGCACGCACCCGGGCTGCGCTGGGTACAACTCGACACCTCCGGGATCGACCACGTTCGCGACAGTGCGCTCTGGCACGGTGACGCAACCATCACCACCCTCGGTGGGATCAGCCCGGCGCCGCTGGCCGAGTGGGTGATGATGATGGTGCTCGCGCACGCCCACCACCTTCGTGCGACCGAACAGCTGCAGGCGGAACACAGGTGGCCCACCCGCGCGGAGCGCTGGTCGCGGCTCATGCCCCAAGACCTGCCGAGTGCGACCCTCGGGATCATCGGCTACGGCCGCATCGGCCAGGCCCTCGCGGCCCGCGCCCGCGCCTTCGGAATGACGGTCGTCGCGACCCGACGTGACCCGAGCACCCGAGCCACCGACCGGCACGGAACCCTGCCCGACATCCCCGACGTGACGGTCCTGCCGTCAAGCGCGCTGCACGAGCTGCTGGGCATGAGCGACTATGTTGCGCTGACAGTTCCCCTGACCGAGCAGACCCGCGGGATGATCGGTGTCGAGGCACTCACGGCCACCAGGCAGGGCGCAGTGCTCATCAACGCCAGCCGCGGAGGCGTTGTCGACGAGGCAGCGCTGCTCGCAGCGCTGGACGAAGGCCGGATCGACATGGCAGCCAGCGACGTGTTCGACCAGGAGCCACTTCCCCCCGACAGCCCCTGGTGGTCGCACCCCAGGTCGGTAGTCACCCCCCACGTCGCCGGGTTCGCACCGCACTACGAGGACGCCGTGACCGCGTTGTTCACCGAAAACCTGCGTCGCTACGTTCACGGCGAGCCTCTGCTCAACGTCGCCGACCGCCAGAGGGGGTACTGATGCTCGCCGTGCAGCGTCGCAAGGCGACGATCGAGTTGCTGTCGCGCACCGACGCCATGTCGGTCGAGGACCTGTCAGCGCAGCTCGAGGTGAGCCTGTCCACCGTCCGTCGCGACCTTGACGAGCTTGAGGCGGAGGGCATCGTCCGGCGGGTCCACGGGGGAGCGGTTCTCGTGCGTCCGACCGAACCAGATGCGCCGGAGCTCAGCCCTGACCTGCGCGAGGTCGAGCACGCCGCCGACAAGCGGGCCATCGCCGGTGTGGCGCTCGGGCTCGTCAACCCGGGGAGCGTCCTGCTGGTCACCGGAGGTACGACGACGGCCGCGCTGCTGCCGCTGCTGGCCACGGTGCCCGACCTCGTGATCGTGACCAACTCGCTCGACGTCGCCTCCCGGCTCTCGACGACCGACGTCGACCTCATCGTGCTCGGCGGCGCGCTGCGCCGACCGGAGCTGAGCCTGCTCGGTCACCTCGTCGCCGCCGCGATCGCCGAGCTGCACATCGACCACGTCATCACGAGCGCCTACGGCATCGACGCGCGCAGCGGAATCCTCGGCGCGAGCGCCCAGGAGTGCGAGACCGACCGTCACCTCGCCCGCTCGGCGCTGCGGCTGACCGTGCTCGCCGACGCCAGCAAGTTCGGGCGGCGCAGCCCGCACCGCATCGTCGGGTTCGACACCGTCACCGACCTGGTGACAACCGACGAGGCGCCCGAGGCGGATCTCGCCGAACTGCGGGGCCACGGCGTCGCCGTGCACGTGACGAGGGTGGCCCCCGAGATCACACCGACCCGGAGGAGAACCCGTGGCACCCGATGACCGACGACGGCTCGTGCTGGTCGGTGCAGGCAGTGCCGTCTTCACCCGTGGTCTCCTCGCCGACCTGATCTCGGCCGACGACCTCGGCGCCTGGGACATCGCGCTCGTCGACATCGACGAGGTCGCCCTCTCTGTCGCGGTGCGCCTCGCCGAGCTGATGATCGCCGCGTGCGACGCCGGCGAGCGGATCTCCGTCGCCGGGCACGTTGACCGTCGTGACGCGCTCGTGGGCGCCGACATCGTCGTGACGTGCGTCGGGGTGGGCGGACGCGACGCGTGGCTCCGCGACCACACCGTCTGCATGGAGCACGGGGTGTTCCAGCCCGTCGGTGACTCGGTCATGCCGGGCGGCATCAGCCGCCTCCTGCGCACGGTGCCGGTCATGGTGGCGATCGCCCGCGACGTCGTCGAGCTCGCGCCCGGCGCGCTGTTCTTCAACTACAGCAACCCGATGACGGCCAACGTGATGGCGATGACGAGCATCGCGGGGGCCGATGTCATCGGCCTGTGCCACGGCATGCACCACGTGCAGCGCGAGCTGGCGGAGTACATCGATGCGCCGTTCGGCGAGACGTCGACGCTGTACGCCGGCATCAACCACCTCACGTTCATCTACGACTTCCGGTGGAACGGCCGCGACGCCTGGCCGCTAGTCGAGGCCAGGCGCGCGCAGGAACGCACGCAGCCTGCCGACCCCTCCGACATCGGGCAGATCTTCAACGAGGGCGTCAAGGCAGCGCACAACCCGTTCTCCTGGGAGCTGTTCGACACCTATGGCGCCTACCCAGCGGCCAACGACCGCCACGTCACCGAGTTCTTCGCGCGTCGGTTCCCCGGCGGGTCCTACCACGGCAAGACCTTGGGAGTCGACGCGTTCTCCGTGCCCGAGATCCTCGCGTGGGGCGAGGACCGCTATCAGTCGATGAAGGCCCAGGCCGAGGGTCGCAACCCGCTCGATGAGACCGTGTTCTCGCGGTCCACCGGCGAGCAGGAGCAGCTCATCGCCATCCTGCGCTCGGTCATCCACGACTCGCGCGAGATGTTCTCGGTCAACGTTCTCAACCGCGGCAGCGTCCCCGGACTGCCAGACGACGCCGCGCTCGAAATCCCCGGTGTCGCTACCGCTCGTGGTCTTCGACCCGTCACGGTCCCCGACCTGTCGACACCGCTGACCGCTGTGCTCAACCAGCGACTCGCCTCGGTCTACCTCGCCGTCGACGCCGCGATGTCGGGCGATCGCGACCTCGTCGTGGAGGCGATGCTCGCCGATGGTGCCGTCAGCGACCCGGGCGACGCACGCTCGCTCGCGGAGGACCTCATCGCTGCCCAGGCCGAGCACCTGCCTGCATTCGCATGACCACACTGCGCAGCGCAGGGTGGTTCAACGCCCCGAGCAAGAACGGCATCCTGCACCGCTCGTGGCTGCGCAGCGAAGGCCTGCCCGACGACTCGTTCACCGGCCGACCTGTCATCGGGATCGCCAACAGCTGGTCGGAGCTCACTCCCTGCAACGCGCACCTGCGCGAGATCGCCGAGCACGTCAAGCGCGGCGTGTGGCAGGCAGGAGGTGTGCCTTTCGAGTTCCCGACGACCTCGATCGGCGAGACGATGGTGCGTCCCTCGGCCCTCATGCTGCGCAACCTCGTCGCGATGGACCTCGAGGAGACGGTGCGAGCCAACCCGCTCGACGCCGTCGTACTGCTCGCCGGCTGCGACAAGACCACCCCCGCTTATCTCATGGGCGCGGCGAGCGCCGACCTGCCAACCCTGCTCATCACCGGCGGCCCGATGCTCAACGGCCGGTGGCGTGGTCAGACCGTCGGCTCGGGCACCTCGGACTGGCAGCTGACCGAGCAGCATCGCTCCGGTGCGCTCAGCGACGCTGACCTTTTCGACGCAGAGTCGTGCATGGCCCGCAGCCGTGGTCACTGCATGACGATGGGGACGGCGTCGACCATGGCGCTGATCACCGAGATCCTCGGGATGCAGCTGCCGAAGTCCGCCGAACTCCCCGCCGACGACGCCCGTCGGCGTACCTCGGCGCACCTGGCCGGGCGCCGGATCGTGGCCATGGTCGAGGAGGACCTCCGACCCAGCGCCATCCTCACGAGGGAGGCGTTCGAGAACGCAATCCGCGTCAATGCGGCGATCGGTGGGTCGACCAACGCGGTCGTGCACCTGCTCGCCCTGGCTCGCCGCGTCGGGGTAGAGCTCGACCTTGCCGACTTCGACTCCCTGGCTGCCGAGGTCCCCACGCTCGTCGACGTCATGCCGTCTGGGCAGTTCCTCATGGAGGACTTCACCTACGCCGGCGGGCTCGCGGCTGTCGTCGACCAGCTCGGTGACCTGCTGCACCGCGAGACCATCGGCATCTCCGGACAGACCCTCGCGATGTCCTACGCCGACGCACCCCGCTGGGACGAACGCGTGATCCGCACGATGGCCGAACCCTTCAAGCCCGCAGGCAGCGGCACAGCGGTGCTGTGGGGCAACCTGGCGCCACGGGGCGCCCTCATCAAGCAGTCCGCCGCCAGCCCCGACCTCATGGTGCACCGCGGAAGGGCGCGAGTCTGGGATGACTACGAGACCTACCTCAGCGACGCCGACGACCCCGACCTCGACATCGAGCCCGGTGACGTGCTCGTGCTCCGCGGCGCCGGCCCGCGCGGCTATCCCGGGATGCCCGAGATCGCCAACCTGCCTCTCCCGGCCCGGATGCTGGCCCAAGGCGTCACCGACATGGTGCGCGTGAGCGATGCCCGCATGTCGGGAACCTCCTACGGCACCGTCGTGCTGCACGTGTGCCCCGAGTCGGCAGTTGGGGGTCCGCTCGCAGCGGTCCGCGACGGTGACACGATCGAGCTCGATGTGCCCGGCCGCCGCCTGCACCTCGACGTCGACGACGCCACCATCGCCGCACGCCTCGCCGAGTCGACGTCGGTGCCGTGGCCGGCGCGGCGCGGCTACCAGCGCCTCTACGTCGACCACGTGCTGCAGGCCGATGAGGGAGCCGATTTCGACTTCCTCGTGGGCCGGGAGACGGCGATCGTCCCCCGGAGGTCGCAGTGACCACGTCCGCCGACGGTCGCTCGCTCGAGTCGCCGCCCGTGCCCGACGCTGCTGCGGTGCTGGCCCGCTGCCAGACCAAGATCCTTGAGCGCGAGGGCATCCCGATGTTCGTCGCCCTGCACGATGCCCGCCCCGCCGCGCGAGCCGTGACAACGGCGCAAGGGCGGTACGCGGTCGAGGCGCGACGCCTCGCGGACCTGTTCGACCATTACCGTCAGGGTTTGGCCGATTCGGTGCCGACCCGCGACCCCGGCAACGACCCGACCGGCGCCTCGGCGCTCATCGACGTGCTCGTCGTGCTGTCCGACCAGCACCTGCGAGCACCTGAGGACGCGGAGTCATGAACGTTCTGACACCCGACTTTCACCGCGACGCCTTCGGCGCCGGACAGTTCCTGCGCGTCGTCAACTGGCACAACACCCCGGAAAGCGAGCGCACCACGCTGCACCGCGAGCTCACCTGGTACCTCGACCGGTTCGACCCGGTGCTGCCCGCCGATCTCGATCGATTCTTCGACACCGGCACCTGGAGCCTCCGGCGACCGGGCTTCATCCCCGTCTTCTA
>JANMBJ010000071.1:0-8920 GCA_031360335.1 Candidatus Nanopelagicales bacterium
CCTTTGGTAATACCGCGAGGACATCTCTTGGTCACGACCCACCTCCCCGTCTATGTTTGGTGGGGCGGCGATAGAGCCCGACCCCACTACACATCAACTGCTTCGGCTCAGGTGACGTCGCGGCGTTGGGTGGTGAGGGCGGCAACGGTGGCGAAGAGCGCGGTGTAGCCGAGCAGGACGAGGGCACCGCCCCATACGGGCAGGTAGGTCGTGCCGTTGGCGCCGGTCGTTTGCAGGACCCCGGCGAGCGCTCCGCCGGGCAGCCACTTGCCGACGCTGGGGAGGAACGTCACGACGAGCTGCTCGATGAGCAGCACCCACACGAGGATGCCGAGGATCGCAGCGATCTGGTTGCGCACGAGGGTGCCGATCGCGACCCCGAGGACGGCGAACAACGCGCTGCCGAGGATCGCCCCACCGGCGATCTGCCAGAGCGCATTGCCCGGCACGGCGGTGTGGTCCTTGAGCGGCAGCAGCGCGAAGGCCAGTGCGTAGCCGACCACGACGCCGACGAGGCCGTAGAACGCGCCGACCACGGCGTAGGCCGCCATCTTGGCGCCGGTGACCCTGTTTCGGTGCGGCTCGGCGAGCAGGGTCGAGGTGAGCGTCTGGTGACGCAGCTCCTGCGTCATCCCGAGCGCCCCGATGATGATGGCGAAGACGTACGCACCACCGGCGTTGGCGAACAGGTTGCGCATGCCCTCCGGCGTCGTGAGTCGAGGCCGTACGACGTCTGGCTGTTCCGGCGCGAAGATGCTGGCCACGACCCCGATGGCGATGAAGATGACGACTCCGACGAGCATGCCGAGCCACATCTTCGTGCTGGTGACCTTGAGCAGCTCGGAGGAGACGAGGCGCGGTCGGTGCGCGACGGGAGACGCGGGTGTCGTGGGTGTCGTGGGTGCAGTGACGGTGCTCATGAGGTGCCTCCACCGGTGAGGGACAGGAAGACCTGTTCGAGGTCGGAGGTCGCGGCCCGCAGCTCGTGCAGCTCGACCTGCGCGGTGAGCGCAGCGCGGCCGACGGCCGCGGGGTCTGCGCCGTGCACGACGAGGCGTCCGTCGGCCTGGCCCACGACCGTGACTCCCGGCGCAGCCGTCAGGGCAGCGGTCAGCTGGTCGCTCTGGGGGGTGCGTACGACGACGCCGTGGGAGGCCTCGGTGAGGTCGGTCAACGGGCACGCGCGCACCAGGTGCCCGCGGGCGATGATGACGACGTCGTCGACGGTCTGCTCGACCTCGGAGAGGACGTGGCTGGAGACGAGCACGGTGCGGCCTTCGCCCGCGAGGTGCCGCAGGAAGGACCGGAGCCAGGCGATGCCCTCGGGGTCGAGACCGTTCGCGGGCTCGTCGAGCACGAGCACCCCGGGGTCACCGAGCAGGGCGGCGGCGAGCTGGAGCCGCTGGCGCATGCCGAGGCTGAATCCGCCGACCGACCGGCCCGCGGAGTCGGTGAGCCCGACGAGCGAGAGGGTCACGTCGGCCCGTCGCTCGTCGACGCCGCCGGCGCGAGCGATGATGCGCAGGTGGTTGATCGCGCTGCGGCCAGGGTGAAATCCCGTGGCTTCCAGCGCCGAGCCGACGGTGCGGATCGGCGTACCGATGTGGTCATAGCGCTTGCCGCCGATGGTCGCGGACCCCGAGGTCGGTGCGACGAGTCCGAGCAGGCAGCGCAGGGTCGTGGTCTTGCCGGCGCCGTTCGGGCCGAGGAATCCGGTGACGCGCCCGGGGGCGACGGTGAAGCTGAGGTCGTCGACGGCGAGTACGGAGCCGAACCGCTTGGTGAGTGCGGCGACCTCGATCGGCTGGCCGACCGAGCCGCCTGAGGCGATGGCGCCGAGCATCGCATGTGCTGTGTTGGTCATGCCTCCACCTTGTCCCTGCACCCGTGCGCGCGCGAGCGGTTTGCACCCTGAACCGACCCGGAACCGACCCCGAACCGACCCCGGGACGTCACCCATCGACGGTCGGCAGACGCGGACCGTCGACGCAGCGCCCGCGGTGCGGCAGGATCCGTAGGGGAGACGAGAACGGCCGAGGAGGGCACATGGGCGCCGACCAGCACGGGAATCTCCTGACCGTCGCGAGCCACGACGCGCAGACCGCCTTCGACGAGGCCGTCGACCACCTCCTGCACTTCCGGCCAGCGGTGGGCGACAGCCTCGGCGACGCGCTCGACCGCGACCCGACCTTCGCCATGGCGCAGGCGATGTCGGCCTACCTCGGCATCCTCGGGACCGAGCCCGCTGACGCCGATGCGGCGCGACAGTCGCTCGACGCCTACGAGGCGTCGCTCGACCCCGGCTTGCTCAACCCGCGCGAGCGACAGCATGTCGCCGCTGCGCACGCACTCGTGCGCGGTGATCTCACGACGGGCGGGACGATCCTCCGCGACCTGACACGTGATCATCCGAGGGACGCGCTCGCGCTCGCCGTGGGTCATCAGGTCGACTTCTTCACCGCCGATGCCGTTGCCCTGCGCGACCGCGTCGGCGGTGCCCTCAGCGCGTGGTCGGCCGCCGACCCGCACTACGCCGTGGTGCTGGGGATGTACGCGTTCGGGCTGGAGGAGAGCGGTCTCTACACGCGGTCGGAGGAGGTCGGTCTCGAGGCCGTCGAGCGAGACCCCGAAGACGTGTGGGGCATGCACGCCGTCGCGCACACCTACGAGATGCAGGGCGGCTTCGGCCGCGGCGTACGCTTCTACGACTCCCGCGCCGACGCGTGGCAGCAGGGGAACTTCCTCAACGTCCACAACTGGTGGCACTACTGCCTCTACCTGCTCGAGGCGGGTGACACCGTCCGACCGCTGGAGATCTACGACGCGGTGCTCAACAACGTCGAGTCTGCGGGTCTGGCGATGGAGATGCTCGACGCCTCGGCGCTGCTGTGGCGCCTCTACCTCGAGGGCAGCGACCAGTCGCCTCGGTGGACGGCGCTCGCCGCGTCGTGGGACTCGGCCATGGTGACGCCCCACTACTCGTTCAACGACATGCACGCCGTGATGTCGTACGTCGGCGCAGGACGCATCAGCGACGCGGAGCGGCTCGTCGACGCCCGGGCCCGGTACGTCGCAGAGGCCGCGGACCCGACCGTCACGAACGTCGCCATGGCACGCGAGGTGGGACTCCCGGTCGCCCGGGCGATCCTGGCGTTCGGCACCGGCGACTACGACCGGACGGTCGAGCTGCTGGTTCCGATCCGCTCCACGGTGCGGCGGTTCGGTGGTAGCCACGCGCAGCGCGACGCCGTGCAGCGCACGCTGCTCGAGGCAGCGCTGCGGTCCGGCAACCACGACCTCGCCCGAGTGCTGCTCTCCGAACGCCTCGGCATCAACCCCTGCAGCCCCTACGCCTGGCTCAAGCAGGCCGCCCTGTCGACGGCCGTCGGGGATGCCGCGTCGGCCGCCGTCGCGCGTGGCCGAGCCGACAGCATCCGTGCAGACGCCGGCGTCGCGGCCACCTGACGACGGCCCCGTCTCACGACCCCTGGGCACGCCAGCAGCCCGTCGATGTGTGAGGACGACGGGCTATACCCCGTGCTCATCACACATCGACGGTCGTGCGGTGGTTCGTACGACCGGTCAATGGGCGGCGAGGCCGCGGAGGGTGACCTCGACGAGGGAGCCGATCGTGTCGAGGTGATAGCCGCCCTCCTGCACCGCCACGGTGGGGAGGTCGAGCGCAGCGAGGCGACGTCCTGCTGCCTCGTACCCCTCGTGGGCGATCTGCAGGGGCGACTCGGGATCGGTCGCCGCGGCGTCGACCCCCAGGCTCACCACGAGCGCTGAGGCGCCGAAGGCTGACACCGCGTCGGCGAGGTGGTCGACGCCCCCGAGCCAGCGCTCGTCGCCGGTGCCCTCGGGCAGGGCGATGTTGAGGTTGGCGCCGATGCCGCGGCCTCGGCCCCGCTCGTCGCCGAAGCCGGCGTAATGGGGGAACCAGCCCGCACCGGGATCTACGTGCACCGAGCCGTAGTGGACATCGGCGCGGTCGTAGAAGATCGCCTGCGTGCCGTTGCCGTGGTGGGCGTCGAGGTCGACGACTGCGACCCGGTCGTGGCCGGCGTCGCGCAGCGCCTGCGCCGCGACAGCAGCGTTGTTGAGATAGCAAGACCCGCCGTACGCCGCCTTCGTCACGTGGTGACCCGGCGGACGCACGAGTGCGTAGGCGAGGGCCTCGCCCGCGACGACCGTGTCGACAGCGGTGAGGGTGACGTCGACGGCGCCGCGCGCCGCTTCCCACGTGCCGGGGCCGACCAGCGTCATCGTGTCGTAGCAGTAGCGTCCGGCGGCGGCGTGCACCGCGACCGGCTCGCGCTCGGGCAGCCCGTCGAGCATCCCGGCCGTAGGCATGAGGTAGGGCACCACGCGGTCCTGGCCCACGAGCCCCGGGATCGGCGAGGCCAACCAGCGGTCGTAGACGGTGCGCAGGTGCTCCACGAGCCGCGGGTCGTGCACGCGCAGCAGCACGTCGTCGTCGTGCGCGACCGCCTCGCGGACGTCGTACGCCGATGCGCGCAGCACCTCCTCGATCCGCTCCGCCCGCGCTGCCACCTCTGTCCCCGGAGTACGTACCCCCACCCAGATCTCCGCACCCGGCACATGCAACAAGCACGCCCCACCCCGAACCACGACCGCCCGTCCCATCCCAGCAGCATGACAAACCTTTCCGGATGAATGTGCCCTGACGTGCCATAGGCGCACGTCAGGGCACATTCATCCGAAACCCACAGGTTCGACCTGGGTGGGCGAGTTGGCTGCTGGGACGGGGTTGGCTGGGGCAGGATCAGGGGATGGCATCGCTTGCTGATCTGGGGGTCAGGATCGGGGTGCTGGCGACGGGGCCGACCAACTCGGTGGTCGATGTGCCGGGGGTGGGGCTCGGGCACAGCACCGTGGTCTACGACGACGTGCCCCCGCCGTTCGGGCGTGGCGTGGCTCGCACCGGGGTCACGGTCATCGACTTCGGCGGCGACGCCTGGTCGCACCCGGTGGTCGCCGGCGTCTCCGTGCTCAACGGTGCCGGTGAGCTCACCGCACGCAGCCAGGTCGACGAGTGGGGGCTGCTCGAGACACCGGTATTCCTCACCTCGACCATGCAGGTCGGACGAGTATATGACGCCGCGTGACGCCTGCTGATGTCGGAGCAGGTACGGATCGGGGTCGACGACGTCATCATCCCCGCGGTGGGCGAGTGCGACGACAGCTGGCTCAACGATCCCCGCAACATGCACGTGACCGACGAGCACGTGGCGGCCGCGCTCGCCGCTGCGCGGGCATCCGCCGGGTCGACGACACCTCCCGAGCAGGGTGCGGTCGGGGCGGGTACGGGGATGTCGGTCTTCGACCACAAGGGCGGCATCGGCACCTCCTCGCGGGTGCTGTCCGACGGGCACGTGGTCGGTGTCGTGCTGCTCACCAACTTCGGATCCTGGCAACGCCTCACGATCGACGGTGTCGCCGTCGGACGAGCACTGGGTCGCCCGGCACATGTCGAGCCACCCCCGGCAGGATCGTGTCTCGGCGTCGTGGTCACTGATGCGCCGATCGACCACAGCGGCTGCGAGCGGCTGGCGCGCCGGGTCGGCCTCGGTCTCGCTCGCACCGGTTCGGTGGCCACGCACGGATCGGGCGAGATCTTCCTCGCCGCAGCTCTCGGCCTGCGTGCACCGCGCGACAGCGCACCTTCAGGAGTGCCGTTCACCGGTCGAGATCTCAACGAGTACTTCGAAGCCGTCGTCGACGCGAGCGAGGAGGCCGTCCTGGCCTCGATGCTGGCCGCGCACGATGTCACCGGCCGCGAGGCACGCACCATCCCGGCACTGCCTGTGGAGGCCGTACGCCGGATCCTGGCGGAAGGACGACACCTGTGACCGAGCCGATGCCCGAGCCTGTCACCGAGAACGCCGTCTTTGCGGCGGACGAGCCAGCCGAGGCGAGCGCGCGCCTGGGGACGACCGAGCACCTGGCTGCGAGCGAGCAGCCGGCTGAGAGCGCAGACAGCGGTGCGGTCGAGACCGGTGTCGATGCCGGCGCGGTGCGGCAGATCCTCACGGGCACGAAGGTCGACGCGTGGGTGCCGATGACCGACGGCGTGTTCCTGGCCGTCACGCTCTATCTGCCGGACGTGTCTTTGGGAGCGCAGCCGTGCATCCTCGAGGCGCTGCCCTATCGCAAGGACGACATGACGTCGTCCTACCGCCCGGAGTACGTCCGGCTGCGCGACGAGCATGCGTACGCCGTCGCGCGCCTGGACCTGCGCGGCACGGGCAGCAGCGGCGGTCGTGCGACCGACGAATACCCCTCGCAGGAGCAAAGCGATCTCGCCGAGGTCCTGACGTGGCTTGCCGCGCAGCCCTGGTGCGACGGCAACATCGGGATGTACGGCACGTCCTACAGCGGTTTCAACTCGTTGCAGATGGCGTGCGAACGACCGGCCGAGCTCAAGGCGATCATCGCGATCTATGCGACCGACGACCGCTACACCGACGACGTGCACCTCATGGGCGGGCTGCGGAAGTGGATCGACCTCGTCGACTATTGCCACTACATGACGCCGATGAACGCGCTGCCGCCGGTGCCGTCGGTGTTCGGCCCCGCCTGGCGCGACGAGTGGCAGGCGCGGATCGCGGAGCACGAGCCCTGGCTGTTCACGTGGCTGTCCCACCCGAGGCGAGACGCCTACTGGCAGCACGGGTCGGTGCGCCCGGACTACGACCGGATCGAGTGCCCGACGATGATCGTCGCCGGGTGGGCCGACGGCTATCGCAACAACACCTTCCGCACGATGGAGCGGTTGCGCGAGAACGGAACTCCGCGGCGGTTGCTCGCCGGCCCGTGGTCGCACGCGGCGACGTCGTCGTCGCTGCCAGGTCCGCGGATCGACCTCGTGCCCGAGATGGTGCGCTGGTGGGACCGCTGGCTGCGTGGCGTCGACAACGGGATCGAGGCCGAGCCGGAGGCCGTGTGGTACTCCCGTGCCTCGCACAAGCCGGCACCGGACCTCGACGAGGTCCCCGGCGTGTGGCGCGCCGACTCCTGGCCCAGCGACCGTTCCTCGTGGGTCGAATACACGCTGCCGGGCAAGATGCCCTACGTCGTGAAGTCCGACGTGGGCACAGCGGCATGGATCTCGTGTGCCGGTCACCTGCCCTACGGACAGCCGCTCGACCAGAGGCACGACGACGCCGACTCGCTGACCTGGGACCTCGATCCCGAGGGGCTCGAGATCGCCGGCAACCCGCGGGTGCTGCTGTCGGTGTCGGCGTCCGCGCCGATCGCGACCGTGGCGGTCAGGCTCACCGACGTCTCCGCAGACGGCACGTCGACCCTGGTGACACGCGGCGTCCTCAACCTCACCCGACGTTCGGGGATGGACCACGCTGAGGCACTCGTGCCGGGTCAGGCCTACGACGTCGAGGTGGAGCTCGAGGCGACAGCGTGGCAGTGGCGTCCGAGTCACCTCCTGCGTCTCTCGGTCGCAGGTGCGGACTGGCCCAACACGTCGGCACCTCCGGAGCCGGTGACGCTGACCGTGCGCAGCGTTGTTCTCCAGCTCCCGGCGTACGACGCGGCGGGATCGCCTGCGCCGCCTGTGTTCTCGCCCGGTGACCCAACCTCGGGCGAAGACGCGCACGGCGTCGTCTGGCGCATCGAGCGTGACGTGCTCAACCGCATGACAGCCTGCATCATCGACCACGGATCCACCTACGACGCGCCCTACGGCAGTGTCGTCGAGCACTACGCCGGCCGTGTACAGGTGTCGACGCGCACCTTCGCCCAGGTCGCGACCTCGGACGTCTCGTTCACCCTGCGGTTCGCCGACGACGGCACAGGCGAACCTGTCGGGTGCCACGTGCGCTCGATCCTCGAGGTGTACGCGGGGCCGCGGACCTATGACGTCACGATCCGGCTCGTCGCGCGCGAAGGTGACGCCGTGATCGGCGAGCGAGCCTGGGAGCGCAGCTTCCCGAGAGACCTCGCCTGACCCACACTCGCAAGGCTGACGTCGTCCCGGAACGCCCGGTCGCGGCTAGGGCTGCGCGGAGAGCTGGCGCGCGTGCGGCGGTGCGACCACGGGCGCGAGCAGGGTGACGCCGGCACCGAGTGCGGGCAGGATCCACAGCGCGTGGCCGATGCCGATCTGCTGGGCGAGCAGCCCGATGAGTGGTGGTCCGATGAGGAACCCGCCGTAGCCGATCGTGGAGACGGTCGCGATCGCGTCAGCCGCGCGTCCCGGCTGCTCGCCACCGGAGCTCATCGCGGCAGGGAACACGAGTGCGGTGCCGATCGCCCAGAAAGCAACTCCCACAAGGATTCCCGGGAAGGAGGGCAGCGTGAGAGTCGCCGCCACGCCGAGAGCGGCGAGGACGCCAGCGATCCGGATCGCGAGGGACCTGCCCAGCCGACTGATGACCGGGGTGCCGGCGAAGCGGCTCGCGGCCATGAAGACGGCGAAGACCGCGTAGCCGAGCGCGGCCGTGCTGGCGGCGAGGTCGCGGTCGTCGGTGAGGAACAGCGACAACCAGTCCGCGGCCGATCCCTCGAGGAGGGTGCCGCACAGCGTGATGACGCCGATGAGGACGATGCGACGGGTGAACAGCCGGCTGGTGCCGCTGGGTCGAGCGGTGCCGTCAGCACCGACGGCTGCGGGCTCAGGGTGCTCCTCGCGGTCGTCCACGTACCACCGCGCGACAATCGCGACAGCGCCACCTGCGGCGACGACTGCCGCCACGGTGAACTGCACCGGGAGCGAGATGTCGGCACGCGCCGACAGGGCACCGAAGGCCGTGCCGATCCCGAGGCCGACGCTCCAGCACGCGTGATAGCGCGGCATGTAGTCACGCTGCAGCGAGCGGTCGACGAACGAGCCCTGGATGTTCATCGCGACGTCCCAGGACCCGAGCCCGGCCCCGAACAC